>NZ_JAMBEP010000003.1 GCF_023374055.1 Luteimonas galliterrae | reverse complement strand
AGCTTTTGTCCATGGCGCGAGTCGCAGCGAGGCCCACGAGCACGCGGGCCTGGATCCCGGCTTTCGCCGGGATGACGGCTAAGGGGGCAAGAGCAACATGGGTCCTAGCGTTCGCTGGGATGACGGCTTAGGAGCAAACGGCTTAAGAGCAAGAATGGCAGGGGCAAGCCTCGCTCTACAAAGCCAGAGCGAAGTCGCTGGCTGGCCGTCTTCGCAACGCTGACGATTGGAGCGCATGCAGAAAGCGCATGGACTAACTTGCCAATCGTGCTTGCAACAAACTGCGCATCTCGTCCTTCTCTTCCGCAGACAGGCCCCCTTCGCGCTGTAATTGCTGCAGCTCGTCGATCCGCTGCTGCACGGTCTGCCGCTCCAACTGCGCTACGGCGTCGAGGAATTCGGCTTGCAGCGTGTTCTCCTCGCCGGGAAAACTATGGCTGGCCAGCTTCTGCAATGCCGGCAACTGTTCGTGGTCGGCGAAGTGTTCCAGCAGCATGCCGGTGCTGATGTCGGGCCTGGCCCGCACCAGCGACACGATTTCGGCCAGCAGATCGATGCCCGGCTGATGCAGCGTTGCGAAGCGGTAAGGCGGTTCCAGCGCCAACGCCAGCGACGGCTTCTGCAACAGGAAGGCGATCGCGCTGCGCACCAGGCTGCGCTTGGGCGTGGCCGCGGTATTGCCGCGTTGTACCCGTTGCACCGGCACATGCGTCTGCGGCGCGCTGCCGCGCGCGCCGACGCCGGTCAGTTCGGTGAGCCGCTGCTGCATCAGATCGCCGAAAGCGCCGTCGGGGATCTGCGCCAGCATCGGCTTGGCGCGTTCGGCCAATCTCGCCTTGCCGTCGAGCGTGGCCAGGTTCACGTCGGCGGACAATTCGTTGAAGAAGAATTCGCTCAACGGCATCGATTGCCGCAGACGCACATCGAAGCCGGATGCGCCTTCGTGGCGCACCAGCGTATCCGGATCCTCGCCGTCCGGCAGGAACAGGAAGAAGGCCTGGCGGCCGTCCTTCATGCGCGGCAGCACCGATTCCATCGCGCGCGTCGCGGCGCGGCGGCCGGCGGCGTCGCCGTCGAAGCAGAAATAAACGTCCGGCGCGTTGCGGAACAACAACTCCGCATGGTCCGGCGTGGTCGCGGTGCCGAGCGTGGCCACGGCCTGCATCACGCCGTGCTGGAACAGCGCGACCACGTCCATATAGCCTTCGACCACGATCAGCCGTTCGATCTTGCTGTTGGCCTGGCGCACCTGCCACAGGCCGTACAGTTCGCGGCCCTTGTGGAACAGCGCAGTCTCGGGCGAGTTGAGGTATTTCGGCGAATCCTCCGGATCCAGCACGCGCCCGCCGAACGCGATCACGCGGCCTCGGCGGTCGTGGATCGGGAACATCACCCGGTCGCGGAACTTGTCGTAGACCCGGCCGTTGTCGCTCTTGGAGAACAGTCCGGCGCGGTCGAGGAGTTTCATGCGCCGCTCGTCGGTGCCCAACGCGTCCTTCAACGCGCTGTAGCCGTCCGGCGCGTAGCCGATCATGAAGCGCTCGCGCGTTTCGGCGTCGACGGCACGCCCATCGAGGTAATTGCGCGCCTTGTCGCTACCGGCCAACTGCTTGTGGAAGAACTTGGCCGCGGCTTCCAGCGCGGCATAAACGTCGCGCGTGTCGCTGTTTTCGTTGCGTTGCTGGGTATCGCGCGGCACTTCCATGCCGGCGCGCTTGGCCAGTTCGTCGACCGCGTCGAGGAATTCGAGGCGGTCGTAATTCATCAGGAAGCTGATCGCGGTCCCGTGCGCGCCGCAGCCGAAGCAGTGGTAGAACTGCTTGGTCGGGGACACGGTGAACGACGGCGAGCGCTCGTCGTGGAAGGGGCAGCGGGCCGAGTATTCCTTGCCCTGCTTCTTCAACGGCACGCGCGTGCCGATCACCTCGACGATGTCGGTCCGGGCGAGCAGGTCGTCGATGAAGGCGTCGGGGATGCGGGCCATGCGCCCATGATCGCATCCGCCGCAAGTCCCCGCCGAGCCCTGGGCGCAAGCGGGGTTCCGTCGATCTGGGCCGGCCCGGGCCGGGCGCTTGCGCCAGCCGGCCAGGGGTGCATTCCGGCCGTCAGGAAGCCGCCATGTTCCCGCCGAAGCCCGGACCCGCCCGCCGACAAGGGCCCGATCACACATGCCGGCCCGCGCGAACCGCTCCAATGACCGCGACGCTTACGGCACGGCTATCGGCGGGTCGGCACGTTCCCGCGAACGCTCGTCGATCACCGCGGTGATCAGCGCGCCGACGAAAAACACCACGGCGGCGTAATACATCCACACCAGCAGGATCACCAGCGTGCCCATCGAGCCGTAGGCGCTGCCCGGCGCGGCGCGGCCGATGTACAGGCCGATCAGATAGCGGCCGGCCACGAACAGCAGCGCGGTGATCAGGCCGCCCACCAACGCCTGCCGCCACTGCACGCGCCGGTCGGGCAAGTAGTGGTAGAGCAGGGCGAACGCGAACGAGTAGATCGCCAGCGCGGCCGCATTACCCAGCGCCGGCAGCAGGGACGGCACGTTGGAGAAGAAGATTTCCAGCGCCGTGGTCAGCGTCATCGATACCAGCAGCAGGAAGCCGAGCGCGAACACCACGCCGAACGAGAACATGCGCTTGCGCATCCAGGCGAAAGCGCCGGGCAGGCGCTTGGCGTCGGTGTGGAAGATCAGGTTCAAGGCCGCCTGCAGGCGCGCGAATACCGCGGTGGCGCCGATGAACAGCAACAGCGTGCTCCATATCCCGGCGAGCGAGCCGACGTCCGGCCGGCTCTTGGCGTTGTCGATCACGGTATCGGCGACTTGTTCGGCGCCCCGGCCGGCCAGGGCGCCGACCTGCTGTATCAGCGATTCCTGAGCGCTCGGATACAGCGATGCGGTCAGCCACAGCAGCAGCACCAGCAGTGGCGCCAGCGACAGCAGGGCGTAGAACGACAGCGATGCGGCTTGCGTCATCAGGTCGGTTTCGACGAAGCGCCGCGCCAGCGCGGCCGGCAGGCTTTCCTGCAGGCGCTGCACGTGGTGCCTGATCTGTTCGGTCGAAGGCCGGCGCATGCGGCAGGATGATCGCCGATATCGTCGAAAAGAAAAGTGACGGGCTGTCGCTTTGTAGAGCGGAGCTCGCTCCGCTGCCCTTGTCTTGCTCCGACTTTGTAGAGCGAAGCTTGCTCCGCTGCTATTGCCCTTAAGCCATTCGCTCTTAAGCCGTTCGCTTTAATGCCGTTTGCTTTTTTAAGCCGTCATCCCAGCGAACGCTGGGACCCATGTTGCTCTGGCGCTTGCCCTTAAGCCGTCATCCCGGCGAAGGCCGGGATCCAGGCCCGCGTCCTCGCCGCTTGCGCTGCGGCTCGCGCCATGGACAAAGGCTTCCGGGCTGCGCCCGGGTCACTTTCTTTGCTGGCCCAAAGAAAGTAACCCAAGAAAGGGCCTGAACTGCGGTGCGATGCGTCGCACCTGAAATTTCGCCAGCGGACCTGCTTTCGTCGCAGGTGACCTTCTTACGCAGGTACTAGATTTTGATTCGCCGCGATTGTGGTGACGTGGCTTTTGCGGATTTGCGCTAAGGAGTAGTTCTTGTCGATCGCCTCGGATGTCAATGTCGAAGCGACGGAGGAATCCCGAGGGCGGGCGAGCGGTGGCCAAGAACACGAGGTAACCCCATCGCCGGGATACCTTCCAAAGGCCCTTTTTCTTTGGTTACTTCTCTTTTTGGGCCCCACAAAAAGAAAGTCACTCGGCCGCGGTTTTAGCGGGCGAAACCCCGGCCTGAAAGGCCGGCAGGTCGCCAGCACCCACAAGCCCAGGCAGCGGAGCAAGCTCCTCTCTACAAATGTAGGTGCGAATTCATTCGCACGCTCTTGCTACGCCGAAAAGCGTGCGAATGAATTCGCACCTACGAAAATCAAGAGCAGCGAGGCAAAGGCGTGGGATTACTCGCTTCGCTCGCCCTCCGGGCCATCTGCTGACGCAATTCCGCCTCGCGGGGATGACGGCTTAGGGGCAAAGCGGCGGAGCAAGCCCCGCCCTACAAAGCCGAAGCGGCTGCAGCTTCAGCCGGCGAGTTTCTTCTTCACCAGGGCGGACACCAGGCCCATATCGGCCTGGCCGGCAAGCTTGGGCTTGAGCGCGGCCATCAGCTTGCCCATGTCGGCCGGGCCGGCGGCGCCGGTTTCGGCGATAGCGGCGTCGATGGCCGCGCCGATCTCGGCCTCGCCCAGCTTGGCCGGCAGATATCGTTCGATCACGACGATCTCGGCGCGTTCCACCGCGGCCAGGTCTTCGCGGTTGGCGGCTTCGTATTGGGTCACCGAGTCCTTGCGCTGCTTGACCATCTTGTCGAGCACGCCGATCACGGCGGTGTCGTCCAGCACGATCCGCTCATCCACCTCGCGCTGCTTGATCGCGGCGTTGATCAGGCGGATCACGCCCAGCGAATCCTTGTCGCCGGACTTCATCGCGGCCTTCATGTCGTCGGTGAGGCGTTGCTTGAGGCTCATCGTGGTCTCCGTAATCGTTCTTTGTAGAGCGGGGCATGTCCCGCTGCTCTTGCCTGGGCTTTTGTGGGAGCGGCTCTTCTTTGTAGGAGCGGCTTCAGCCGCGAGCTCTTTCCATCAATCTCGCGCGAGCCTGAAGCAAAAGCTCGCGGCTGAAGCCGCTCCTACAAGAGCGGAAGCGTCAAAAAACAAAAGCCGGCAGCGCTTGCGCGCGGCCGGCTTCGGGTGCCTGTCCGGGCGGGCTCGCGCCCGCCGCGAATCAATACAGCCGCTGGCGCTTGGTGACGTCGCGCGAGCTGCGGCGGGCCTGGCGCTTCACGGCCGCGGCGGCCTTGCGCTTGCGCTCCTGGGTCGGCTTCTCGTAGAACTCGCGCTTGCGGGTTTCGGCGAGCACGCCGGCCTTCTCGCAGGTGCGCTTGAAGCGGCGGAGCGCAAACTCGAACGGCTCGTTTTCGCGGACTTTGACGCTGGGCATAGGAATCTCTGAAATTTGGGAAGTCCCGCCACCGGGGGGCAGGGCTTTGCGAAGGGACTCGCATCCGCCAGGTTCCGCCCGGCGAGCCGCGTATGATAGCGGCTGGCCTTGCCAAGGCGCAACCAGGCGCCCATCTAACCCCCTTATGCGAGTCCTGGGCATCGAAACCTCCTGCGACGAAACCGGCGTCGCCGTGTACGACACGGCCTTGGTCGGGTCCGCCGGGCTGCGCGCGCACGCCGTCTACAGCCAGATCGCTTTGCACGCCGAATATGGCGGCGTGGTGCCCGAGCTGGCCAGCCGGGACCACGTCCGCAAGCTGCTGCCCCTGGTCCGCCAGACCCTGGCCGAGGCCGGTTTGAGCGTGGAAGACATCGACGGGGTGGCCTATACCGCCGGCCCGGGCCTGGTCGGCGCCCTGCTGGTGGGGGCGGGCGTGGCCCGTTCGTTGGCCTGGGCGCTGGACAAGCCTGCGATCGGCGTTCATCACATGGAAGGCCATCTGTTGGCCCCGTTGATGGAAGACGATCCGCCGGCCCCGCCGTTCGTGGCTCTGCTGGTGTCCGGCGGCCATACCCAGCTGGTCGCCGTGGACGCGATCGGCCGCTACCGCCTGCTCGGCGAGACCCTGGACGACGCCGCCGGCGAGGCTTTCGACAAAACCGCCAAGATGATGGGCCTGCCCTATCCCGGCGGTCCCCAGCTCGCCGCGCTGGCCGAGGCCGGAAAGCCGGGCGCCTACAAGTTCTCGCGGCCGATGACCGACCGCCCCGGCCTGGATTTCAGCTTCAGCGGACTGAAGACCCAGGTGCTGCTGGCTTGGCGCGACAGCGACCGCAGCGAGACGACCCGCGCCGATATCGCCCGGGGTTTCGAAGACGCGGTGGTCGACACCTTGGCGATCAAATGCGAGCGCGCGCTGGAGGCGGCCGGCTGCGACACCCTGGTCGTGGCCGGCGGCGTGGGCGCCAATAAGCGGCTGCGCGCCAAACTGGCCGACAGCGCGGCCAGGCGCGGCGGCCGCGTCTGCTTCCCGCGCCCGGCGCTGTGCACCGACAACGGCGCCATGATCGCCTTCGCCGGCGCGCTGCGGCTGCAGGCCGGCCAGCGCGACGATGCGCAGGTGCATGTGGTGCCGCGCTGGGATATGGCATCGTTGCCGGAAGTCCGCGGCGTTTCGTAGGTGCGAATTCGTTCGCACGCTTTTGCTGTTGCGGCCATCGTAAAATCAAGAGCGTGCGAATGAATTCGCACCTACGAAGAGCGGAGGCTGCGTGACCGGCGTCGACAAGGTATTCATCGAAGGTCTCGAGATCGAAGCCCTGATCGGCATCTACGACTGGGAGCGGCGCATCCGCCAGCCGCTGGTGTTCGATGTCGAGATGGCGTTCGACAACCGCAAGCCCGCGGCGAGCGACGATATCGCCGATACGCTCAATTACAAGGACGTCAGCAAGCGGCTGATCGATTTCGTGTCGCAATCCGAGTACCAGCTGGTGGAAACGCTGGCCGAGCGCTGCGCGCAGATCGTGTTGGAGGAGTTCGGCGTGTCGCACGTGCGGCTGAAGCTGAGCAAGCCTGGGGCGGTGCGCGGGGCCAAGGCGGTGGGGGTGATCGTGGAGCGGAGCCGCGGATGATCGGGTTGGCGGCGGCCGCGCCTTCCTACAGCTGTCATCCCGAACGCAGTGAGGGATCTACCGCCACGACGAGCGACGCCGCGCCCGAAAGTAGATCCCTCACTGCGTTCGGGATGACAGGAAAATAGAAATGGCCAAGGCCTATCTCAGCTTGGGAAGCAATGTCGATCCGGAGCGCAATCTGCGCTCGGCCATCGCCGCGTTGCGCGAACGCTTCGGCGACGCGACGCTGTCCTCGGTCTACCGCACCGCCGCCGTCGGTTTCGACGGCCCCGATTTCCTCAACGCCGCCGCCATCGTCGAAACCGACCTGGGGCCGCAAGCGCTCAACGACTGGCTGCATGCGCTGGAAGACGCGCACGGCCGCGACCGCAGCGGGCCGCGGTTCGGCGACCGTCCGTTGGATATCGACATCGTGTTCTACGACGACCGCATTCTCGAAGGGCCTGGCCATCTGCGCCTGCCGCGGCCCGAGCTGAAGCATGCCTTCGTGCTGATGCCGCTTGCGCAGATCGCGCCGGACTTCGTCGACCCGGGCAGCGGCCGTAGCCTGGCGCAGCTGTGGGCGGAGTCGCCGGAGCGGCAGACGCGTGCCGAGGTCGTGTTCGATCCGGGTACCGGCTGACGGTCCTGCGGCGCGCGGCCTTTTTGTAGGAGCGGCTTTAGCCGCGAGCTCTTCCCGGCAAGTCGCCGCTATTCGTTTTGGTCGCAACGGCAAAGCTCGCGGCTAAAGCCGCTCCTACAAAAGCGGGCTGCCCTTGCGATCGACGGGTTTTCGCCGCAGGATGCGCCCGACGGTCTACTTGGGGGAGTGCGCCACGATGTTCGATAAATTCTCGCGTAGCTGGCAATTGGTGAAAGCCAGCGCGGCCGTATTGCGTTCCGACAAGGAGCTGATGCTGTTTCCGCTGATCTCCAGCGTGGCCACGCTGGTGGTGCTGGCCACGTTCCTGGTGCCGATGTTCGCCTTGCGCATCTTCGAGCACGGCGTCGGCGTGGGCGGCGCGGTGTTCGGCTTCCTGTTCTATTTCTGCCAGTACAGCGTGATCATCTTCTTCAATTGCGCCTTGGTCGGCGCGGCGATGATCCGGCTGGACGGCGGCGATCCGACGCTCGCCGACGGCTTTAGCGCGGCGAAGTCGCGCATACCCTCGATCCTGGGCTACGCCGCGATCGCCGCCACCGTCGGCGTGCTGCTGCAGGCGCTGAAGAGCCGCGACAACAATTTTCTGGTGCGCCTGCTCGGCAGCGGCCTGGGCGCGGCCTGGACGCTGGCGACCTTCCTGGTGGTGCCGGTGCTGGTCAGCCGCGATATCGGGCCGGTCGACGCGCTCAAGCAGAGCGTGTCGCTGCTGAAGAAGACCTGGGGCGAGAACGCGATCGGCAACGTCGGCATCGGCGCGGCGTTCGGCTTGATCACCTTCGCCGTGGTTGTGGCCGGCGTGCTGTTGACGATCGCGGCCAGCCAGGCGTCGGTGGCCTTGGCGATCGTGGTCGGCGCGTTGTTCCTGATCGGCGTGCTGCTATTGGGCGTCTATCAGGCCGCATTGAGCGGCATCTATTCCGCGGCCTTGTATCGCTACGCCGTTTCGCACGAAACGCCGCCGGCGTTCCAGGGTGTGCAGCTCGAACAAGCCTTCGCATCCAAGGCCTGAGCGGCTTCGCTCTTCGTAGGAGCGGCTTTAGCCGCGAGCTTTCGCTTCGCGTCCGCGCGAACATGATGGGCAGAGCTCGCGGCTAAAGCCGCTCTTACGAAAGCGAAGCGCGTGTGGTCAACCTTCCAGCAGGCGTCCGCCATCCACGCGCAAAATTTGCCCGGTGGTGTAGCGCGCATCCTGCAACAGCCAACGCACGGCCTCGGCGATTTCTTCGGGCGTGCCGGTGCGCGCCAGCGGCGTGCGCGCCAGCAGCGCCCGCTGCTTCGCTTCGTCGGCGCCGCCTTCCGGCCACAGGATCGCGCCGGGCGCGATGGCGTTCACCCGCACGTCCGGCGCCAGTTCCAGCGCGAGCGATTGGGTCGCCATCGCCAGCGCGGCCTTGGCCATGCAGTACAGCGCATGGCCGCGCAGCGGCCGCTCGGCGTAGATGTCGACGAGATTGACGACGGCGCCGCGCGCGGCTTTCAAATGCGGCGCCGCCGCCTGCGCCAGGAAGAACGGCGCGCGAGCATTGGCGGCGAACAACTCGTCCCAATCGGCGGGCGTCGCCGCGCCGATCGGCGTGGGACGGAAGGCGGATGCGTTGTTGACCAGCGCATCGAGGCGGCCGTAGCGGCCGACGGTTTGGGCGACGAGCTCGGGCAGGCGATCGAACTGCGCCAGGTCGGCTTGCAGCGCGAATGTGCTGCCGCTGCGCACGGCTTCCAGTTCCTCGGCGAGCGCCTGCAGATCCGCCGCAGAGCTCCGGTAATGCAGGACCAGGTCGAAGCCCGCCGCATGCAGGCGCCGCGCGATCGCCGCGCCGATGCGCCTGCCGGCGCCGGTGATCAGGGCTACGGGTCGCTGGGTGCTCATGCCGGCAAGATAGCGCATCGCGCGGCGATGATCCTCCTCGCGCTGCCATTTCTCCCAACCTGTCATCCCGAGCGCAGCGAGGAATCTACTTTCGAGAGCCGCAGAAGAAGCAGGTCCCTCGCTGTGCTCGGGATGACAAAACGAGTGGTCGACGAATCGGCGAGGCGATAACCAAGCGGCGACCAAGGCGATCGCCGGACCGCATTCGCTTATCCTGTACCGATGATCCCGCCCGACACTATCGATGCCCACGCGCTCGCCCACAGCGAGCGCCTGCGCGACCTGATCCGCGACCAGATCGCCGCCGGCGGCGGCGCCATTCCTTTCTCGCGTTTCATGGAATTGGCGTTGTACGCGCCGGGACTGGGCTATTACAGCGCGGGGGCGACCAAATTCGGCGCGGCCGGCGATTTCGTCACCGCGCCGGAGCTGGGCGCGCTGTTCGCCGAGTGCGTGATCGAAGCGGCGGCGCCGGTGATCCGGCAGCTGGGCGAGGATGCGGTCTTCGTCGAGATCGGCGGCGGCAGCGGCGCGTTCGCCGAAGCGGCCGTCAAGCATCTGATGGCGAGCGATGCGATGCCGGCGCGCTACGCCATCCTCGAACCCAGCGCCGACTTGCGCGAGCGCCAGCGCGAGCGCCTGCGCAACAAACTGACGCCGCCGGTGTTCGACCGCATCGTCTGGCTCGAGGGGCCGATCAACGAGCACTGGAACGGCGTGCTGTTCGCCAACGAAGTGATCGATGCGCTGCCGACCCCGCGCTTCGCGATGATCGGCGGCGAAGTGTACGAAGAGTACGTCGCGCTGGACGATCAAGGGCGCTTCGTGCGGACCGAGCGGCCGGCCGATGCCTTGCTCGCCGCCGCCGTGCGGCACGTGGAACGCCAGTTGCCCGCGCCTTTCGCCGACGGCTACCGGTCCGAGCTGCTGCCGCAATTGCCGTACTGGCTGCAGGCGATCGCCGGCGGGCTGGATGCCGGCGCGATGCTGTTCGTGGATTACGGCCATCCGCGCGGCGAATACTATTCGCCCGCCCGCAGCGACGGCACCTTGCGCGCCTTCCATCGCCATCGGCTCGCGGACGATGTCTATGCGCGGGTGGGCCTGCAGGATCTCACCGCTTCGGTCGACTTCACCGCCCTGGCCGAGGCCGGCACGCACGCCGGCTTCGATTTCGCCGGCTATTGCTCGCAGGCCAGCTTCCTGATCGGCAACGGCCTGGAACAACGGCTGGCCGCGCACGAGGCACGAGCCGCCGACGAGGCCGGCCGCTACGCGCTACGCCAGCAGGCCAAGAAGCTCACGTTGCCCGATGCGATGGGCGAGCGTTTCCAGGCGATGGGTTTCGCTCGCGACGTCGAGCTCGGCGCAGCCTTCCTGGTCGGCGATCTGAGTTTCCGGCTGTGATCGCGGGACGCTCGCTCAAGCCGCTGGGCCATGCGCGGCTGTGGTCGGCCTTGTGGTGCCTGGCGATCGCGGCCGTGGTGGTGCTTTCGCTAGTGCCGGCGCTGATGCTGCCGTCCCTGCCGGCAGGCAGCGACAAGGGGGAGCATTTCCTCGGCTATTTCGCGCTGGCCGCCGCCGCGGTGCAACTGTTCGCGCGCTGGCCCGCGCTGCTGGGCGCAGGCCTGGGGCTGGTGCTGATGGGCATCGGATTGGAATACGCGCAAGACGCGCTGACCGATACGCGCATGATGGATCGCTGGGACGCGCTGGCGAACACGCTGGGCGTGATCGCCGGATTGGGCACGCGTATGACGCGGTGGCGCGATGCGTTGCTGAAGTTCGACTCGCGTTGAGCATGCCCTTGTAGGAGCGGCTTCAGCCGCGAGCTTTTCCGTCACGCTCGCGCCACCGCGGCGGGAAAACTCGCGGCTGAAGCCGCTCCTACAGAAAAGCGGGCACTTCCGATGCGCCTTATGGTTGTCCAGCACCCGGCACAAGACGTACCCGATCCAGCGCCCACATCGTCGGCCGCGTATCGCCGGTGAAGTAGATGCAGAGATCCTGCTTTCCCGCATTGCCGGCCAGCTTCGCATCCAGCGTCGCGAAGCCATCGGCATCGGGCTGCGCCGGCAGCGGCACGCTCGCGAGCAGTTCGCCGTCGCAGCCGGCGCGGATTTCGAGTTCGCCGTGCGCGCTCTTGGCAGGTTTGAACTTGCGATTCGGCTCGTCGTGGGCCAGCTGGAAGAAGTACGGAATGCGGCCGGCGCGGACTTCGATCGCGGCGATGCCGTCGAAGTCGGCGCCGTTCCATTGCCAGCAGGGATTGAAGATGTCGACGTTGAAGATGGCGCGTTCGCCGTCGGCCGGGCCATCGTCTTCCAGGCGCAGCATCAAGCTATCGGTGCACATTTTCAGCTGTTCGTCGCTGCGGACCAGCAGCGACGCGGCGTCGATGTCGCGTTCGCTGGCGGAGGCTAGAGGTTTTCCGGCGTAGAACGCCGCCGCGCGCACCTTGCCCGGCATCGGCAGCGCGAACGGCGCGCCGTATTCGCTGGACGTCGCCGTCGGCTCGCTGCCGTCGGTGGTATAGCGGATGCCGTAGCCGAGCGGATTGGCGAGCGTCACCTGCGCCTCGCTCCCGCGCTTGCCCGCATCCGCGGCGATGTCCACCCGGAACGGCGTCTGCGCGTAATCGATGCCGAGTGCGCGATAACGTTGCAACTGGGCAGGCAGGCGCGCCAGGAAATCCTGGTAGTCCTTGCGCGATGCCGGCGACCACGCCGTTTCCGAAAGCGCCGCGATGCGCGGAAAAATGGCGTGCTGCATGCGCGCGAAGGTGCGCATGTGCTCGGTCCAGACGTTGGCCTGCACGCCGAGCACGTGTTTCTTCTCGTCGCCGGAAAGCGCGGCCGGCACCGGCTCGTACGCATACACTTCCTGCAGGGTGATCGTCGCCGGGCGCCCCGGCGGTTCGTCGGCCGAATCGGTCTGAAGGTAGTCCAGGTAAAGGTCGGATGAGGGCGACATGACCACGTCATGCCCGCGTTTGACCGCATCGATGCCGCCTTGCGTGCCGCGCCAGGACATCACGGTGGCGTCGGCCGGCAGGCTGCCTTCGAGAATCTCGTCCCAGCCGATCAGGCGCTTGCCCTTGGCCGCCAGGTGCTTTTCCAAACGTGCGACCAATAGGCTCTGCATCTGCATCTCGTCCTTCAGGCCGAGTTCGCGCATGCGCTGCTGGACGCGCGGCGACGCTTCCCATTGGTCCTTGACGGCTTCGTCGCCGCCGATATGCACGTAAGGGCCGGGGAACAGCGCGGCGACTTCATCGAGCACGCCTTCCAGGAACCGGTACGTGCTCTCCTCGGTATTGATCAGGTACGTGTTGACGCCCCATTCGTTCGATACCGCCGGCCGCGTGCCGAGCACGCCCAGCTCGGGGTACGCCGCGATCGCCGCCTGCGCATGGCCGGGCACGTTGATTTCGGGGACGACCGTGATATGCCGTTCGGCGGCGTAACGCACCACATCGCGGATCTGGTCCTGGGTGTAAAAGCCGCAATAAGGCCGCGGCTTGCGCGTAGCCGGATCGATTCCGCCGTCGCCGGCCGGGATGCGGCAGCCGCCGATCTCGGTGAGCTTGGGATATTTCTTGATCTCGATCCGCCAGCCCTGGTCGTCGGTCAGGTGCCAGTGGAAGGTGTTGAGCTTGTGCAACGCCAATGCGTCGAGCAACTTCTTGATCTCGTCCACGGACTGGAAGTGGCGCGCCGAATCCAGCATCAGTCCGCGCCAGGC
This sequence comes from Luteimonas galliterrae, assembly GCF_023374055.1. Classification (NCBI taxonomy): domain Bacteria; kingdom Pseudomonadati; phylum Pseudomonadota; class Gammaproteobacteria; order Lysobacterales; family Lysobacteraceae; genus Luteimonas; species Luteimonas galliterrae. Next base: position 353,576 of record NZ_JAMBEP010000003.1, on the reverse strand, counting down.
GAAGCGCGGCGCGTCTTCGATCTCGACCGCGGGCAGCCTGCCGTCCGCGCCGAGCAGCTGCCACAGCGTGACCGCGCCGTAGAACAGGCCGCGCTCGTCGCGCGCGGCGACGCGGACGCCCTGGCCGGTGATGCGCAGCGTGTACGCTTCGGCCCCTTCCGGCGCGGAGTTGTCGATCGCGAACACGACCGCTCCGTCGGTGCCCGGCGACGGTTTCAACGCCAGCTTGTGCGTGCGCTCGACCAGGCTGGAGAAATAGCGAGCGACGCGCGCCGAGGCCTCGTCGCCCGTCTTTATTCCGCTAGCCGATGCCAGCGTGTAGCCGCCGTCGCGAGCGACCAGTTTTGCCGGCGCGGGTATCAGCACAGGCGATTGCGCGGCTTCGGTCTTCGTCGGCGGCCGCTCGCACGCGGCGAGTCCCGCGCATGCGGCCGCGACAGTGGCGATCAGTACGCCTCGACGGAATCGGGAAAGAATCTTGCGCACAACGTTCACGGCGAGGGACTCCCTGAAATGACGCGGGCCCGGTACGACCAGGCCCGCGCAAGTTACCGATGATAGCGCCAGCTTAGAACTTCAGCTGCAGCGAGACCTGATAACGGCGGCCGGTGGTGTAGCGGTTGGCCGGCTGGAACTTCTCTTCGAAGTACTGGAAGTATTCCTCGTCGAGCAGGTTCTGCGCGTCGAAGTTCAGCTGCACCGTGTCGTTGAACTTCCAGCCCAGGCTCGCGCCCACGTCGGTGTACGAGTCCACGCTCACCGGCGGTGCGCCCGCCACGAAGCCGCCGGCCAGGTACTCGCTGCGCCAGCCGTAGGTCAGGCGCGCGCTGAACTTGCCCTTCTCGTAGTACGGGCTCACGTTGTACTGGTTCTCCGACTGGTAGGGCAGGTCGTTGCCGGCCGCCGTTTCGCCGTCGGCGAACGTGTAGTTGGCGACGATGCCGAAGCCGGTCTCGCCGAACGGCTGCTGGTAGCTCAGGTTGAAGCCCTTGATCTCGCCTTTGCCGGCGTTGCGCGGGCGCTGCACGCTGTAGTTGCAGAATCCGTCCGCGGTGCACAGGCCCTGGGCGACGAAATCCTCGAACGCGCCCGGATCGGCGTCGTCGCTGAGCGAGTTGAACAGCCGCTCGACGCCTACATCGGTTTCGATGAAGTTCTCGATGTCCTTGTAGAACAGCGAGGCGGCGAGCACCGATTCCTCGGCGAAGTACCACTCGGCCGACAGGTTGTAGTTGGTGGACTCGTAGGCGCCCAGGTCGGTGTTGCCGCCCGAGGCGGTGAGCGTGGTGTCGTTGACGAAGGTGCTGGGCGACATCTGGTTGTACGGCGCCCAGGCGACGACCTTGGCGGCGGCGAAGCGCAACAGGAAATCGTCGGTCACGTCGAACGCCACGTTGAGCGAAGGCAGCAGGTAGTCGTCCTCGTTCTTGCGCGTGACCAGCCAATGCGGTTGCGCCGGCAGCGAGGCCGGATCGCTGCCCAGATTGAAGCCCGTGGTCTCGATCTCGGCCTTGACGTAGCGCACGCCGATGTTGCCGCGCCAACGGTCGGCGCCGAAGTTCGCCTGTACGTAGGCCGAAGAGTTGGTCTGCTCGATCGAGCTGGTGCCGTTGAGGAATGTAGCTGCATCGGGATTGGCGAAGTTCGGCGGCGCGCCGTTCACCCAATTGATCACGTTCTGCCGGCCGACGTACAGGTGCTGGCCATGGTCCGGCGCGAAGCCGCCGATATCGGTGAAGCCGATCGTGCCCACCTGCGCCAGGTTGCCCACCGGCGCGATGCCGTAGACGTTGCTGACCAGATCCTCGGTATGCTCGTGGCGGCGCACGCCGAACAGCAGTTCGTTGAAGGTGCCGTCGAAACTCTTGCTGAAGTCGACCTGGCCGTAGTTGTCCTCGGTTTCGGTCTTGACGATGCCATGGTTGCCGAAGAAGCCTTCGGCGCGCCAGTTGGCCGGATCTCGCGCGGCGGCCGGATCGTCGAAGGTGATGCCTCGGTTGATGTCCCAGCTGAACCCGCCGGTATAGGCCGGCTCGATGAACCACTGCTTGAGCTCATTGTCGGACTTGCTCTGGCCGATCTGGCCGGACAGCTTCCAGCCGTCGCCGTAGTAGGCGCCGGTCAGGTCCAGGCCCTTGGTGGTCGGCTCGCTCGCGCGCACGTTGTTGTCGTAGAACACCACGCTGTTGGCGCCTGAATGGCCGCCGGTGACGATGCCGTTGCCGCCGCCGGTCAGCGAATCCACTTGATCGGGACGCAACGACAGGAAGTTGTACATCGACTGGTTGTAGTTGGCGAAGTCTTCCTTGATGTAGAGCGCGCTCAAGTTGAATTCCAACTCGTCGCTGGGCTTGAACTGCAAGTTGGCGGTGACGCTGTCGCGTTTGCGGGTCTGCTGGAACCAGGCGGCGTTGATGAAGTTCGGCACCTGCGCATTGGGATCCACGCCGACCGCATTGGGGAAGGTGGACGCCGGCACGTAGCCGAAAATCTCCAAGCCCTGGCGATCCACTTGCTCTTCGTAATGCTGCGCGGCGACGGCGATGCCCCAGGTCTCGGCGGCGTTCTTCCAGCTGTACAGCGCCGAGATGCTCGGCTTCACCTCGCTGGCCTGCGCGTTGTAGTTATAGCCGAAGGTGCCGGCGACGCTGTTCGCGTCCAGGTCCAGCGGCTTGCGCGTATGCATCAGCACGGTGCCGCCGAGGCTGCCTTCGGGCAGGCGCGCTTCGGGCGACTTGTAGACTTCCAGGCGGCCGATGATTTCCGAGGCGATCTGGGTCTGGTCGAAGCCGCGGTTGGGCTGCTCGCCGAACAGCCAGATCGACTGCGCCACCGGATGGCCGTCCAGGAAGGTCAGGTTGAGGCTGGGATCGGTGCCGTCGATGCTGACCCGCTCGCCCTGGCCGAAGCGGCGGTCGATGGTGACGCCGGGGATCTGCGTCATCGCTTCGGCGACGTTGGTATTGGGGAACTCGCCCAGGTCCTCGGCGCTGAGCGCCTCGACCACGGCGTTGGCGTCGCGCTTGGTCTGCAGCGCCTGTTGCAGGCTGGCGCGGATGCCGACCACGGTGATCGTGTCCAGCTCCTTCACTTCTTCCTGCGCCTGACCGGCAGGCTGCGAGGTCTGCACTGCGGCGTCCTGCGCGTGGGCGTGCGTGACGAAACCCAAGCAGGTGACTATCGCCGCCGATAGCACGGATTTGCGGTACTTCATGATGTCTCTCCCATCACTGATTGAGTTTCGGCTGCGGGTGTAGCGTCCCTCCCGCGGCCGTGCCTGTTGTGCCTTTTCGCCGCGGCGCGCGCCGCGAATGCCGCGATGCGCGCCGTCGTCATCCTTGTCGGTTGCGGAGCGCGGATACTCATGCGCCCTCCCGTTGCTGCAGGTACCAGCTGGCCGCGCCGATCACGCCCAGTTGCCCGTGCTCGACCAGCTTCACCGGAATGCGTTCCAGCGCCTCGCGCATCGGCCCCTTGTTGAGGAAGCGCTCGACGAAGCTGCTGCGCATCAGGAATTCGCGGATCTGCGGCAGGATGCCGCCGGCCAGATAAATGCCGCCCTGCACGCCGTACAGCAGCGCCATGTCGCCGACCATGCTGCCGAGCAGCCCGCAGAATACGTCCAGGCTTTCGCGCGCGTGCGCGTCGCGGCCCGCGAGCGCGGCGGCGGTGATGTCGCCGGGCGTGGCATGCACCGGCGTGGCGCCGCGCAGCGCGCACAGCGCCGTGTAGAGGTTCTTCAATCCCGGTCCGGACAGCGCATGCTCGGTCGGCACGTGGCTGCGTTGTTGCAGCATGTGTTCCAGCAGCGCCATTTCCAGCGCGTTGCCGGTGGTCAGCGCGGCCTGGCCGGCCTCGGTGGCGAGTACTACGGCGCGCTGGCCGGTCGGGATCCAGACCGCGGCGCCCAGGCCCGTGCCGGGACCCACGACCAGCGTCGGCCCCAGCGGCGCGGTTTCCGGACCGGTCAGCCGCAGCACTTCGCTCGCGTCGACGTAGGCCGCGGCATGCGCGACCGCTTCGAAATCGTTGACCAGGCGGAATTCGCGGAAACCCAGGCGCTCGCGGATCGCGCTCAAGGACACGCGCCAGGGCAGGTTGGCGGTGATCAGCGAGCCGTCTTCCAGCGGATAGCCGGCGCTGGCGATCGCGCCTTCCTGGACGGCGACGCCTTCCAGCGCGGCGATGAAGTCTTCGAGGATCTCGGCTAGCCCGGCATGCTCGGCGCAGACGTACTTGCGGTAGCTGAGCACGCTGATCGGGTGCGCCGGATCGCCGCTGGCGCGCACCAGGCCGATGCGGACGTGCGTACCGCCGACGTCGGCGGCGATGAACGGCGCGCTCGGCCTTGCGGTGTCCACCGGCAGGGGGCTGGCGATTGCGACCACGGGTTCTCCCATCCGATCGCGCTGGCGGCGGCTGCCGTCGGCGAGCTTTCGCGGCGGAGTGTGGAAGTGCTTTGACAACGATGTCAACAGCGCGACAAGGACCTGTGGCAGGCGTCGTGCGAGCAGTTACATATTTGTGTCAGAGCAAAGTTGAGACGGGCGATTATTCGCAAAAATGTTTGTATTAAAGCGTTTACATCGATTTCCGGGCACCGTTGGGCCACGCCGGCGTGCTGCAATGCAGCAGCCACCGGCTGCGTATTCATCATCGACGCGGTCGGCCGTAATGGCCTAAAAGCGAAAAGAGTGACAACGTTATTCCCAGTCGGGTACCGTGCCGTTTGGCCGGAGTCGGCGCCGTGTCCGTACCCGGGTCCTTCCTGCAGGAGCTTTCTTACATGTCCGCCACTGCAACCGTGTCCAGGCCTGCGAGCCAGGCGACGTCGATCGCCATCATCGGCGCGCTGTTCTTCATCATCGGATTCTTCACCTGGATCAACGGGCCGCTGATCACTTTCGTCAGGCTGGCCTTCGATTTGGACGAAGTACGAGCGTTCTTCGTCGTATTCGTCTTCTACATCTCCTACTTCGTGCTGGCTCTGCCTGCCGCATGGGCGCTCAAACGTACGGGCATGAAAAAAGGACTAGCGCTGAGCCTGATGGTCATGGCGATCGGCGCTGCGATGTTCGGACAATTTTCGACCCAGCGTTGGTATGCCGGCGCATTGTCGGGATTGTTCGTTATCGGTGGAGGACTGGCTCTGCTGCAGACTGCGGTCAATCCTTATATCAGTATCCTCGGCCCTATCGAGAGCGCCGCCAGGCGTATCGCACTGATGGGCATCTGCAACAAGCTTGCCGGCATCGTAGGTCCGATCGTGATCGGCGCGTTTGTGCTGCACGATATCGGCGACTTCGCTTCGAAAGTGGCGGTTGCCGACGCGGCAGCCAAGTTGCAGATGCTCGATGAGTTCGCGGCAAAGATTCATGTGCCTTATCTGATGCTGGCGGGCGTTTTGTTGCTGACAAGCGTTGCGGTGCTTTTTTCGCCGCTTCCCGACCTTGAAGCTTCCAAGGTGAATGCGGAACGCGATGTGGGTTCGGGCGGAGGCCGCCGCAGCGTGTTCCAGTATCCTCATCTTTGGTTAGGCGTCCTTTGTCTCTTCGCCTATGTTGGTGTGGAGGTTTTGGCAGGCGACGCGATCGGTACCTACGCTAACGGGCTCGGCTTGCCATTGGACGAGACGAAATTCCTCACGGCCTTTACTTTGGGCGCCATGCTGATCGGCTACGTCGTCGGACTCATAGTGATCCCGCGGTTCATCACGCAGGAGCGCTATCTCACGCTCTCGGCAGCGTTGGGTATCCTGTTGGCGTGCGGAGCTTTCGCGACGCACGGCTACGTTTCGGTGGCTTTCGTGGCCGCTCTAGGCTTCGCCAACGCGATGATGTGGCCGGCGATCTTCCCGCTGGCCATCAAAGGGCTCGGCCGTTTCACCGAAACGGGTTCCGCGCTGTTAGTCATGGGTATCGCTGGCGGTGCAATCATTCCTCAGCTATTCGCGGTACTGAAGCAGCAGCATGACTTTCAGCTGATATTCGCGGCTCTAGCAGTCCCTTGCTACCTGTATATCCTCTACTACGCCTGGCGCGGCCATCGCGCTGGCATGCGAGCTGGCGGCTGATCGCATGACGGGCAGACACACCAACGCAGGCGAACGCTGACGTGCGCAGACCCACCATCAAGGACGTCGCCGAGCGGGCCAAAGTCTCGCTCAAGACGGTGTCGCGGGTGATCAACAACGAACCCTCGGTGATGCAGGGCACGCGCGCACGCGTGCTGCATGCGATCGCCGAACTGGACTACGAGCCCGACCCGTCCGCGCGCAACCTGCGCAGCGCGACGCCGTTCGTGATCGGCCTGGTCTACGACAACCCCAACCCGTACCACATCATCGGCGTGCAGAACGGCGTGCTCGCCGCGTGCCGCGAGACCGGCTTCGATCTGCAGATCCACCCCTGCGATTCCAGCTCGCCGCTGCTGGCCGACGAACTGGGCGAATGGGCGCGGCGTTCGCGCCTGGCCGGGTTGGTGCTGACCGCGCCCATGTCCGAATCGGCCGACCTGGTCAACGCGCTGGCTGCGCGCGGCGTGAAGCTGGTGCGGATCATCGCCGCCACCGAAGACCCGCGCGACGGCCACCCCTGCGTCTTTGTCGACGACCGCGACGCGGCCTACGAAATCACCGAACACCTGATCCAGCTCGGCCACCAGCGCATCGGCTTCCTGTGGGGCGGTTTGGCGCACCGGTCGAGCAGCGAGCGCTACCTGGGCTACGAGCAGGCGCTGAAGGATTACGGCATCACCCTGGACAAGCATCTGGTGGTGAACGGCGACTACACCTTCGACGACGGCTTCCGCGGCGCGCGCAGGCTGCTGGCGCTGCGCGATCCGCCGACCGCGATCTTCGGCTCCAACGACGAGATCGCCGCCGGCGTGCTCGCCGCAGCCAAATCGGCGGGCATGAACGTGCCCTACGACCTGTCCATCGCCGGCTTCGAGGACAGCCCGTTCTCGAAACAATCGTGGCCGGCGCTGACCACCGCCAAACAGGCGACCGAAGACATCGCGCGCCACGCGGCCCGGCTGCTGATCAGCGGCCTGCGCCAGGACGCTTACGAAGACAATCCGATCGTCATGCACAACCAGGGCTTCGTGCCGCAGCTGGTGGTGCGCGGTTCCACCGCACCGATGCGCCCGCGCGCGCCGGGCACCGAGAATTGAGCATGCCGCAGCCGCAGACCGCATTGCCCGCCGCGACCGAAACGCTGATGTTCCAGGAAGCGGCGCAGACCGCCGACGTCGTCGAGCGCCAATTCGCGCGCAACGCCGACACGGTGGCGCGGCTGGCCGAAGATCTGCGCCGCGATCCGCCGCCGTTCATCGCCACCTGCGCGCGCGGTAGTTCCGATCATGCCGCCACGTATGCCAAATACGTGTTCGAAACGCAGCTGGGCTTCATCACCGCCTCGGTGTCGCCATCGGTCGGTTCCGTATACGAGGCCAGGCAGCGCATGCGTGGCGCGCTGTACATCGTGATATCGCAGTCCGGCAAAAGCCCGGACCTGCTGCGCAACGCCGAAGCCGCGCGCGCGGCCGGCGCACGCGTGGTCGCGCTCGTTAACGCGGAGGATTCGCCGTTGGCGGCGCTGGCCGATACGGTGCTGCCGCTGCATGCCGGTCCCGAGCGCAGCGTCGCGGCGACCAAGAGCTATCTGGCTTCGCTGGCCGCCGTGCTGCATCTGGCCGCGCAATGGAAGAACGAAGCGCCGCTGCTGGACGCATTGCCGCGGCTGCCCGATGCGCTCCGCGCGGCATGGCAGGCGGACTGGTCGCCGCTGAGCGATGGTCTGGTCGATGCGCACAACCTGTTCGTGCTCGGACGCGGCCTCGGGCTCGCCGCCGCGCAGGAAGCCGCGCTCAAATTCAAGGAAACCTGCGGCTTGCACGCCGAGGCCTACAGCTCCGCCGAAGTGAAGCACGGGCCGATGGCGTTGGTCGGACCGGGATTCCCGGTGCTCGCGTTCGCGCAACCGGACGAGACCGGCGCCGGCACGGTAGCCGCTGCCGAGGAATTCCGCACCCGCGGCGCGCAGGTCTGGGTCGCTGCCGCGCACGGGGATTTGCCGCTGGCCGCAGCGCCGCATCCGGCCTGCGCGCCGTTGCTGACCATCCAGAGCTTCTACCGCGCGATCAACGCGCTGGCCCTGCGCCGCGGCCATAATCCGGATGTTCCCCCGCATCTGAACAAGGTCACCGAGACGGTTTGATGGCCACCGCTTTCGTCAATGGCCGCGTGCTGACGGACCAAGGCTTCCGCGACGACGTCGCCGTACTGGTGGAAGGCGATGTCGTCGTCGACTTGATCCCGCGCGACGACAAACGCATCGACGCGCGCAACCAGCACGATCTTGCCGGTGCTTATCTGCTGCCGGGCTTCATCGATTGCCAGGTCAACGGCGGCGGCGGCGTGCTGTTCAACAACACGCCCAGTGTCGACGCGCTGCGCCGCATCGGCCAGGCGCACAGGCGTTTCGGCACCACCGGCTATCTGCCCACGCTGATCAGCGACGATGCCGAAGTGATGCGCCGCGCTATCGCCGCCGCGCGCGAGGCGATCGCGCAACGCGTGCCGGGCGTGCTCGGCATCCATCTGGAAGGGCCCTATCTCGCGCCGGCGCGCAAAGGCACGCACGATGCCGGCAAGTTCCGGGTGCCCGACGCGCAGGAAATCGAGCTGGCCACTTCGCTGGACAACGGCTGCACGCTGATCACGCTGGCGCCCGAGCAGATGCCGGCGGCCGACATCCGCGCCCTGGTCGCGCGCGGCGCGATCGTCGCCGCAGGGCATACCGCCGGCACTTACGAACAGATACGCGCGGGCCTGGACGCCGGCGTGCGCGGATTCACCCACTTGTACAACGCGATGTCGCCGCTGCAGGGGCGCGAGCCCGGCGCGGTCGGCGCGGCCATGGAAGACCGCGACAGCTGGTGCGGCGTCATCGCCGACGGCGTGCACGTGCATCCGGCCAGCCTGCGCGTGGCGTTGGCGGCCAAGCCGCGCGGCAAGGTGTTCCTGGTCACCGATGCGATGCCGCCGGTGGGCGCGGACGATCCGAGCTATGAACTGTACGGCGAGACGATCACGATGCGCGACGGCGTGGTGCGCAATGCCGCCGGCGCGTTGGCCGGTTCGGCGTTGGACATGATCACCGCGGTGCGCAATGCGATGGACATGCTGGGCTTGTCGCTGGAAGAGGCCGCGCGGATGGCGTCGACGTATCCGGCCGCGTTCCTGGGCCTGGGCCGGACGCATGGGCGCATCGCTGCGGGCTATCGCGCGGATTTGGTGGCGCTGGATGCGGGGCTCGAGGTCGTCGCCACCTGGATCGGTGGAAATCCGGACTGATGGTCAGAGAATCGACGATTTCGCTTTTCGTGGGAGCGGCTTCAGCCGCGAGCTTTGTCACCGAGTGCCGCGATGGAAAAGCTCACGGCTGAAGCCGCTCCCACGAAGAGCCGGAGCGGCGGCAAAGCGGCGCCGCAGCGCTTTGCGTCGGTGGATGCGCTGCGCGGGCTGACTGTCGCCGCAATGCTGCTGGTCAACAATCCCGGCGACTGGAGCCATGTCTACGCGCCGCTGCTGCACGCGCAATGGCATGGCTGCACGCCGACCGACCTGATCTTCCCGTTCTTCCTGTTCGTGGTCGGCGTATCGATCTCGCTCGGCATCGCACCGCGCATCGAGGGCGGTGCGCCGCGCGCAGCGCTGCAGTACGGCGTATTGCTGCGCGCCGTGCGCATCGTCGGCCTCGGCCTGTTGCTGCACCTGCTGGCCTGGTGGCTGTTGGACATGGATCACTTCCGGCCCTGGGGCGTGCTGCAAAGGATCGGCCTTTGTTTCGCGGCGGCCGGCCTGTCGGCGATCTACCTGAAACCGCGGCTGCAATGGCTCGTGCTGATCGCGATTCTGCTCGGCTACTGGGCGTTGCTGGCATGGGGCGGCACGTACGCGCCGTACGGGAATATCGCGAGCCGCATCGATGCCGCCTTGCTCGGGCCGCTTGCGTATCAGTTCGACGCCGCCACCGGGCGCGGCCACGATCCGGAAGGACTGCTGAGCACGCTGCCCGCGATCGCGACGACGCTGCTGGGCCTGCGCGCCGGCGATTGGCTCCGGCACGGCCGCGTGCGCCGGCTGCGCAACGCCGGCGTGATCGCATTGGGCGCAGGCGCTTTGTGGACGCTGTGGCTGCCGCTCAACAAGAATTTGTGGACGTCTTCATACGTGCTGTGGACCGGCGGTTGGGCGATGCTGGCATTGGCGGCATGTCATTTCTTGATCGACCTGCACCGCTGGCCGGCGCTCGGTCGCAGCTTCGGCGTCAATGCGATCGCCGCATATGTCGGCTCGGCAGCGATGGTGTACGTGTTCGCCGCATTGGGCTGGTGGCAGCCGATCTACAGCAAAGGCTTCGCCGATTGGATGACGCCGCGCTTCGGGCCTTATGCGCCTTCGCTGGCGTTCGCGCTGGCCTTCGTCGCGTTCTGGTGGGGCGTGGCGCGCTGGATGGACAAGCGCGGCTGGCATATCAAAATCTGAGCGCGCGGGTGGGCGAGTGGCCCACCGTATCGTTTCAATATGGCTCTTCACGCCCCTGCGGATTGCGTGCAAATTGCGCGCATTCCCTCCGGGCGTATCGCCATGGTCGCAAACGATCCCATCCACGATTTCGATTTCTTCATCGGCGCCTGGCAGGTCCGCCATCGCCGCCTGAAGCAGCGCCTGGTCGGCAGCGACGAATGGCAGGAGTTCGACGGCCACTGCCGCGTCTGGTCCCTGCTCGGCGGCATGGCGAACATCAACGAACGCGTAGCGAACGCGCCGACCGGCACGTATAGCGGACTGGGGCTGCGTTCCTTCGACGCCGAGAGCGGCACCTGGGCCGACTGGAACCTGAGCGCGCGCGATCCGCACAAGATCGACGTGCCGATCGTCGGCCGTTTCGAAGACGGCGTCGGCATTTTCCTGTCCGACGACACTCATGAAGGGACGCCGGTCAAAGTGCGCGGCAGGTTCTCGCAGATCACGCCCGCATCGCTGCAATGGGACCAAGCCTTCTCCACCGACGGCGGCAAGACCTGGGAGACGAACTGGGTGATGCGTTATACGAGGACGGCCTGACCATGACGCAGGATTACTCGGCTTCCCGCCGGCAGATGCTGGCCGATCTTCTCGCCGGCGCGGGCGCATTGGCCTTGTTGCCGATCGCCGATGCGCTGGCGTCGGAAACCACGGTCGCGAGCGGCGGCGTCAGGATGCCGGTCGGCGATGTGCACGATTTCGATATCTTCGTCGGCAGCTGGCGCACCAAGCAACGCCGCCTGAAGGAACGCCTGGCCGGCAGTACGGAATGGGTGGAATTCGACGGCACCCAGGAATTCCGCCTGCTGCTCGGCGGCGCCGCCAACATGACCGACAACCTGTTGAATCTTCCGGACGGTCCCTACCGTGGGTTCACGCTGCGCACGTTCGATCCCGCAACCAAGCGCTGGACGATCTGGTGGCTCGACAGCCGCTATCCGCACAAGCTGGATCCGCCATTGATCGGCCGCTTCGAAAACGGCACCGGCGCGTTCTATGCGGACGACACTTTCAACGGCAAGCCGATCAAGATCCGTTACCTGTGGCTGGACGTCACGCCCACATCGCGCCGCTGGGAACAGGCCTTCTCGCCGGACGGCGGCAAGACTTGGGAAACGAACTGGATCAGCGAATTCACCAAGGTGGGCTGAGACCTTTCATGCTGCCCGATCTCGGCCGCCGCGCGATGATGCGCAACGCCTTGCTCGCTGCGCTGGCAGGCGCGCTTCCGCTCGGAAAGACGGCCGTCGCCTTCGCACAGAACAGCGGTGAGCACATTCCGGGCGCGCGCGACTTCGATTTCTTCATCGGCGCCTGGCGGGTGCGCCACCGTCGCTTGAAGCGACGCTTGGCCGGCAGCGACGAATGGCAACGGTTCGACGGCACCTGCCATGTGCGCTCGCTGCTGGACGGTCTGGCCAATATCGACGACAGCTTCGTCGATCTGCCCGGCGGCGCGTATCGCGGCATCGGTCTGCGCGCCTACGATCCGGATACGCGCCACTGGGCCGACTGGTGGCTGGACGGGCGCCGCCCGCACAAGATCGATGTGCCGGTAATCGGCACGTTCGCGGACGGCATGGGTACGTTCTTGTCCGACGACACTTTCGAAGGCAGGCCAATCAAAGTGCGCGGCAGATTCTCGCAGATCACGTCGGCATCGCTGCAATGGGAACAGGCGTACTCGGCCGACGGCGGCAGGACGTGGGAGACGAATTGGGTGATGCGGTATTCGAGAATTGCGTGAGCATGCTCGAGCCGGTGTTATCCGCCCTTTTTCTGTCATCCCGAACGCAGTGAGGGATCTGCTTCCGGTTGCAGCGACGTAACGGGTGCGAATAGGTCCCTCACTGCGTTCGGGATGACAGCATAGGGTTCGGGATGACAGTGCAAATAGGTCCATGATCGGGCGCGCGATCGCATTGGCCCAACGCATCGCTGGAAAATGGACCTTCCGCCGTCGCCGAATCCTGAACATCTTGGGGCCAATTCCCACGGAGCCTCCCATGACCCGTCCCTTTTCCACGACGCGCCGGCGGATCCTGATCGATGCGCTTGCCGGCGCCGGCACGATCGGGCTCTTGCCCGTCGCCAACGCGATGGCCGCATCCGCCCAACAGGCAGGTCGGGCCCACGGCTTGCCCGACATCGAACCGCCGACCGGCGACCTTCACGATTTCGATTTCTTCGTCGGCAAGTGGAACGGCACCAACCGGCGTTTGAAGAAGCGTTGGGTCGGCAGCGACGATTGGGATGTGTTCCCCGGTTCGCTCACCTGCGGCAGCCATCTGGGCGGCGTGGTCAACCTGGATTACGATGTGGAATTCCCGACCAAGGGCTGGTCGGGCATGACCGTGCGCACCTTCCATCTGGAAACCAGGCAGTGGTATCTGTATTGGATCAACAGCAAGACCGGCGAATTGTTCCCGCCGGTCGTGGGCGGATTCGACGGCGACCGCGGCGAGTTCTACGGCGACGATACCGACGAAGGCCGGCCGGTCAAGATCAAGTTCCTGTGGACCCGTTTCACGCCCGATCATGCGCGCTGGCAGCAGGCGTTTTCGCTGGACGGCAAGGAATGGGAAACGAACTGGATCTGCGACCACCATCGCGCGAAAGCCTAGGGCCCGTTAACGCCATCGGCCGCGCATAGGCCCTAACATGGGCGGATGGCCAAACAGACCGGTTCCGTGTTCACCGTCGACGTCGCCGGCTTGGATGCCGGGTCGGGCCAGCCGACCTACGAGCGGATCTGCGAACGCATCCGCGCCGCGATCCGCAGCGGCGCGATGGCGCCGAACGCGCGTCTGCCGTCGAGCCGCACGCTGGCCAAGGATCTCGGCGTAGCGCGCAACACCGTCGACTGGGCGCTCGGCCAACTGGTGGCCGACGGCTACATCGTGCGCCGCCGCGGCGCCGGCAGTTTCGTGGCCGCGCAATTGCCGGAGCGCGATGCGTCGCCGCTATCGTCCAAGCGCGTCGCCAAGCCTCGGCCTGCGGCAGCGGAAGCAAGGCGCCTGTCGCAGCGGGCGGCCGCCTTGCGCAGTTACCCCGGCCACTATCGGCCTTCCGAAGCGGCGCCGTTCACGCCGTCGTTGCCGCCGATCGATCTTTTTCCGCGCAAGACCTGGAACCGCCTGCTCGCGCGCGAGGCCGGAAAGCCGGGCAGCGATTACTGGGCCTACGGTGCGAGCAACGGATTGCCCGCATTGCGCGAAGCGATCGCGGCGCACGCCTCGGCGATGCGCGCGACGCGCTGTTCGCCCGAGCAGGTGATCGTGGTGACCAGCACGCAACAGGCTGTGGAGCTCGCCGCCAAGGCGCTCGCCGATCCCGGCGACGGCGCCTGGGTCGAAACGCCCGGCTACCAGCCGGTGCAGCATTGCTTGCGCGCGGCCGGATTGCGGGTGGTGCCGGTACCTGTCGACGAACAAGGCCTGGATGTGCAGGCCGGCCGTGCGCTGGCCCTGCAGGCGCGCCTGGCTTACGTCACGCCGGCGCACCAATATCCGCTCGGGCACGAGATGTCGCTCGCGCGCAGGGAAGCGCTGCTCGACTGGGCGCAGCAACAGGACGCCTATGTGATCGAAGACGACTACGACGGCGACTACCGCTACGAAGGCCGCCCGATCGCTTCATTGCAGGGCATGGACGGCGGCGGGCGCGTGATCTACGTGGGCAGCTTCAACAAGATCCTGTTCCCGGGACTGCGGATCGCCTACGCCATCGTGCCAGAACCGCTGGTCGCGGCCTTCGTCGACGCCAAGCACGTCGCCGACGGCCACACGGCCCTGCTGGCCCAGGGCGTGCTCGCGGCCTTCATCCAGGAAGGGCACCTGGCGCGGCATCTGCGCAAGACCCGCGCGCTCTACGACGAACGGCGGCTGGCCTTCTTGGAAGAAGCCAAGGTGCTTGCCGATGCGCTCGATTTCGGACCGGCACGCGCAGGCATGCACGTCGCCGGCCTCTTCAACGATCGCCACGCGCACCTGGACGATCGCGCCGTGGCCGCCGAATGCGCTCGCGCGGGCATCGAAGTGCATCCGCTTTCGAAGTACGGCACGGCCGAACGCGGCGGGCTCGTTTTCGGGTTCGCCGGCACGACGCGCACCGCCGCAAGAGCCGGGCTGGACATCGTGCGTCGGGCGATCGTTTCGGCCGGCGTTTCAGCGCCGGGACGGTGATCCTGCCACCGCCTGCCCGTCTTCCGATCCGTGCGGCAAGCCGCGAATGCGCAGCCGATCGTAACGGCAGACGTCGACGTCCCGATAAAGCAGCCTGCGCCCGTCTTTGAAAACGAAGCGAAGATCGTGGCGGCAGCCGTCGACGGCGATCCGGACCGTGGTCGATCCGCCGCCGCCGGCTAGCGGCGGGGCGAGCGGCAGCTCGCGAAAGGCTTCGCTGCCAGCGCCGGCGATCTCGAGCGATATCACGCTTTCGTACTCGCGATTCACCAGTGTCAGATATCGGCCATGCGTTTCGGGTCCGGCGTGCACGACGGCGACAGGCAGGAGGGCGGCGAGCGCAACGGTGCGGATCGGGCGCATGGCGGGGTCTCCGATGGGATGGCGCCGCCATGAAGCCTGCCTGCCGGCGTTCGCGAAAGCGATCCGGGACGAATCGTCGCCACGCCGCTGCGAATCGTAGCCGCGCGCCGCGGCGCTTTGCAGCGCCGTTCGCTGCGCCTACGATGCCCGTGTCTCCGCTCCATGGCATGCGATGAACGTCCGCCTCGGCAATACCGAAATAGGCCTGTCCCGCTACCTCGGTTTGTGGACGGCGGTGGTGGTCGCGTTCGCGGTGCAGGGGTTCATGCACGACGCCTTCAGCGGCAACACGTGGTCGATCTTCGACTACCTGCGCTGGTCGATGATCCAGTGGTACACCTGGGCCGCGCTCGCGCCGCTGGTATTCCGCCTTGCCGCGCGCTATCCGCTGCAGCCTCCGCTACGCCTGCGTTCGCTCGGCACGCAGCTGGTCGCGAGCGCGGGCGTGACGATGCTGGCGATGATCGTCGGCGCGCTGGTGTCGCAGCTGTTCGAGCCGGGCTCGTTTTCCGACCAGTTCCAGCAGTTCCTGAGCAAGCACTTCGCGATCGGCATGCTTACGTATTGGGCCTTGCTGGCGATACAGCAGGCGCTGCATTTCCAGGCCGAGAAAGCCCAACGCGAAGTCGAAGCGAGCCGGCTCGCCACGGAACTGGCGCAGTCGCGGCTGCAGGCGTTGAAGTCGCAGCTGCAGCCGCATTTCCTGTTCAATACGCTGCACGCGATCGTGACCCTGCTGGACGAAGACACGCTGTCGGCCGAGGACATGCTGCTGCGCCTCAGCGACCTGCTGCGCGCTTTCCTGGAAGATTACGACGGCCAGGAGATCACCCTGCGCCGCGAACTGGCCCTGCTCGACCTCTATCTCGGCATCCAGCGCATGCGCTTCAAGGATCGCCTGACCACGCAGGTGTACGTCGCGCCGGATACGCTGGATTGCGCCGTGCCGAGCCTGGTCCTGCAGCCGATCGTCGAGAACGCGATCCGGCACGGCATCGGCCGGCGCGTCGGCACCGACTGCATCGAAATCGAGAGCCGCCGCGAAGACCAGAGCCTCTGCATCGACGTGCGCAACCGCAACAGCACGCTCGAGAACGAGGGCGAAGCCGCGGGCCACGGCATCGGCCTGTCCAACACCCGGCTGCGCCTGAAAGAGCTTTACGGGGACGCCGCGCAGATCCGCCTGGACATGATCTGGCCGCAGGGCGTGGTCTGCCGCATCCGGCTGCCGTTCCGCGAGCTGGAAGAGCCCGACGAGATGCCGGAGCACGTGCCGGCATGAGCATTTCCGCGCTGGTCGTCGACGACGAGCCGATCGCGCGCCATGCGATCGTGCGCCTGCTGCGCGAGGATCCGGATATCGAATTGCTCGGAGAATGCGGCGACGGCGCGTCGGCGGTGGCGGCGATCCGCGGCCAGTCGCCGAATCTCGTGTTCCTGGATATTCAGATGCCGGCAATGACCGGCATGGACGTCGTCTCCGAAATCGGTGCGGAAAACATGCCGGCGACGATCTTCGTCACCGCATACGAACAGTACGCGGTGCAGGCCTTCGAAGCCAACGCGGTGGATTACCTGGTCAAACCCTTCAGCCGCGAGCGCTTCGCCAGCACTTTGCAACGCGCCAAGACGCGCCTGGGGGCGACCGGCGCGGAAGCGGCCGCGACGACGCGGATACTGCAGGCGCTGGACGCGCTGCGCCAGCGCGCCGACTACCTCGAACGCATTCCGGTGCGCGTCGACGAACACGTCGTCTTCCTCGCCGTCGACGACATCGTCTGGATCAAGGCCAGCCGCAACACGGTCCAGATCCACCTCGCCGATCGCGTCCACGAACTGCGCGAAACGATGGCCGCGCTGGCCGCTCGTCTGGACCCGCGTCATTTCGCGCGCGTCCACCGCTCGGCCATCGTCAACGTGCGCCGCGTGAAGGCGATCCATCCCTGGTTCAACGGCTATCACGTGGTGACGATGGACACCGGCCAGCAGCTGCGCATGAGCCGCTACCAGCACGAGGCCTTCCTGCGCCTGGCGACGACGCGACGGGACGGTTGATTCAGCCGGCGCTCCGCGCCCGTCGGATGGCGGCAATGCGAGCTTTGCGCAGCGCTTCGCCTAGCGCAGGGCCCTCGAGTCCTTCGCGTGCGACGTCCGCGCCGCGCACCGCAAGCGCGGCCGCATGCAGGCGCATCAGCTCGCGGCCCTGCGGGTAGTCGGCATCGGCCATGCCGCCGCGGCCGCGCTTGTCGGCTTCGCAAACCAGCGCCAGCTGCGCGATGCGTTCGGGTTTTCGGAAGGCGTCGCAGCGCGCGAGCAGATCGTGCACGGTGTCGTCGCGCAGCTCGGCCAGGCGGTGCACGTTGAGATGCTCGCGGCAGGCCATTACCGCCAGTTCGCGGTGCGCGGCCGGGACTTTAAGCCGTTCGCACAAGGCCAATAGCGGCGCCACGCCGCGTTGTTCGTGCTGGATGTGCTTGGGCAGTTCTTCGGCGGGCGTCAGCGCTTTGCCCAGATCGTGGGTGAGCGCAGCGAAGCCGATCGTATCGTCGCCCGGCGCCAAATGCGCGGCCATGTCGCAGACCATTTCGATGTGGGCACCGGTATCCACTTCGGGATGGTATTCGGCGCGCTGCGGCACGCCGTACAGCGCCTCGATTTCCGGCAGTACGGCTTGCAACGCGCCGCTGTCGTGCAGCGTACGCAGGAAAGCGGACGGTTGCGGCGAGGCCAGCGCGCGCGACAGTTCCTGCCAGACGCGCTCGGGCACCAGCGCATCGAGTTCGCCGGACGCGGACATCTGCCGCATCAGCGCCATCGTTTCGGGCGCCACTTCGAAACCCAATGGCGCGAAGCGCGCCATGAAGCGGGCCGCGCGCAGCACGCGCAAAGGATCTTCGACGAAGGCCGGGCCGACGTGGCGCAGCACGCGCGCTTGGAGATCGCGCGCGCCGCCGTAAGGATCGACCAGATGCCCGCCTTCGTCTTCGGCGATCGCGTTGATGGTGAAGTCGCGGCGGCCCAGATCCTCTTCCAGCGTCACCGAAGGATCGCTGTCCACGACGAAACCGCGATAGCCGCGCCCGGATTTGCGTTCGGTGCGCGCCAATGCGTACTCCTCGCCGGTGCGCGGATGCAGGAAGACCGGGAAATCGCGGCCGACCGGCTTGAAGCCCGCGGCGAGCATCGCTTCGGGCGTTTGCCCGACCACGACGTGATCGCGGTCGCCGGGCGGCAGCCCGAGCAATCGGTCGCGCACCGCGCCGCCGACGAGATAGGTCTTCATGCCGCGATGATGCCCGATTGCGGCGCGCGACGGACGCCGTCAGGCCTTGGGCGGGTCCGCCAGCGGGCAGACGAAGCGCTTGCGCTTGCCCGAATCGATCCCGCGCATGCGGTCGCTCAGGGTCAGCGCGTCGCCGTTCAAGCGCCAGTCGTAGATCACGCTGAAAGCCAGCACCCGCGCCACGTATTCGCGGGTTTCCTTGTAGCTGATCGTCTCGATCCAGACATCCGGATCGAAGCCCGGCCGCTGCGCCTGCCAGCGCGCGGTCGGCGTCGGGCCGGCGTTGTAGGCGGCGATGGCGACATAGGTCTGGCCGTACTTGTCTTCCATCTGCCGCATGTAGGCGGTGCCCAGTGCGATGTTGGTTTCCGAGTCGTACAGATCGGCGGCGCCGCCGTAAGGCAGGCCGATGCGGCGCGCGGTCGCGGCGCCGGTGGCCGGCACGATCTGCATCAGGCCCATCGCATTGGCGGCCGAACGGGCTTTCGGATTGAACACGCTCTCGGCGCGGATTTCGGCCGCGACCCAGGCCGGGTCCAGGCCGTGCTTGGCCGATTCGCGGCGGATCGCGGCGTCGTGGTGCAGCGGGAAGCGCAACTGGTACAGGCGCAATTCATCGGGCCGGCTTTTGCCGCCGTAATTGCCGAGCGCGAACACGGCGCGGTCGAACCAGCCGTTGTCCTGCGCCACCGCGACCGCGGCGCGGCGTTGCGTATCGTCGAAGCGCGACAGCGCGCTGTCCCATTCGCGCTGCGCCCAACCGCTGCGGTCGATGCGGTACAGCGCCATCGCGCGGACGATGGTCGGGTCGCGC
The DNA here is from genome assembly GCF_023374055.1 of Luteimonas galliterrae. NCBI lineage: Bacteria > Pseudomonadati > Pseudomonadota > Gammaproteobacteria > Lysobacterales > Lysobacteraceae > Luteimonas > Luteimonas galliterrae. The sequence continues at coordinate 334,338 of NZ_JAMBEP010000003.1, read as the reverse complement.
GCGACCACCGCTTTCGCCGGCGCGTCGTTGGGTTCCCACGGACATAGCGCATAGGGTTCGCCGAGGCGGTCCGCGGCCAGGAAGCCGTGGAATTCCGGCTTGCGCGCGGCCTTGCGGTACAGCGCCGGCGCGGCGCTCTTGTTGCCGGTGAGTTCGGACAGGCGCGCTTCGAAGTAGGTCCAGCGCGATTCGTCGCGCTGCTTGGGGCCCATCTTGCGGATCGCCGCCAGCGCCGCCGGCCAGTCGCCGCGCGACAGCGCTTCGCGCGCGCGCCACTCGTGCAGGCGCTCGTCGTAGGCCGATTCGGGCACCGCGTTCAAGCGGCGCGCCGAGTCGGGCTCGTACGAGGCCACCGTCCACAGCGCGGCCTGGTACAGCACGCGGGCGCGTTCGGCCTCGCTGAAGCCGAGCGCATCGGAATACTTCTGCAATTGCATTTCGGCGGCGATCGGCGTGGATTTGGCCAGCCGCGCCAGGCCTTGCGAGGCGACCATGCGGCTGCGCGGCGTCTTGGGCCAGGTGAGCGCGCGTTCGTGCACGGCTTCCATGAAGGCGGCGTAGTCGTTGGCTAATGCAGCCTCGTCGGCGGGCAATCCGCGCGCGGCTGCTCGCATCACCGCCGGCTGCCATTCGGCCGCGGCCAGGTCCAGGCGTTCCCAGCGCAGCGCGGGCGGCAGTCCGCCTTTCGCGACAAGCGCCGAAAACACCGTTTCGCATTCGCCGGGCAGGACCTTGCCGGTGCGCCATACCGCCTGCGCGTCCTTCACCCATTGCGCATCGGCCGCGCCGGTAGCCTGGCGTGCATTCAATTCGGCGCAGCGCAGCGTGCTGTCCTTGATCGACGGCGACCATGCCGCGCGGAACGCGGCCCAGTCCTGCCGGCGCGATGCCGCGGGCAGCCAGATCTCGCGGAAGGCTTCGGCCACCGGCTGGCCTTGGTAACGCGCCAGGAACGATTGCGCCTGCGCCGCCGGCAGCGTGTCGATGTCGCGGCGCAGGGCGGCGTATTCGATCCAGCCGTACAGCGGGTCCCGGCTGAGCGATGCGTACTGCGCCGCGTCGAACTGACCGCGCTCGGCGGCTTCGATCGCCGCGCGCACCTGCGCGTCGGACGATTGCGCCTGCGCCGCGGCGGTGAAGGCGAGCAGCACGGTTGCGAGTAGCATGCAGGGTTTGGATAGGCGCATCGGCGGACTATAGCCGATGGTTCGTGAACCGGAATTTCGCCGAAAATTCACGCGAATCGGCGCCAAGCAGCGATCGAAGGGGACGGTAGAAACGATGGAAGGCGTGTGGATGTTCCCGCTGTTGGGCGCGATCGCGGGCGTGCTCGCGGGGTTGCTCGGCATAGGCGGCGGATTGGTGCTGGTCGCGGCGCTGGTATGGCTGCTGCCGCTGCACGGCGTGCCCAAGGATGCGGCGATGCATGCGGCACTGGCCAGTTCGATGGCCAGCATCATCATGACCGCAGCCTCGTCGGCCTACGCCCATCATCGCCGCGGCAGCGTGCTGTGGCCGACGGTGGCGTGGATGGTCCCCGGCTTGTTGCTGGGCGGCTGGCTGGGCAGCCTGCTGGCGGTGCATCTGGACGATGCCGTTTTGCGCTGGTGCGTGGCTGGCTATTGCTATCTGGCCGCGGCGCAGCTGACCTGGGGCGGCACGAAAGCCGGCGGGCACGACGGCGTACGGCCGCGCGGTTTGCCGATGAGCGCGGCCGGCGTCGGCATCGGTGCGGTGTCGGCGGTGGTCGGCATCGGCGGCGGCAGCATGACGGTGCCGTTGCTGGTCTGGCGCGGGGTGGCGCCCGTGCGCGCGGTCGGCACGTCGTCTGCCTGCGGCATCGCGATCGGCATCGGCAGCGCGCTGGGATACGCGTTGAACGCGCCGGTCGGCGCGCTGCCGTCGCATGCGGTCGGCTACGTGTACTTGCCGGCGGCGATCGGCGTGGCGATCGCATCGGTGCTCGCCGCGCCGTACGGCACGCGGCTGGCGCATGCGATCAGCGGCAAGGCGCTAAAGCGCGTGTTCGCCGTCTTCCTGGTGGTGATGGGCAGCAGCTTGCTGTTCGGCGGTTGATCGTATTCGCCAGCGCTTTGCTGCTGCTCTATGTAGAGCGGAGCTTGCTCCGCTGCCTTGGCTTGGAGTTTGTGGCGACCTGCCGGCCTTCCAGGCCGGGGTTTCGTCCGCTAAAACCGCGGCCGAGTTACTTTCTTTTTGTGAGGCCCAAAAAGAGAAGTCACCAAAGAAAAAGGGCCTTTGGAAGGTGTCCCGGCGATGGGGTTACCTCGTGTTCTTGGCCATTGCTCGCCGGCCCTCGGGATTCCTCCGTCGCTTCGACATTTAGATCCGAGACGATCGACCAGAACGCCTCCTTAGCGCAACTCCGCAAAAGCCACGTCACCCATAGGCTGCGAATCAAAATCTAGTACCTGCGTAAGAAGGTCACCCACGACGAAAGCAGGGCCGCTGGCTGACTTTCAGGTGCGACGCATCGCACCGCAGTTCAGGCCCTTTCTTGGGTTACTTTCTTTGGGCCAACAAAGAAAGTGACCCGGGCGCAGCCCGGAAGCCTTTTTCCATGGCGCGAGTCGCAGCGAGGCCCCACAAGCACGCGGGCCTGGATCCCGGCCTTCGCCGGGATGACGGCTTAGGGGCAACAGCAAAAGCATGATGGGTCCCAGCGTTCGCTGGGATGACGGTTTAAGAGCTAAGGGCTTAAGAGCTAAGGGCTTAAGAGCTAAGGGCTTAAGAGTAGAACGGCTTAAGAGCAAGAGCAGCGGGCAAGCCCCGCTCTACAAAGGCGGAGCAGGGCTTGGGCAGCGGAGCAAGCTCCGTTCTGCAGAGCGATAAAGTCAGCGCAGGGCTTTTTCCGGCACGTCGAGTTCGACCGACAAGGCGAGATGGTCGGAGAACGCCGCCGGAAAGGCGCGTGCGCCGGCCAGGTTCAGAGTGTCGGTGACCAGGATATGGTCGATCGCGCGCTGCGGGCGCCAGCTCGGGAACGTAGGCACGCAGATCGCCGGAGGCTGCAGGCGCGTGTGCTTGTACAGCGTCTGCATTTCAGGACGGTCGGGCATGCAGTTGAAATCGCCCATCAGCACCGCGTGCTCATGGCCGGAAAGCAATTCGGCGATATAGGCCAGTTGCGCGCGCCGCGATTGCGCGCCCAGCGACAGGTGCGCCACCGCCACGGTCAGGCCGTGGTCGCCGTCGCCGAAGCGCGCCATCAGCACACCGCGGCCGGAAATGCGGCCGGGCAACGCGTGATCGGTGACCTCGACCGGTTCCAGCTTGCTGAGCAATCCGTTCGCACTGGAAGCGAGGTTGCCCACGCGACGGTTGGGCTGGTGGCTCCAATAATCGAAGCCGCCGCGCTCGGCCAAGTAATGCGTCTGGTTGGTGAATCCCGAACGCCAGCTGCCCGGATCGCTTTCCTGCAGCCCGACGATGTCGTGTTCGCCCGCCAACTGCGCGATGGTATCCAGCGACCCGCGCTTGTTGCCCGCCGGCAGCACGTGCGACCAGCTGCGCATGGCGTAATCGCTGTAGCGGCGCGTGCTGGAGCCGGCCTGGATATTGGCGCTGAGCAGGCGCAGCCGGCGCCGGTCTTGGCCTGAGTCGGGCATGGCCGTGGCGCGCGCGATCAACGGCGCGCGCTGCGCTCCTTGGCGATCAATTGGTCGGCGATGCGCAGCATGTCCTGGTAGCTGGCGCCTTTGACCCGGTACTTGCCGTTGACGATCAGGCTCGGCGTGCCTTGCAGTTCGACTGCGAGCGCGAAGTCGCGCGCCTTGCGCAGCTTGGCTTCGACCGCAGGCGTCTGCATGGCGGCGGCGAACGCCGGTGCGGTCACGCCGTAGCCCGAATAGAACGCGGCGAGCTCGTCGATCGATGCGTTGCGCGGCACGGTGATGTCGGTATTGATGGCTTGGAACAAGGCCTCATGCGTGCGCGCGAACAGGCCCGGCTTGGCCTGCGCGGCATAGAAGGCGCGTGCGAAAGGATCGTCCAGGCTGTAGGTGGCCGGCACGTAGGTGAAGCGCACGTCCGCGGGCAGCTTGCGCTTCCACTGGTCGACGAGGGGCTGGAACTGGGCGCAGAAGTGGCAGCCGTACGCGAAGATCTCGACCACTTCCACCTTGCCGTTCAGCGGCTCGAACGGCTGGCCTTGCGCAAGCTCATCGTAGTCGGTGCCGGGTATCAGCACCTGGGCCCCCGCCAGCGCGGGGATCAGCAACGCGGCGAGCAGCGACCAGGTCGCGAAGCGTTTGAGCATGGAACGGGGCTCCGGGCAATTCTGGCGAAGGATAAATGAAGTTTATTGCGCCGCCGCTGCGCTTTCCTGCGCGATCAGCTGGTCGGCGATGCGCAGCATGTCGGGGAAAGTCTTGCCGAGCACGCGGTATTTGCCGTTGACGATGATGGTCGGCGTGCCTTCCAGGCCGGAACGGATCGCCCACTGCTTGGCTTTGTTGAGCTTGGCGTTGACGGCGAAGCTTTCCACCGTGCTGGCGAACTGCTTGGGATCTACGCCGTACTTGCCGTAGAACGCGGCGATGTCTGCGACCGAATCCGTCCCGCGCTCGCCCTTCAGCGTCTGGTCGATGTGGATCGCCTTGAACAGGTCGTCGTGGGTGCGTTCGACCAGGCCCATGGTTTCGGCCGCGTAATAAGCCTTGCCGTAATTGGTCCACGGACCGCCGAAGGCCGCCGGCACGTAGGTGAAGCGCACGTTGGCGGGCAGTTTGTTCTTCCAGCCGTTCACCAGCGGCTGGAACTGCGCGCAGGCCGGGCAGACGTAGCCGAACACTTCCACCACTTCGACCTTGCCGTTCAAGGGCAGGAAGGACTGGCCGTTGGCGATCAGGACATAGTCGACGCCGGCGACCGGCGCTCCGGGCGCCGGGGCAGCGGCGGCAGGCGGTGCCGCTTCTGCGGCCGGTGCGGCATCGGGCGTCGCTGTGGCTGCGGGATCCGTGGCAGGGGCAGGCGTCGTTGCCGCATCGGCGGCTGCGGCGGGTTCGTCGGCCGGGACGGCTTCGTCGGCGACAGCCGGTGCGGCGGCTTCGGTGGCGGCGGGCGCGGCGGCCGGCGGTTCCTGCCGGCTGCAGGCGATCAGCGGCAGCAGAGCCAGCAACAGCAGGGCAAGGCGCTTGTTCATCGCAGCGAACTCCAGAGTGGTACGGGGGTGATGATCCATCGCCGTCCGTACGCGATGGGCGTTAGCGAGTTATCGGTGCGGCGCGCGCGTATTGCAACCCGCCGCACGGAAGTGCGGCTCAGCCGCCGGAGGCGCTTTCCTGCGCGACCAGCTTGCCGGCCGTGTCCAGCATCTTCTCGTAACCGCCTTCGCCGGCATCGATGCGGTATTTGCCGTTGACGATGATCATCGGCGTGCCGATGTCGGCGGTGCCCGGCACCTCCGCGCGCGCCAGGAACTGGCGCACGTGTTCGAGCTTGGCATCGACCGCGGGGCTGGCCATTGCGGCGGAGAAGGCGGCCGCATCGGCGCCATGTTGGGCGTAGAAGGCGGCGATCTGTTCGGCCGACGCATTCGGCGGCAGGGTGCGCAGGCCGTGGATCGCGTTGAACACGGCCTCGTGGGTGTTGTCGACCAGGCCCAGGGATTCGGCCGCGAAATAGCCGCGTGCGTAAGTATCCCAGGGTCCGCCGAAGGTCGCCGGCACGGCGACGAAGCGGGCGTTCGCCGGCAGCGTCGCCTTCCAGTTCTTGAGGAGGGGTTCGAAATGCGCGCAATGCGGGCAGGCGTAGCCGAAGGCTTCGGCGACTTCCACCTTGCCATCGGCTGCCGCGTAGGGCTGGCCGTTGGGGATGACGATGTAGTCGACGCCGGCCACCGGGCTTCCGGTCGGCGCGGCCGCCGTGGTTTCAGGCGCGGTTGCGGCGGTTTCGGGGGCGGCCTGTTTGCAGGCCGTCAGCGGCAGCAGCGCAAGCAGCAACAAGGCAAGACGCAGGGTCATGGCAGACGCTCCGGACAGGTCTGGATAAAGAAACGCCGGCCACAAGGGTGTGGCCGGCGGTCTGAACAAGGACTGTGAAAGCTTGGACAGGGGTGAGCCCGCTAAGTTCACAGAACCGTGATTATGAAGACTTGGCGGGCGCCTGCGGGGCGGCCGGTGCCGGTGCGGCGGCGGGCGCCGCCTTGGCTGCAGCCACTTCGCCGTCGCTGGCTTCGTCGGCGCGGTCGTGCAGGCCCTGCAGGTAGCTGCCCAACGATTGGATTTCCTCGTCGGTCAACGACTTGGCCACCAGTGCCATGATGTTGAAGTCCTTCGGATCGCTCAGCGTGGTGATGCCGGACCGGTATTCCTCCAGACGCCGCGCCACGTACCAGGCCTGCTGGCCGGCGACGTGCGGATAGGCCGGGCCCGGGTTGCCCGCGCCCGCCGGGCCGTGACAGGCCATGCACGCGGGGATGCCGCGCGACGTATCGCCGCTGCGGAACAGCTTCTCGCCGACTTGGAAGAACTTCATGCCGGCATTCGGGCCCTGGGCGATGGCGCTGTCGTCGGCGATGCCGGCGCCGCTTTTCTGGGTGGCGTAGTAGGCGCCCAGGTCGCGCATGTCCTGCGCGCTCAGCGGCGCGGCATAAGGCTGCATCAGCGCATTGACGCGCTGGCCGCTCTTGAACAGGGCCAACTGCTTGGCGATGTAGCGCTCGCTCTGGCCGGCGATGCGCGGGTAGATCTTGGGATCGGCAGTGGCGTTGCCATCCAGACCGTGGCAGGCGGCGCAAGCGCCGGCCTTAGCGGCACCGGCCTTGGCGTCGCCCCACTTGGCCTTGGCCAGGTCGGACACGGCGTTCGCGTCGATCGGCGTGGCCTGCACGGGCTCTTTGTCCGGCAAGGGCACGACCGTGGTCTGGGCGAAAGCGACCGCTGCGATGGCCGCAAGGGCCAGGGCGGCGATACCGTAGATGCGAGCTTGGCGCATGCAGCTGGGCTCCGAAACGCGGGACGGGCCGCCGGAAAGCGGCCATAGAGACGCGGAATTATCGTCGCGGGTCGCGGGACGGTCAACGAAAGCCGCGATTTGCCTTCGAAAGCGGCCCTCTGCTCTTCGTAGGAGCGGCTTCAGCCGCGAGCTCTTTTCCTTCACGCCCGCACGAACGTGAGCAAGCGCTCGCGGCTGAAGCCGCTCCTACGAAAAGCCGGGGCGCATGCGAAGCTATGCCCATGGCCAATCCCTTCGTCCGCGCCCAATACCTGCTTGCCGCGCACAACCACCGGCAGTTGCCGCCCGACGGCGGCTACGAGGTCGCCTTCGCCGGCCGCTCCAACGCCGGCAAGTCCAGCGCGTTGAATGCGTTGTGCCAGCAGAACGCCCTGGCGCGCGTGTCCAAGACGCCCGGGCGCACCCAGCAGCTGGTGTATTTCGCGCTGCCGCCGCTCGAGGACCGCTACCTGGTCGACCTGCCGGGCTACGGCTTCGCCAAGGTACCCAAGGATCTGCAGGCGCATTGGCAGGCCTTCCTCGACGGTTATTTCGGCAGCCGCGACGCTTTGAAGGGCCTGGTGGTGGTGATGGACATCCGCCACCCGCTGAAAGACTACGACCGGCAGATGATCGGCTACGCGGTCAACCGCGGCCTGCCCGCGCATGCATTGCTGACCAAGGCCGACAAGCTCAGCCGCGGCGCGGCGGCCAACGCCTTGCAGGCGGTGCGCAAGGAATTGTCCGGCGCGTACGGCGATACCGTCAGCGTGCAGACGTTTTCGGGCGAGTCGAAGTTGGGCGTGGAAGAGGCGCGCGACGTCGTCGCGCGCTGGTTGGAAATCTGACGTAGCCTGAGCCGAAGGCGATACCCGGGGCTTTTTTCGGATCCTCTGCAGACAACCGTCCCGGTTATCGCTTCGCTCCACCCGGGCTATGCGTGCGTGGATCTTGTTGTCGCTGCGTCGAAGTCGTGCGGTATCGGTTTGATCGAATCGCGAGGTCTTGTCACGCGCACCGGCGGAACACTGACCCTCCAAGCCGGAAACGCTAGCCGCTGCGCGGGAGGGCTATAGTGCCCAGCTTGCGATCCGGGGCGGCGCCCGCATATCGCCTACCTCATCCACGAGCGGCCCGTATGTCCAGCCCCAGCAACGTCAGCGACAGCCTCATTACCGGCAAGGCGCAACTGGTCGAATACATCGCTTCGGGCGGCCGTCCCAAAGCGGACTGGCGCATCGGCACCGAGCACGAGAAATTCGGTTTCCGCCTCGACGACCTGCGCCCGCCGGCTTTCGAAGGCGAACGCGGCATCGAAGCGCTGCTGAAAGGGCTGACCCGCTTCGGCTGGCAAGCGGTGGAAGAACACGGCAAGACGATCGCGCTGCTCAAGGACGGCGCTTCGGTGACGCTGGAGCCGGCCGGCCAGCTGGAATTGTCCGGCGCCATGCTCGAATGCATCCACGACACCTGCAGCGAAGTCGGCGGGCACCTGAAAGAGGTCAAGGCGGTCGCCGACGAAATCGGCCTGGGTTTTCTCGGCATGGGCTTCCAGCCCAAATGGCGCCGCGAGGACATGCCGTGGATGCCCAAAGGCCGCTACAAGATCATGCGCGAATACATGCCCAAGGTCGGCCAGCTCGGGCTGGACATGATGACGCGCACCTGCACGGTGCAGGTCAATCTCGATTTTTCCGACGAAGCGGACATGGTGAAGAAGTTCCGCGTGTCGCTGGCGCTGCAGCCGGTGGCCACGGCGCTGTTCGCCGACTCGCCGTTCGCCGAGGGCAAGCCGAACGGCTATCTCTCGTACCGCTCGCACATCTGGACCGACACGGATGCCGATCGCACCGGTATGCTCGATTTCGTGTTCGAAGACGGCTTCGGCTACGAGCGCTACGTCGACTACCTGCTCGACGTGCCGATGTATTTCAGCTATCGCAACGGCGAATACATCGATCTGTCCGGCCAGTCGTTCCGCAAGTTCATGGACGGCAAGCTCGCTGCATTGCCCGGCGCGACGCCGACCTTGCGCGATTGGTCCGATCACATGACCACCGCCTTCCCCGAAGTGCGGCTGAAGAAATACCTGGAAATGCGCGGCGCCGACGGCGGCCCGTGGAGCCGCTTGTGCGCGCTGCCCGCGTTCTGGACCGGCCTGCTGTACGACGATGCCGCGCTCGACGCCGCCTGGGACTTGGTCAAGGATTTCACTCTGGCAGAACGCAATGCGCTGCGCGACGGCGTGCCCAAGCGCGCGCTCAAGCTGCCGTTCCGCAACGGCACGCTGCGCGATCTGGCGCTGGAAGCGCTGAAGATCTCCGCCGCCGGCCTGCAGCGCCGCGCCCGCCGCAACCGCAGCGGCGCGGACGAAAGCATCTTCCTGGCGCCGTTGATCGAATTCGCCGAGGCCGACGAGACGCCGGCCGAGCGCAAGCTGGCGCTGTTCCATGGCGAGTGGGGCGGTAGCGTGGACCCGGTGTTTCGCGAGTTCGCGTACTGAGGTCCGGGTTCTTCCTTTTGTTTTTGACACGGATAAAATCTGATCTGCACGGATAAAGCGTTCGTCCGCTCAATCGTGAACTCGCAGTCGCGTCTGGCACAAAGCGGCTATGCCATTGCCTTATCCGTGTGGATCAGATTTTATCCGTGTCGAAAAAAGCGTCGTCCCCCGGTCTCTGGGTATAGTCTGAGACGATGAGCATGCCGAACGACGCGACCCCCCTGCGCGAAATCGAATTCTCCGAAACCGACGCGCTGCTGCGCGACGACGTGCGCCGCCTCGGCGCCATGGTCGGCGAGATGCTGGCCGAACAGGTGTCGTCGGCGCTGCTGGAACAGGTCGAATCGGTACGGCGCATGGCCATCGCCCGGCGCGAGAACGCCGAGCCGATGGATGCGCTGGTCGAGCGCCTGGCCCAGGTGCCGCTGCAGGACGCCGATGCGCTGGTGCGCGCCTTCGCCGCGTATTTCGGCGCGACCAATATCGCCGAGCGCGTGCATCGCATCCGCCGCCGCCGCGACCACCAGCGCGCCGGCCATGCGCCGCAGCCGGGCGGTTTGGAAGCGGTGTTGCGCGAGCTGCGCGACGCCGGCGTCGCGTTCGACGAACTCGCCGCCTTCCTGCCGCGGCTATGGGTGCAGCCGGTCTTCACCGCGCATCCGACCGAAGTCGTGCGCCGCGCGCTGCTGGAGAAAGAGCATTCGATCGTCGAGCGCCTGGTCGCCGACATCGACCGCGAACGCACGCCGCCCGAGCGTCGCGCCGACCAGGCGCGCATCCGCCTGGCGCTGACCTCCGCCTGGCAGACCTCCGAAGCGCCGCCGGAAAAGCCGACCGTGATCGACGAAGTCGAACACGTCGGTTTCTATCTGGCGCACGTGCTGTTCCGCGCGCTGCCGGTGTTCTACGAAGCCTTCGCCGATGCGGTCGAAACGGTGTACGGGCAACGCGTCGCGTTGCCGCAGGTGCTGCGCTTCGGCACTTGGGTCGGCGGCGACATGGACGGCAATCCCAACGTCGGCGCCGATACCGTGCGCGCCGCCCTGGATGCGCAACGGCTGCAGGCGCTGGCGCAATACCGCGCCGACCTGCGAGCGCTGGCCAGCGTCCTCACCCAGTCGCTGAGCCGCATCGGGGTGGAGGAAGCGGTGTTCGCGCGGATCGACGAATACGGCCGCGAATTGCCAAAAGCCGTCGCCGGCTTCAAGCCGCGCCTGGCCGACATGCCTTACCGGCATTTGCTCGACCTGATGGGCGCGAAACTTTCGGCGACCGGCGCGCAGCAGGCGCAGGGTTATGCGGATGCCGATGCCTTCATCGCCGATCTGGAACTGATCGATGCCAGCCTGGCGCGCCATCGCGGCGAAAATGCCGGGCGCTTCGCGTTGCAGCGCGTGCTGTGGCGCGCGCGCACCTTCGGTTTCCATCTGGCGACGCTGGATCTGCGCCAGGACTCGGCCGTCCATGAAGAAGCGTTGGCGGCGCTGACCGGCGATGCCGAATGGGCGTCGCGTCCGCTCGCCGAGCGGATCGATCGCCTGCATTCCTTGATCGGCGATGCGTCTGCGGCATCTGCGGGATCGGCCGCGGACGTCGCCGTATCGACACTGGAAGTGTTCCGTGCCGTGCAGGACCTCCGCCGCACGCACGGCGAGCACGCCATCGGCCTGTACATCATCAGCATGAGCCGCAGCGCGGCCGATGCGCTGGCGGTGCTGGCGCTGGCGCGCATTGCCGGTTGCGTGGAAGGCGATGCGGTGCCGCTGGACGTGGCGCCGCTATTCGAAACCGTAGCCGATCTGGAAGCCGCGCCGGAAGTGATGCGTGCGTTGTTCGAGGATCCCGCGTACCGCCGCCATCTCGCCGGGCGCGATAACGAACAGACGGTGATGCTCGGTTATTCGGACAGCGCCAAAGACGGCGGCCTGCTGGCCTCGCGCTGGGCGCTGCAGCGCGCCCAGGTCGAATTGCATGCGCTGGCGCAGCGGGCCGGCGTGCGCATCGTGTTCTTCCACGGTCGCGGCGGTTCGGTCAGCCGCGGCGGCGGCAAGACAGAGCGCGCCATCAATGCCGCGCCGCGCGGTACGGTCGACGGGCACCTGCGCGCCACCGAGCAGGGCGAGGTGATCCACCGCAAGTACGGCATCCGCGCGCTCGCGCTGCGCAACCTGGAGCAGGCCACCGGCGCGGTGCTGCGCGCCAGCCTGCGGCCGCGCAAGCCGGACCCGCGCGAGCACGGATGGCGCGAGGCCGCGGCGCAACTGGCTGCGGTGTCGCGCGCGCACTACCGCGCGCTGGTGCACGAACGCGAGGATTTCAGCGATTACTTCCGTGCGGCGACGCCGATCGACGTGATCGAGCGGCTGCACATCGGTTCGCGCCCGTCGCGTCGCCGCGACGGCGGCATCCGCAACCTGCGCGCGATCCCGTGGGTGTTCGCCTGGTCGCAGAACCGCTCCGGCCTGACCGCGTGGTACGGCGTCGGCCAGGCGCTGGCGCAGGGCATCGAGCGCTACGGCCAGGCGGCGATGGCGGAAATGGCGCGCGACTGGCCGTTCTTCCAGACCATGCTCGACGATGTGGAGATGACGCTGGCCAAATCGGACCTGGGCATCTTCGAGCGCTATTCGCAGCTGTCGCCGGCGCATGCGGCGTTCTACCCTGGCATCGCCGAAGAATTCGCGCGCACGCGCGACGCGGTGCTGGCGATCCGCGGCGAGCAGGATCTGCTCAGCCACGATCCGCGGCTGCGCTTGTCGATCCGGTTGCGTAATCCCTATGTCGACCCGATCAGCGTGTTGCAGGTGGAATTGCTGCGGCGCTGGCGCGCTTCCGACCGCAACGACGAAGATGTATTGCGCGCGCTGCTGGTGACGGTGAATGGCATCGCGGCCGGTATCCAGAACACCGGTTAGCGCCGCTCTTGCTTGAGCCCTCTCCCGCTTGCGGGAGAGGGTTGGGTGAGGGCGCGCGGAATCGCACCTCGCCGCGCCGCTTTATGGAGCCCAGCTTAAAGGACGCGTGAGCACGCTCCCCAGACGTTATCGCCGCAATCTGCGATTCCGCGCGCCCTCACCCAACCCTCTCCCATTAAATGGGAGAGGGCTAAAAGCAAAGCTCTAAAAGATCGCTTACAGCCGCGACGCCGTCAACGGCGTATCCGCCCACTGCCACGCATCTTTGTAGCGGCGCTCGTTCTGCTTAGCCGATTTGACGTCTCCGAGCTTGCGCTGCGCTTTCGCCAATCCGTACAGTGACCAGCCGTTCTTCGGGTACGTAACCAGGTCTTGTTGATAGACCGCTCTGGCTTCGCCTGCGCGGCCGGCGTCCAGCAACGCTGCGCCCAGATACGGCCGCACCGGCAGCGGCCAGTCCGCCGGTTCGTTGTAGGCCAGGGCGTCTTCGGCTTTCGCCGCATCGCGCAGACGGGCGACGCCGGTCTTGCGCTGGCCCTTGAGCATGGCCAACTCGCCCTGCAGCAAAGGCGCCGCGACGGCCAGCACGGCGTCCGCATGGTTGTTCGCACCCAGCAACACGTCCTTCATCGCGGGATCGGCGGCGATCTTCTGCAATGCATCCAGTTCTTCCTGCGCCCGCTGCTTTTCGCCGCCGCGTACATAGGCCATGCCGCGCGCGAAGTGCCAGATGCCGCGTGGATAGGGCAGATCCGCGGGCGGCGACGCCTGCGCGAGGATTTCCTTCCATTGCCCGAATCGCACCTGGGTGAGCAACGGCGTCACCAGGAACTGCTGCATGAAGCTGAGCGATTCCAGCTGCTTCATGTCCGCGCGCCGCGCCGTCTGCGCCGCAGCGTTCAACGCCAGCTCGCGCGAGCCGTGCAGCGACGCGGTCATCGTCGCGAAATGCCAGTTGTGCGGCACGTAACCGAGCGGATACATGCCGTTGGTGCCGCCGCAGACCGCCAGGAACGCGGCGTCGGCCGTGGTCGCGGAGAAATTGGTCAGCGTGGCGTCGTGATAGCGGCCGGTACGGATATAGATGTGCGCCGGCATATGCACCAGATGCCCGGAACCCGGCGCCAGCTCGGCCAGCGCGTCCGCGTACGGTTCGGCGCGCTGCGGCGTGCGCGAAGCTTCGACCGCATGGATGTAGTAATGCATCGCGCCGATATGTTTCGGGTTGCGCTTGAGCACGCGTTCGAGCTCGGCGACCAAGGTCTTGGTTTGGCCGGTGGGCTTGCCCGCGGCGTCCCAGTACACCCAGGGCGACAGATCCATCAACGATTCCGCATACAACGTGGCGGCGTCGTCGTCTTCGGGGAAGCGACGCACCACGTCGGCCATGGCGTCGGCGTAGGTCTTGTCCAGCGTCTTACGATCCGCCTGCGGGGAATCGGAATAGCGTTTGGCGAGCGCCTCGATCAGGGCACGATCGGCGGGGTTGCGCGCCGCGTCGGCCAGCAGATGCGCTTCCGCGGCCAGGCGCGCGGCCGGCTGCGCGGCTTCGGGCGGCATCGGCATGTTGATATTGGGGCCGAGCACCAGCGCCTGGCCCCAGAGGCACATCGCGCAATCGGGATCCAGCCGCGCCGCTTCGGCGAACGCACGGCCGGCCGCTTCATGGTTGAAGCCATAGGCCAGGCGCAGGCCCTGATCGAAGTAGCGCTGCGCTTCCGGGACCTTGGTGCCGATGTCGCGATGCAGGTCGCCGAAATTATCGAACAACGGCGGTGGTTCGGCGGCGGCCGCGGTTTTGCGCGACTCGGGGGCCTGGCAGGTCGCCAGCGCGAGGACGGTGAGGAGGGCAAGCAAAACACGGGCCATGTCGATCTCTGCCTTTCGTTTGTCCCCCCTGTTGGAACAACGACGTTTATGGCATCGGCAGGACAGGTGCGGCCACGTCCATACGCCTGCACGTCGCACTAACGAAAGTCGGCGATATACTATCCCCCAGTATATGGCTTTTTGTAGGAGCGGCTCCAGCCGCGAGCTCTTTCCGCAAGACGCGGTGATCTGGTCGCAAGAGCTCGCGGCTGGAGCCGCTCCTACAAAAAGCTGCAGGAAAGATCGACGCTTGGAGCCGAAATGCCGCATACCCCGCAGGAGAAAAAACGCGCATTGACCCGCGTGCGGCGCATCCGCGGCCAGGCCGAAGCGCTAGAGCGCGCGCTGGAGCAGGGCGCCGACTGCGGACCGGTATTGCAGCAACTGGCCGCGATCCGCGGTGCGGTCAACGGCCTGATGTCGGAAGTGCTGGAAAGCCATCTGCGCGAGGAATTCGGGCATGCCAAGCCCGGCGCGCGCGCCGGCGCCAGCATCGATCAGGCGATCTCGCTGGTCCGTTCCTATTTGAAATGACCCATCTTTGAAATGACACGTCTCCGGAGAGTTCCATGAAATCACGCGCCGCCGTCGCCTTCGAAGCCGGCAAGCCCTTGCAGATCGTCGAAATCGACGTCGCGCCGCCGAAAGCGGGCGAAGTGCTCATCAAGATCCATGCCACCGGCGTCTGCCACACCGATGCGTTCACGCTCAGCGGCGACGATCCCGAAGGCCTCTTCCCGTCCGTGCTGGGCCATGAAGGCGGCGGCGTGGTCGTCGAAGTCGGCGAAGGCGTCACCAGCGTCAAGCCGGGCGACCACGTGATCCCGCTGTACACGGCCGAATGCCGAAAGTGCAAGTTTTGCCTGTCCGGCAAGACCAACCTGTGCCAGGCGGTGCGCGCCACGCAGGGCAAAGGGCTGATGCCCGACGGCACCACGCGCTTCTCGTACAACGGCCAGCCGATCTACCACTACATGGGCTGCAGCACCTTCAGCGAATACACGGTCGTCGCCGAAGTGTCGGTGGCCAAGATAGATGCGGCCGCGCCGTTGGAAAAGGTGTGCCTGCTCGGTTGCGGCGTCACCACCGGCATCGGCGCGACGCGCAACGCCGCGCGCGTGCAGGCCGGCGACAGCGTGGCCGTGTTCGGTCTGGGCGGCATCGGCCTGGCGGTGATCCAGGGCGCGAAGCAGGCCAAGGCTGGGCGGATCGTGGCGGTCGACACCAATCCGGGCAAGTTCGAACTCGCCAAATCGATGGGCGCGACCGACTGCGTCAACCCGAAGGACCACGCCAAGCCGATCCAGGAAGTGATCGTCGACATGACCGACGGCGGCGTGGATTGGAGCTTCGAATGCATCGGCAACGTCAACGTGATGCGCGCCGCGCTGGAGTGCTGCCACAAGGGCTGGGGCGAGAGCGTCATCATCGGCGTGGCCGGCGCCGGCCAGGAAATCAGCACGCGGCCGTTCCAACTGGTCACCGGCCGCGTCTGGCGCGGCACTGCGTTCGGCGGCGTCAAGGGACGTACGCAATTGCCGGGCATGGTGGAGCAAGCGATGAAGGGCGAGATCGATCTCGATCCTTTCATCACCCACAACCTGCCGCTGGAAAGCATCAACGAAGCCTTCGACCTGATGCACGAGGGCAAATCGATCCGCACCGTCATCCATTTCTGAAAATCGGCGCTCCGGCAGGAGTTTTTGAACAGGGACAGGCGCGCGGCCGATCCGCGCATGCGAACGATCCAACGGAGGACACGATGAGCGCAGTGTCGATTCATCCATCGGTGGACAACGGCATCAAGCCGGGCACCGATAATTTCGCCGGCGGCACCCTGCAGTGCCATTGCGCGGCGGACAAGGTCGAGGTGAAAGTGGACGCTCAGACCGCGCACAACCACGCCTGCGGCTGCAGCAAATGCTGGAAGCCGGAGGGCGCGGTCTTCTCGGTCGTCGCGGTGGTGCCGCGCGACAAGGTTGGTGTGACCGCGCACGAGGAAAAGCTGAAGATCGTCGACGACAAAGCGGCGATCCAGCGCCACGCCTGCCGGGGTTGCGGCGTGCACATGTACGGCCGCATCGAGAACAAGGACCATCCGTTCTACGGCCTGGACTTCATCCACACCGAACTGTCGCCGCAGACCGGCTGGTCGGCGCCGGGGTTCGCGGCGTTCGTGTCTTCGATCATCGAGACCGGCACGCCGCCGGCGAAGATGGACGGCATCCGTGCGCGCCTGCGCGAGATCGGGCTGGAACCTTACGACTGCCTGTCGCCGGCGTTGATGGATGCGATCTCCGCGCACGTCGCCAAGGCTAAAGGCACGTTGTCGGTTTGAAGGGTTTTTTCGACACGGATAAGATCGGATAAAGAAATTAAAAAATTAGGGAATTATTTCTCGGCTTATTGAGTAAGTTTCGCTTTGATCCGTTTTTTTCTCTCTGATCCGTGTCAAGAAGCCTGCAGCAAGGAGCATCCATGGAACGCGTCGAACAACACGCCTGCTTCGGCGGCATGCAGGAAGTCTGGAAGCATCGCTCCGAGGCCCTCGGATGCGAGATGAAGTTCGCGGTCTATCTGCCGCCGCAGGCCGGGCGCGGACAGCTGCCGGTGCTGTACTGGCTGTCGGGCCTGACCTGCAGCGAGCAGAATTTCATCGTCAAGACCGGCGCGCAGCGTTATGCGGCCGAGCACGGCGTGATCCTGGTCGCGCCGGACACCAGCCCGCGTGGCGAAGAAGTCGCCGACGATCCGTCTTGGGATCTGGGCCAGGGCGCCGGTTTCTACGTCAACGCCACGCAGGAGCCGTGGTCGCGGCATTACCGCATGTACGACTATGTGGTCGACGAGTTGCCGCAAGTGATCGAAAGGAACTTCCCGGCCAGCGACCGGCGTGCGGTCAGCGGCCATTCGATGGGCGGGCATGGCGCGCTGATCGTGGCGCTGAAGAATCCGGGCCGTTACCGCAGCGTGTCGGCGTTCTCGCCGATCGTGGCGCCATCGCAGGTGCCGTGGGGCCGGAAAGCGTTCGCCGCGTATCTCGGCGACGACCGCCAGGCTTGGCGCCAGTGGGACGCCGCCGCGCTGATCGCGCAAGCGCAGGAGAGGTTGCCGTTGCTGATCGATCAGGGCGAGGCGGACGAATTCATGATGCAGCAGTTGTGGCCGGAATTGCTGCGCACCGCCTGCGAGGCGGCCGGCCATCCGATCGACTTGCGCATGCAACCGGGTTACGACCACAGCTATTACTTCATCGCCAGCTTCATCGGCGAGCACGTCGCCTATCACGCTGCCGCGATGCGCGACTGACTTTTCGCTTCCAGCGAGCGCTTCTGTTTTCAACCGCCATCCAGCGCGCCGGGATCCAGCGCCTTGCCCCGCTGCTCTTGCTTTTCGTAGGTGCGAATTCATTCGCACGCTTTTCGGCGTAGCAAGAGCGTGCGAATGAATTCGCACCTACATTTGTAGAGAGGAGCTTGCTCCGCTGCCTGGGCTTGTGGGTGCTGGCGACCTGCCGGCCTTTCAGGCCGGGGTTTCGCCCGCTAAAACCGCGGCCGAGTTACTTTCTTTTTGTGGGGCCCAAAAAGAGAAGTAACCAAAGAAAAAGGGCCTTTGGAAGGTATCCCGGCGATGGGGTTACCTCGTGTTCTTGGCCACCGCTCGCCAGCGCTCGGGATTCCTCCGTCGCTTCGACATTCAGATCCGAGGCGATCGATCAGAACGACTCCTTAGCGCAACTCCGCAAAAGCCACGTCACCCATAGGCTACGAATCAAAATCTAGTACCTGCGTAAGAAGGTCACCCACGACGAAAGCCGGGCCGCTGGCGGACTTTCAGGTGCGAGGCATCGCACCGCAGTTCAGGCCCTTTCTTGGGTTACTTTCTTTGGGCCAGCAAAGAAAGTGACCCGGCGCAGCCGGAAGCCTTTGTCCATGGCGCGAGTCGCAGCGCGACCGGCGAGGACGGGGGCCTGGATCCCGGCCTTCGCCGGGATGACGGCTGAAGGGGCAAGCGCCAGAGCAACATGGGTCCCAGCGTTCGCTGGGATGAGGGCTTAAGAGCGAACGGCCTAAGGGCAAGAGCAGCGGAGCAAGCTCCGCTCTATAAGAGCATGTGGCGGGTCTTTCCGATCGCGCGTTTTGAAAGAGGGGAGACAAGCGAAGTCTCCGAGTCCCGCCTCGCGGAGATGACGGCTTAGGAAGGCAAGCGCGGGTTCAGGCGGGCGCGAGGGATTTCTGCAAGCGCTGCAGACGGCCTATCCATTCCTTGTTGATCGTCCTCGCATACGCCGGCAACCGCCTGGATTCGCGCAGAGAGCGCTCGCACAGCTCGAGGGCGCGGTCGCGTTCGCCCCGGTCGGCGAGAATTTCGGCATAGCGCGCCCGCGGCTCGTAACCGGCGTAGTAGCCGATGAGCGTCTCGAACTCCTCGTCGGTCTGCTTGCGGTCGCCCAGCGCCGCGACGGCGCGCGCATAGATCAGATGGCCTTCCGGCGAACGGAAATCCGGCCGCTTCTTGATCAGCTCGTCCAGCAATTCGCGCGCCTGCGCGGCATGGCCGGCTTCCAAGTAAGCCTTGGCCAGACCGACCTGGATATCCGGATCGTCCTTGTGCACGCTACGCAAGGCGGCTTGGTAATGCGGTATCGCTTCCGAAGCGCGGCCGGCGGCCACGAAGGCCTCGGCCAGGCGCATGCGGTTCTGCGAATTGGCGGAAGTTTCGACGGCTTCCAGCGCTTCGCGCAATTCGCGGCTCGGGTCGAGCGCGCGCTGCACGCCGCCGACCAGTCGCCGGCCATGGCGGCTGTAGCGCATCTCCGGCAGCCAGATGCTGACGGCATAGACCAAGCTGCCGATGCCGGGAAACGCGAACAACACGAACAGCCAGTAGCGTTCCTGACCGCTGCGTACCGCGTGCACGGCGAAAAACGCCGCGATGATCACATGAAGGCCTATCCCCGCGATCGGCATGTGCGTACCCCTGGCTGCGCGGCGATAGTGTGCCGCGTCGCTTCGCGGGCCGCTACCTCGGGTCCGGGGCCAGGTCCTCGAGCAGGAAATCGGTGAAGGCGAAGCGGCCATCCCGCAACGTCGTATCGCCGCGTTCGACCGAGATAGCGCGGGAGAACATCGGTCCGGCCCGGACGCAGGTGTGGAACTCGCCGTTCTCGCCGCAGGGGTCGCAGTCCGGCGGCAGGTCGCGCAGCAGGTCCGCATCGAAATCGCGGCCCGCGAAGGCCGCATCGAGCTGTTGCGTATCCACGCAGCACAACGAGGCGCGCAAGCCGCCGGCGATCATGTCGCGCGCCAGGCGGGGCGTGCCGGCGCCGAACAGCGGCGTCATCACTTGCCAGCCCACGGCCGCGCAGCGTTGCTCGCGATAGGCGCGGATGTCTTCGAGGAACAAGTCGCCGAACGCGGCCGTACGCAAATCCGGCCAGCGCGCATTGGCTTGCGCGAGCGCCTGCGACATCGCCGCCTCGTAGCGGGCGTTGTCGCAGGCCAGCGGGATTTGCGCTTCGATCAGCGGCAAGCCCGTCGCGGCCGCCTGCGCGTGCAGCACGTCGCGGCGGATGCCCTGCATGGAGACGCGCTGGTATTCGGCGGTCAGCGTGGTCAGCAGCGCGACCACTTCCACGTCGTCGCGCTGGCGCAGCGCGTGCAGCGTCCATGCGGCATCTTTGCCGCCGCTCCAGGACAGCAGGACGAGGGTGCGTTGCGTCATCGATGCGGCGGTTTCAGCGCGGGAACCGCATTCTACGCGGCGGCGATATCGCGCCGGGGATGCGCTACGCGGCCGACACGTCCCTCAATTCCCAAGCGCTGCCGGCCAGCAAGCGCAGCCGGTGCTTGAACACGCTGCCCGGGATCGAGGTGGTCGCGATCAGGTCGACATGCAGGTCGTCCTGCTGGCCGGTGACGGCGGCGGCGGGATCGGTGGCGCCGAGCGCGGGATCGACGCCGTCCGGGTCGTCCTGCGCGGCGCGCCAGCGTTCGAACAGTCCGTCGCTGCGCAGCGCGTCCTGCAATTCGGCGGCCAAACCTTCGGCGCTGTTCGAGGTGAACGAAAATTCCTTGCCGCCGCGCGCTTTTGCGGGATCGGGCAGGCTGATGTAGTAACGGGCGGCCATGGCGCAGCTCCATATCGGTTGCCGCCAATCTAACCAATGCGCGTTAGCGCGGCGTTACGTCAGTCTTCGAACCGATGCGGTTCGGCGGCGAAGCCGACGACCACCGCGCCCTTGCCGACGTTGACCATGCCGGTCAGGCTCATCACGCTCTCGAAAACCTCGACGTTCTGGTCGGCGCAGATCTCGCGCAACGGCGCGTAGCCCGGCAGCGCGCGCATCTCGTCCAGCTCGCCGCCGTAGCATAGCGTCAACGTCGGCGTCATCAGGCCGGCGCGGACACGGCGTCCGGCGAACTCGAACATCTTCTGCGCGGCGGGCTCGAAGCCCTTGATCTTGGCGACCGGGCCGGTGTCGCCGCGGTAGCCGTGCAGCACCGGCTTGATGTCCAGCGCGGTGCCCAGCGCGGCGCTGAACAGGCTCACGCTGCGGTCGCCCTTCATCCGCGCGCGGGTGCGGATGTAATACAGGTCGCGCGGGATCAGGTAGCCGTGCGTGTGCAGCGCCAGGTGCTCCAGGCGCGCGCGGATCTTGGCCGCGCCTTCGCCGGCGGCGCGCAGGCGCACCGCTTCCACCGGCAGGATGCCCTGCGCGCTGAACAGGTTCTGGGTGTCGATGACGCGCAGCGCGAACGGCGTGGCATTGCCGGTCGCGGCGCGGATCGCGCGGTATTCGTTGAGGATGGCGAAGCTGGCCTGCTGCGCGTTGTCGTAGATCGGGCTGCGGGTGCGGGTGATGGTCATGCAGAACACGTAGTCGTAATCGATGATGAGCCGCTGCAGGAACAGGTCGCGGATCTGTTCGACGGTGAACGGCACGGTCTCGGCGTTGGCGCCGCGCTCGGCGACGTGCGAATGCAGGAAGTCCAATGTGGCGCGCTGGTCGCGGTAGTCGATCTGCTCGGCGTCGTCGATCCGCACCGTGATCGGCAGGATGGCGATGTCGTTGCTGTCGAGGAAATCTTTCGGCAGATCGCAGGCCGAGTCGACGACGAGTCCGATGCGCATACAGGGGTCCCCGGGAAGTGTGACCAACCTAGCAGAAATCGCCGCGCCGCCGGTGTTGCGGCGCGGCGGAACCCCGGATCAGATCCGGCGCACGCCGACCGGCAGGCGTTCGACCCGGCGCATCTCCGGGTCGTCGAGCAGGGCCGGGTCGGCGATCGCTTCCAGCGCGAAGTCGTGGACGTCGTTGCCCCAGAACAGCGTGTCGCCGACCGCCAACGTCGGCACGCCGAACACGCCCGCTGCCAGGGCGGCGTCGGTGTTGGCGCGCAAGGCGTTCTTGACCGCATCGCTGGCCAAGGATTCCGGCGCCACGCCCAGCCGTCGCATCACCGGTTCCAGCGCCTGGGCGGTGTCGCCCGCCTGGCCCTGTGCCCAGATCCATTCGTAGATCGCATCGATGGTTTCGGGCGTGCTGCCCGCGGCGATGCACAGCCGCAGCGCCGGGATCGGGTTGAACGGATGCGCGGGCGGCGCGCGCAGCGGGATGCCTTCGCGGCGGGCCTGCCACAGCACGTGACGGTAGGTGAATTCGCGCTTGCCGGGGATCTCGGCCGGACCTTTCTGGCCGTGCGCGTTCAAGATGGCCGCGAACAGCACCGGCACCGGTTCGACCGCGCGTTCGGCCATCAACCCCCGCACTTTCTGCCAGTGCAGATAGGCGAAGGGCGAGATGAAATCGAAGTACCAGGCGACGCGCATGCGGCTCCTAAATGTTCGGTCAATGCCAAAGGCCGAGAATCAGCCCGTACAAGGTGAACTGCAGCGTGTGGTAACCGCCGTCGATCAGCCACAGCTTCAACGAACGGCCCGCGAACAGGTAATTGATGCCGAAACTGGCCGCGACCCAGCACAACCCGGCCGCCGCGCCCGCGCCCACCGCGAAGCCCAGCGCCGGCTGTGGCCCGAGGAACACCGCGAACACCGCCGCCGCGATCAGGCTCAGCACGAAGGCGCCGCCGAAAACCCGGGCCGGATGGCCGTTCGGCTTGTCCGGATCGACCCCGGCCTCGCGACACCATGCGTTCTTGAACAAAGGCCCGTACCACAACCCGCCCAAAACGAAAGCCGATACGGCCGCCACCAGTACCGCCCACAGATTCACATTTGCCATCGCCGCCTCCGAAGTCCCCTCTCCTCGCGGGAGTCTACGGCTTAGCATGCGCTCCGCGTCGGAAAAAAGTCCCTTGCGGCGTCAACGCACGGCGGCGGGATAGGCCCTGGGCAAGCCGCCGGACTCGGCCGGCGCGTCGGTGCGCAGATAGCGGTCGCGCAGCTCGGTTTGGCGGCTGCGCATCGGAATCGCCCGGCCGCCCAGCCACACCTGTTGCGCGACGGTGCTGACTTCCAGCGGGTCGCCGTTCCACAACACCAGATCGGCGATCTTGCCGGGCGCGATGCTGCCGAGCCGATCGCCGACGCCCAGCGTTTCCGCCGGCACGCGGGTCAGGCCGGCCAAGCCGTCTTCCCAGGGCAGGCCGTTGGCCACGGCATTGCCAGCCAGCTGGCGCATCTTGCGCGCCAGGTGCGAATCGCCGAGGGTGAAGGCGACCGCGACGCCGGCGGCGCGCAATTTCGCCGCGTTTTCCAGGGTGGCGTTGATCTGGTCGAAGTCGGACGGGAGGTTGCTGAGCGGATTGACGAACACCGGCACCTGCGCTGCCGCGAGTTGCGGCGCCAGCTTCCACGCCTCGGCGCCGCCGGAAATGGCGATGCGCACGTTGTGGCGCTTGGACCAGCGCAGCAGTTGGCGGATGTCCGAGGCGCGATTGACGCCGACGACCACGCGTCCGCCGCCGCCGAGATAGCGCGCCAGCGTGCTGCGTCCTGCGGGCGTCAGCAGCGCCATGTGCGCGCCAACCGGAATGCGGCCGCGCGTTTCGTCGATCAACTGGTCGAGCAGCATCCATTGCGCCGCGCGCGAACTGCCGGTGAGGCCGGCGCCGTCGCTGCCCAATTGCACGAACAGCACGCGCGGGCCGAGCGGATCGGCGCTGCCGTCCAGCCGCATCACCGCGCCCTGGCCGCCGACGATCGACCCGCCGGCGGTGCTGCCGGCGCCGAGCAAGGTGAAGCCGACGCCCTCCACGCGCGCGACCGGCAGCAATACCGAGTCCGGGTTGTAGGCCAGGGTCACGTCGAACTCGGGCCGCACCACCATGTCCTTGGCGTTCTCGCCGAGCGCAAGCGAACTGTCGGTAGTAGCGTCTTCGCCGGACACCTCGTCGATGCCGATTTCGGAGATGCCGCCGAACAGCGCGGGCGTCAGCGGACGGCCTTGCGCATCGATCGCCTGCACGCCGCCGGCCTGCAGGTTGCTGCCGACCGCGGCGATCTTGCCGCCGCGGACCAGCACGTCGGTGTTTTGCAGCGTGCCGCGGGTGGTGGCGGTGTGGACCGTCGCGTTGCGGATCAGCAGGTCTTGGGCTGCGGATGGCATCGCGAACAACAACACGGCCGCGGCGAATACTCCTCTACCCGTCATCCCGGCGAAAGCCGGGATCCAGGCGGGCGCCTGCGTCGCTGCAGCGGGTTGCGTCCTTCCGTCCCTGGATTCCGGCTTTCGCCGGAATGACGGAGTGGGTGAGATACGGGACCCGGTCATAGCGCACCTCCCGTCATCGCATCGTCCTGCCCCAACATGAAATCCGATTTCGGCTGCCGCGAAGGATCCGCGCGGTCGTAAACGCGCGCGCCGTCCACGTACACCTGCTCGGCGTGCGCGTACACGCTGAAGGGATTGCCGTTCCACAACACCACGTCGCCCATCTTGCCCGGCTCCAAAGTGCCGGTCTTGTCGAGGATGCCCATGGCCTTGGCCGGATTTGCGGTCAGCCACGCGATGGCGTGCTCGGGCGCGATGTCGATGCCGGCGCGCTTCGCATTCGCCATCGCCTTGGCCGCTTCTTGGTTCAGGCGCTGGATGCCCTCGTCGGAATCCGAATGCACGATCGCGCAGCCGTTCTTGGGCCGGTCGACCAGGGCGATGTTCTCCTGGATGCCGTCGAAGGCTTCCATCTTGAAGCCCCACCAGTCCGCCCACAGCGCGCCGCAGATGTTCTGGGCCGCCAGCTTGTCGGCGATCTTGTAGGCCTCCACGCCGTGGTGGAAAGCGGAGATCTTGAAGCCGAACTCCTTGGCCAGGTCGATCATCGTCGCCATCTCGTCGGCGCGGTAGCAGTGGATGTGCACCTTGATGTCGCCGTTGATGGCGCCGGCCAGCGTATCCAGCTTCAGGTCGCGCTTGCCGCCTTCATCCTTGTCGCTGTCGGATTTGCCTTTGCCGTCGGGCTTGTTCTTCTTCAAATATTCGGCCGCGTCGATGAACGCGGCGCGGTAGCCGGCCACATTGGCCATCCGCGTCGCCGGGCCGCCTTTCTGGCCGTAGACGCGCTTGGGATTCTCGCCGCAGGCCATTTTCAGGCCCCACGGCGCGCCGGGGAATTTCATGCCCTGGTAGGTCGTCGCCGGCACGTTCTTCAGCGTCACGCCGCGGCCGCCGATCAGGTTCGCCGAACCGGGCAGGATCTGCAGCGTGGTGATGCCGCCGGCCATCGCGGTCAGGAACCCGGGATCCTGCGGCCAGACCGAATGTTCGGCCCATACGTTCGGCGTCACCGGCCCGGTCATTTCGTTGCCGTCGCCGTGCGCGCTCATGCCCGGGCTGGGATAGACGCCCAGGTGCGAGTGGACGTCGATCAGGCCCGGCGTCACCCACTTGCCGCGGCCGTCGACGCGGGTGGCGTCGGCGGGCACGGACAGGCCGTTGCCGATCGCTTCGACTTTGCCGTCGCGCAGCAGCACGTCGGCGCCCTCCAGCCGCTCGCCGGTGCCGGTCAGGACCGTGGCGCCGGAAATCAATACCGGCGGCGATGCGATCGGCCGATAAGTGCTGGCGTAGGGATCGTCGGTGAAGCGCGGTTTGGCGGCGTCCGTCTTCTGGGTGGAGGCGGTGTGCGCGCAGCCGACCAGCAGGACGGCGCCTAACGCGGCGATGAGCGGTTTGAGCATGTCGTTCCCCCGGGAGCGAACCCCCACCGTAGCCCGGGCCGACACCCGCTGCCAACCGTGTCGATGGTCATGCCGGGCGTGACAAAATGGCGCAGAACGGAGACGCGCATGAAAGAAAAAGAACAGATCGTCGACAACTGGCTGCCGCGCTACACCGGCGTGCCGCTGGACGGCTTCGGCGAGCACATCCTGCTGACCAATTTCGGCGGCTATCTGGGCCATTTCAGCCGCCTGACCGGCGCGGAAGTGGTCGGCATCGACCGGCCCATGCCCAGCGCCACCGCCGACGGCATCACCATGATCAATTTCGGCATGGGCAGCCCGAACGCGGCGACGATGATGGACCTGCTGTCGGCGATCTCGCCCAAGGCGGTGCTGTTCCTGGGCAAGTGCGGCGGCTTGAAGAAGAAGAACGCGCTCGGCGACCTGATCCTGCCGATCGCGGCGATCCGCGGCGAAGGCACCAGCAACGACTACCTGCCGCCGGAAGTGCCGGCGCTGCCCGCATTCGCGCTGCAGCGCGCGGTGTCGACCATGATCCGCGACCTGGGCCACGACTATTGGACCGGCACCGTCTACACCACTAACCGCCGCGTCTGGGAGCACGACGACACGTTCAAGGAATACCTGCGCCGGCTGCGCTGCATGGCCATCGATATGGAAACAGCGACCGTGTTCGCCGCCGGTTTCGCCAACCGCATCCCTTGCGGCGCGCTGCTGCTGGTGTCGGATCAGCCGATGATCCCCGACGGCGTCAAGACCGAAGCCTCGGATGCGAAAGTCAGCGCCGAGTACGTCGAAAGGCATATCCAGATCGGCATCGAGGCGCTGCGGCTGATCCGGCGGCACGGCAAGTCCGTGCGGCATCTGCGTTTCGACGAGTAAACGATGGCCGGCGCATCGGAAACCATCGGGATCCGCCGCTGCGGCGCGGGAGACGCCGAGCGGTTGGCGCTAGTGGCTGCAGCGACGTTTCTTGAAACTTATGCCGGCGTGATCGAATGCGACGACATCCTCGCCCATTGCGCGCACCAGAATGCGCCGGGGCGTTACGCCGCATGGTTGGCCGATGAACGCCACGTTTTCTGGCTGGCCGAGGCGCAGTCCGGCGGTGCGCCCGTCGGGTTTTCGATGCTGTCGCCGCCGGATCTGCCGAGCGTGGCCACCTACGACGGCGACCTGGAACTCAAGCGCATCTATCTGCTGCACCGCTTCCATGGCGGCGGCCATGGCGCAACCTTGATGCAGGCGGCGATCGGCGAGGCCCGCGCGAGAGGCGCGCGCCGGTTGCTGCTGGGTGTCTATGCCGAGAACGCGCGGGCGTTGGCCTTCTACAAGCGCAACGGCTTCGTGCCGATCGGTGAGCGGCGGTTCCGCGTCGGCGGCGCCGAATACCACGATCTCGTCCTGGCTTTGGATCTCATCGCCTCGTAGCCCGGGTGGAGCGAAGCGATACCCGGGGCTTTCGATCTCGCACGAAAGAGCCCCGGGTATCGCTTCGCTCCACCCGGGCTACGGGTATGCTTTGCATCCCATCGACAAGCGAGTCCCTGACATGGCGATCGAGACCTATGCCGGCAGCTGCCATTGCGGCAATGTACGTTTCGAAGTCGATTTGGACTTGGCCGAAGGCGGCGGCAAGTGCAACTGCTCGATGTGCAGCAAGGTCCGCAATTGGAGCGCCAGCGTCAAGCCGGACGCGTTCCGCCTGCTGAGCGGCGCCGATGCGGTGACCGACTACCAGTTCGGCACTAACAGCATGCATTGGCCGTTCTGCAAGACCTGCGGCGTGCGCGCCTACGGCCACGGCGATATCCCGGAAGTGGGCGGCGCGTTCTATTCGGTGCAACTGGCGTCGCTGGACGGCGTGGCGGCGGAAGCGCTGGCCGGGATGCCCATGCGCTATGCCAACGGCCGCGACAACGATTGGTGGCATGAGCCTAGCGAGCACGAGAAGCGTTATCTGTAGTGTTTTTAAGCCGTCATTCGCGCGAAGGCGGGGTTTTCAACAACCGCAGGTTGGTCATCCAGTGACTTCAAGGCCTCTCCAGATCGCGACGAGGCGAACTGCAAGCCCGCGCGCCCTCACCCAACCCTCTCCCGCATGCGGGAGAGGGCTAAAGCCAAGTCGCTGGATGACCAGCCATTCGGCTGTTGAAAGCCCCGCCTTCGCGGGAATGACGGCTTAAAAAAGTCCAAGACGGAGCAATCCATGAACGTCTCACCCATAGACATCGTCGGTTTCTGGCGCGATGCCGGTTACCAGAAATGGTTCACGCGCAACGACGATTTCGACGCCGAGTTGCGGCGCCGATTCGAAGCCGCGCATTACGCCGCCGCGCGTCGGGAACTCGAAAGTTGGATGGATAACGCAGATAGTGCGTTAGCGCTGATCATCCTGCTCGACCAATACCCGCGCAATTGCTTCCGCCGCAGCGGCCATGCCTATGCGACCGATTCCCTGGCGCGCCACTACGCGGCGCGCGCGGTCGACGCCGGTTTCGATGCGCAAGTCGACCCGGTGTTGCGTGTGTTCTTCTACCTGCCTTTCGAGCATTCTGAGAACATGGCCGACCAGGAACGCTCGGTCGAACTGACGCGCGCGCTGGACGGGGAGTTCATGAAGTACGCGCTGGCGCACCGCGATGCGATCGCGCGTTTCGGGCGTTTCCCGCACCGCAACCGCGAATTGGGGCGGACCAACACGCCCGAGGAGCAGGCCTACCTCGATGCCGGCGGCGGTTTCGCCGGCTGATCTGCTCTTCGTAGGAGCGGCTTTAGCCGCCAGCTTTTCACGATCGGGCGGAAGATCAAGAGCTCGCGGCTAAAGCCGCTCCTAAGAAGAGCGAAGCGGACTCAGTAGCGCGGCAGCGCCGGATCCACGTCGTTGGCCCAGGCATCGATGCCGCCTTCGATGTTGTAGACCTCGCCGAAACCCAGGCCGCGGAAATGTTCCGCCGCCTGCGCGCTGCGGCCGCCGTGATGGCAGAGGAAGGCGAGCGCGGTGCTTTTCGGCAGAGCGCGCAGGCGGTCCAGCCCGTCGCCATCGAGGGTCTCGAACGTCGCGGCGACCGCCGCCTGCGCGCGTTCGTCCGGCGGGCGCACATCGACCAGCACCAACGTGCCGGCCGCGATGCGCGCATGGGCTTCTGCGGGCGACAGGCCGCGCACCGGCGCCGGTGCGTTCGGGTTGTCGATCACCAGGCCGCGGCCGCGCGCGTCGTCGGCCCAATCGATGGTCAAGCCCTGCGCGCGGCGCGCGCCGGCCAGGTCGAACTGCACGCGTACGCCTTCGGCCTGCGCGGTGATCGCGTTCGGATCGTCCTGGGCCAGTTGCAGGCGGGTGCGGAAATTCTTGTCGATGTCCAGGCGCACGACGACTTCGCCGCCGGCATCGTCGATCGCATCGCGCAGCATCTTGGCCGCTGCCGGGGTGATGTTGATGGTCGGCGGCGTGCGGTCCGGCGGCGGCAGGCCGAGCGCGCCGTGCAATTCGCCGCTGTTGGCCATCTGCTCGATGATGTCGCTGCCGCCGACCAGCTGGCCGTCGATGTACAGCTGGGGGATGGTCGGCCATTCGCCGTACGTCTTGATGCCTTCGCGGATGTCGCCGTCGGCCAGCACGTCGCTATGCGTGTAGTCGACGCCGAGCGCATCCAGCGCGGCTACCGCCTTGGCCGAAAAGCCGCACTGCGGCGCGGCCGGCGAGCCTTTCATGAACAGCACGACGCGATTGGATTGCAGCAGGGCTTCGATGCGCTGGCGCAGGGCGGGTTCGAGGGCCATCGTGGCGGTCCTGCTTGGGGGGAATGCGTATTTTACGCTTCTGCTCCCTCTCCCGCTTGCGGGAGAGGGCCGGGGGTGAGGGCGCGCGACACAGCAGATCGCGGCACGCGCAACAATTCCGGTGTCTCTGAAGTAGCGATGCAATAAGCCGCTCGCGAGGCGATTTGATCGCCCGCGCGCCCTCATCCTAGCCCTCTCCCGCAAGCGGGAGAGGGAACGGTCGGCATTGATGGCATCATCCGCTTATGCAAATCCACCGTCCCCCGCGCCACCCGCACGTTTGGTGGGCGTTGCTCGTCGTCTCGCAGCTGATCGTGATCGCGATCTGGTGGCGCTACGGCTGGCGCATCGGCCTGCCGGCGATGCTGGCCTCGCACCTGCCGTTCGTGTGGGGCACGTTGTGGCCTCAGTCGCGCTTGTTCGGGCCGGCGTTGATCCGCTTGCCGACCGACGAGCGGTGCGTGTGGCTGACCATCGACGACGGCCCGTCCGACGACACGCTCGGCTTGCTGGACGTGCTGGATGCGCACGGCGCGAAGGCGACTTTCTTCCTGGTCGGCGAACGCGCCGCGGCCCGGCCCGAGCTGGTGCGCGAGATCGCGCGACGCGGGCACGGCATCGGCAACCACAGCGCCACACATCCGTCGGCCTGGTTCTGGGCATTGGGCCCGCGCCGGATGCGCGCGGAAATCCAAGGCTGCCAGACGATCCTGCAGGGCATCACCGGCACGGCGCCGCGCTGGTTCCGGGCCGTGGTCGGCATGGCCAATCCGTTCGTGGCCGCGCCGCTGCGCGATTTTGGTCTGGCGCGCGCGGCCTGGGGCGCGCGCGGTTTCGATGCGGTACGCCACGACATCGAAGGCGTGGTGGCGACGATCGAGCGCGATCTGGCGCCCGGAACGATCGTGCTGTTGCACGAGGGCGCGCGGCACGGCCGCAGCGTCGAGACGATCGCCGCCTTGCTGCAGCGGATGCAGGCGCAGGGTTATGCGACGGTGCTGCCGGAAGACCTGGAAGGCAGCCCTGTCTGAAACGGCCGCCGGCGGCCGATATTGCACCGCAGCGTGCAGCATCGATTTTCAGGTGACTACGCTGCCGGCGCCGAAGTGGCGGTTCTGCTTCACGCGGCCTTAGCCCGCGTTGAGGCATTCGAGTCGTCCGCGGCGCCGGGTCGGGAGGCACGGAAAGCGCATGGCCAATTCAGTCCCAAGGTCGCTGGAAGCCGCCTCGCTGGCCGAGTACGGCGACGATTTCGCCGACCAGTGGAACAACGTCTCGCTACGTTTCCGGGTGCCCCTGCGCGGGTTCTTTTCCAAACGGGTGAAGGACGCCGCCGAGGTCGACGACCTGACCCAGGAAGTCTTCCTGCACTTGATCCGCCGTGCACGGGGCGAGCCGATCGAGCACGTCGAGCAGTACGTGTTCCAGGTCGCGGCCAATGCGCTGCGGGATTGGCGCCGCCGGCGCGAGGTCCGCGACCAGGACGCCCACGAGTCCTTCGACGCGGATATCCACCAGCCGGCTACGGATATTTCGCCCGAGCGCGTCTTACTGGGTAGGGAGGCGATCGAGCAGGTCACCGCCGTCCTGCGCGGGCTGCCGCAGCGGACTCGCGACGTCTTCGTGCTGCGGGTGCTCGAGCAGCACAAGTACGCGGACATCGCGGTCATGATGGGCATCTCGGTGCGGTCGGCCGAAAAACACATGGCCAAGGCCTTGGCGCGGTTGGCAGGCGTAGTGGAGCAGGAAGATCGGGATTAGATCGCCGCACCGGACCGGGCGCAGCGCCGGGGTCCGGATTCAGGGAAAGCGCAGGATGCGCATTCCGGCAATGGCAAGAGACATGGGATGAATACGAAAGGCACACCAACCCAAGCGCGTGAACCGGGGAGCGCCGTGGAGGAAGCCGCGGCGCGGTGGAGCGAGATCCTGCGCGACGCCGGCGACGACCGCCGCGTCCGCGAGGATTTCGAGGCCTGGCGGGCGCGGTCGCCGGCGCATGCCGACGCGTTCCAGCGCATCGAGTCCGCGCGGGCATTGGCGCGCTCGGTCGCCCACGCGCCGCAGATGCAGAGCCTGCGCCGCGAGACGCTCGCGCGCGTGGCGCAGCGCGGTCGGCGCCGCGCATGGCTGCGTGGGTTCGCCGTCGCCGCGTCGTTGCTGGTCGCGGTCGGATTCGGCGTGCTGGTCGCGGGCCTGGACACCACCCGGCAGCTGTATCGCGATGCGCGCGATACGCTCGCCGGCGACGTGTACAGCACCGATATCGGCCAGCGTTCGACGGTGGCCCTGGACGACGGCTCTACGATCACGCTCAATACCGACAGCCGCGTGTCGGTGGATTACGCACCGGGCCGGCGCAGCGTCGTCCTGCAACGCGGGCAGGCGTTGTTCAAGGTGGCGAAGGACAGCGCGCGCCCGTTCGTCGTCAGCGCCGGCGGACGCCAGGTGACCGCGTTGGGCACGGAGTTCGACGTGCGCGTCTCCGAACGCATGTTCGAAGTGACCTTGCTGGAAGGCCGGGTCACGGTGACCCGCGAACACCGCAGCGCCGCGGATCCGGCCGTCGCGATCGTGCCGCTGGCCGAACTGCGACCGGGCCAGCAGTTCGTCGCGGCGGCGAAAGCCGCGCCGGAGGTGCGCGAGGCCGATGTGAAGCGTGTCGTGAGCTGGCGGAGCGGCCAGGTCGTGTTCGAAGACGAGCGGTTGGAAGACGCGATCGCGGAGATGAACCGCTACTCGCGGCAGCAAGTCGTGCTCGGCGACGCGCGCCTGGCGTCGCTGCGCATCAGCGGCGCGTTCAACACGGGCGATACCGGTACTTTCGTCGAAGCCCTGGTTGCCTATTTCCCGATCGAACGCGGCGCCGACGACCGCGGCGGCAAGATCGTGCTGAACCCGCGCTCGCCCGCGAGGGGCTAGCGAACTTCCACGCGCATCGCGTGGGCGCACGGCGCGGCATGCTGCGCCGCAAAATAGAACTTGCAGGTTCATGAAACTACTCGACGCGATCCGGGTTCGGGTTCTTCGTCCTTCCGCGTCTCAACTAGAACGAGGCGTACAGGCCGATCACCGTAAGGGGGAGAGACGATGCAGGTGCTTGACCAGGAACGTCGACGAAACCGCGTCTTGAAACCTTGCGCTTTGTTGCTTGCAATGCTGCCATGGATGGCGGCGCTTGCGGCTCAGGACACCGGCACGCGGTTCGACATTCCGCAGCAGCGCCTGGATACGGCCTTGTCCGAATACGCCCGGCAAAGCGGCAAGCAACTGCTGTATTCGCCCGATCTCGCAGCCGGCAAGGCCGGACGCGCGGTGCAGGGTGAAAAGAGCGCACTGCAGGCGCTTGAAGAACTGCTGGCCGGGACCGGCTTGCGTTACGCCACCAGCGCTTCCGGCGCCATCCTGATCAGCGATGCGCCGCGCGACGGCGGCGGCGCGAGCGAAGCGCCATCGGGCGGGAATCAACCGGGAAACGCGCAACGGGGCGCCGAAACCCCGCCGGCGGCGCCCCAGCAACAGGCCCAGCAAACGACGCCAAGCGCAAGCCGGGCTAGGGCGGGCGATGCCAAGACGCTCGACACCATCGTCGTGACCGCGCAGAAGAAGGTCGAGAACATCCAGAAGGTGCCGATCGCGATCACCGCATTCGGCGGCGACGAGCTCAACGACCGCAAGATCGAAAGCGGCGGCGACCTGGTCACCGCCACGCCGAACGTCAGCTTCAGCAAGACCAATTTCGCCAGCTACAACTTCCAGATCCGCGGCATCGGCACGCAGGCGCTGTCGGTGACCACCGATCCGGCCGTCGCGGTCAGCTTCAACAGCACGCCGATGATCCGCAACCGGCTGTTCGAGCAGGAATACTTCGACGTGGAGCGCGTCGAAGTGCTGCGCGGCCCGCAAGGCACGCTGTACGGGCGCAACGCGACCGCCGGCGTGGTCAACATGATCCCGAATCTGGCCGATCCGGACGCGTTCGAAGCCAACGTCAAGGGCGAAGTCGGCAACTACGAGACGCGACGGATCAACGGCATGGTCAACGTGCCGCTCAGCGACACGTTCGCCATGCGCCTGGCCACGCAATACACCAAGCGCGACGGCTACGACCACAACACCGTCACCGGACAGGACGTCAACGACCGCGACCTGCTGTCGGTGCGCACGTCGCTGGCATGGAAGCCCAGCGACGCGTTCAACGCCAGCCTGGTCTGGGAGCATTTCCAGGAAGACGACAACCGCGCCCGCACCGGCAAGCAGCTCTGCCATACCGATCCGGGTCCGGCCACGATCGGCGCGACCACCGTTTCCGCGTTGGACCGGAACTACATGAGCCAGGCCTGCGTGGACGGCTCGCTCTA
Organism: Luteimonas galliterrae; assembly: GCF_023374055.1. Taxonomy (NCBI): domain Bacteria; kingdom Pseudomonadati; phylum Pseudomonadota; class Gammaproteobacteria; order Lysobacterales; family Lysobacteraceae; genus Luteimonas; species Luteimonas galliterrae. Next base: position 300,808 of record NZ_JAMBEP010000003.1, on the reverse strand, counting down.
CGGCCGCGGCGCGTTCGGCGTGCCCAACGGCGGCAGCCTGCCGTTCGTGCTGGGCACCAACACCGCGCCGGTGGGTTATCTGTTCGACGAGAACGGCAATTTCCTGGACGTGGCGACGCTGATCCCGCGCGGCCTGAATCCTTACGCCGGCGTCGTCCAATCCGACGACCTGCGCGAAATCGCGACCGCGTACGACCCGGTGTTCAAGGCCGAGAACGACGTCGTGCAGCTGAACTTCGACGCGGAGGTGAGCGACCACCTGCAGTTCGTGTCGCAGAGTTTGTACACGCGCGACCAGTACTACTCGACACAGGACTACGGACGCTTCCAGTCCAACCCGGTGTTCACCAACACCTCCAGCGGCGTGTTCCGTTTCATGCCGGACGGCACGATCGCGCCGGCCAACGATTTCCTGCCCAACGGCGTGTACTGCGATCCGCAGCTGGGTTGCTCGGACCGCATGCTGACCGTCGACCTGGTCGATTCGGACAGCACGCAATGGTCGCAGGAATTCCGCCTGCAATCCTCGTTCGACGGGCCGTTCAACTTCAGCGTCGGCGCCAACTACCTGGAATACAAGGTCGACGAAAGCTATTACGTGTTCAGCAACGTGCTGACCGCATCGGCGCAGATCATCTTCAACGGCACCGAAACCGGCGCGCCGCCGGCGTACTGCGCGCCCGGCAGCGCGACCAAGATCGTCGACGGCGTCGATACCGGCATCCCCTGCGTCTACGTCGACCCGAATCCGCTGCACGGCATCGACGGCCAGGGCCACAACTATTTCCGCAGCCGCAACGTGGCCGAGACCCGTTCGAGCGCGATCTTCGGCGAGGGTTACTGGCAACTTTCCGACACGGTGCGGCTGACCGCGGGCCTGCGCTTCACCAACGACCGCAAGACGACCACGCCGATCCCGAGCCAGACTTTGCTCACGGCGACGGTGCCGCCGCTGTACACCGCCGGCGGCGGCTACGTCGGCTACGGCTATCCGGCCAATCCGGAGATCCGCCAAACCTGGAACGAACCCACCGGACGCCTGGTGCTGGACTGGTCGCCGGACCTGGCGTTCACCGACAGCACCATGTTCTACGCGTCGGCTTCGCGCGGCTACAAAGCCGGCGGCACCAACTCGCCGGGCATCGGCTCCAATCCGCAGTACTTGACCTTCGAACAGCGCAATCCCGAATTCAAGCCGGAGTTCGTCAATGCGATCGAGCTGGGCACCAAGAACGTGATGGCCGGCGGCAAGTTCGTGTTCAACGCGACCGCGTTCTACAACGACTACAAGGATTACCAGATTTCGCAGATCCAGGACCGCGCCACGCTCAACGAGAACTTCGACGCCGAAACCTGGGGCATGGAGTTCGAAACGGTGTGGCGCCCGACGCCCGAGTTCGAGCTCAGCGGCAATATCGGCCTGCTCGATACGCGCATCGGCAAGAACCAATACTCGATCGACGTGATGGACCGAACGGCGGGGAATTCGGATTGGGTGATCGTGCGTCCGTGGCTGCAGCTGGCGTCGAACTGCATCGCGCCCAAGGACCTGGTCGAGAAGGTGCTGCAGGCCACGTACACCCAGCCGCCGCCGTTCAACAACGCGGCCAACAACCTCAACAGCTTCTGCACCAACAACTACTACCTGTCCTCGGGCGGTTTCACCCGCGACCAGGGCTTCGAAGGCGGGCCGGGCGACCGCGCCTACCTGCTCGGGACGGATACCTACTACAACCCGCTCACCGACGCGCCCAACGGCGGCGCCGGCTTCGCCAAGAACATCGGCGGCAACCAGCTGCCCAACGCGCCGCACATCACCGTCAGCCTGAGTCCGCAGTACCGGTTCATGCTGCCGCAGGGCGATCTGACCCTGCGCGCCGACCTGTACTACCAAGGCCCGAGCTGGGCGCGCATCTACCAGGACAGGATCGACCGCCTGCACGACTGGGGCAACGTCAACCTGTCGTTGACGTATTCGAAACTCGAAAGCGATTTGACCATCCAGTTGTACGTGAAGAACGCGCTGGGCGGCAAAGCCATCACCGGCACGTTCGTCAACAGCGACGACACCGGCCTGACTTCGAACGTGTTCATCCAGGATCCGCGGATCATCGGCTTGTCGATCCGCAAAGGCTTCTACTGACTCGGCCATTCGCAACGCCTTGTGTCAGCAAGGCAGCGCCGCCACGCGCGTAGGTCTTCGTGGCAACCCTCGGGCGCGGAGGCGCCCGGGCCCTCAACTACTCGGAGTACAGCGTCATGCTAAAACTCAAATACGCCGCTCTCGCCGCCATGGTCGCTACAGGTACGTTCGCGACCTCTTCGGCTTTCGCCGCCGGTTTGGAGATCTGGAACGGCTCGGCATGGGTGAGGAACGGAACCGCCGTCATTTCCGGCCCGACCACGGCCACCTATCTGGGCAACACCGTGCCTTGCACGTCCGCCTTCACGCTGACGCTGACCAGCGGCGCGGCCCAGGTCACCAATGCGACCTTCACCGGCAGCGGCGCGTGCACGGGCATCACCAAGGTCCTGCCGTGGGCGGTATCGGCGCCGACCGCGGGCGCGGGCAGCTCGGTCAATCTGACGATCAGCGGCATCAACATCCGCTTCCCGGCGCCGCCGCAGACCTGCACGGGCAGCGTCACCGGCGAACTGGACAACGCGGATCCTTATTCGCCGAATCCGCCTACCGCTCCCGGTCCGTACAACCTGTACTTCACCTTCAGCGGCACCTTGGCCGGCGGCTGCAGCGTCGCCAACCGCGCGCCCGGGCTGACGTCCAACGTGCCGATCCGCGCCTACTTCCCGTGATCCGAAGCGGGCAGAAGTGTTGGCTTTCACGCGTCGCCAAGGATTAGGCGAGGTCCGCGCGTAGCGCGGATCAACGTGCGGTCGCTCCGAGCGCAGAAGCGCTTGGAGCGGCCGTCAAGGAAGGCTTGCCGGCGTTCGCCCACGGTGCGACATGGACCCCTCTACCGCTTCAGGAGCTTCAACATGGTCAAGACAACGCTTTCCCTGGCCTTCGCCGTTGCGCTGATCGGCGCGGCGGTCGCGCCCGAGGCGGCCGCGGGCACGCCTTCGGGGCCGTATGCGATGTTCAAGTACTGCCCCTACACCCACCCGGATGTCGCGGATGGCGGCAGCTGCGTGCTCAACACCACCCGCTCGGGCATGTTCAAGATCGGCAGCACCACCTTGCCGATCGATCAGCCGATCGTGCTGCAGGGCGGCATCAAATGGCTCAGCGATTCGCCGCTGTACGAGGCGGTCGGTGCGCCGACGCTCGCCGCGCCGCCGGCGCAGGTGCCCGGCGGCCTGCTCGGCATCATGAATCCGGCGCCGAACTGGCCCGGTCCGCTGTGGACGGCGTTCTGGGCCATCGTAGCCGTGGCCAACGGCGTGACGGCGACGATGGAGCCGGTCGATACCGTGCAGACCAATTTCATCAACGCGCTGTATCCGCCGACCGATGGCACCGATCCGACCGCTGCGCGCCTGGCCGTGCGCGTGCGTCTGCAGAATCCGTTCCTCGGCGACAGCTGCTATATCGGCTCGGCGCAGAACCCGATCGTGATCAAGCTGCAGACCGGCACGACCAGCCCGCCGGCGCCCAATCAGCCGATTTCCGGCAATCCGGGCGAAACCTATACGGTATGGACGGATGAGCCGAACTTCATCGGTTACATCCAGAACGACGACGCGACGATGGTCGACAATTCGTTCGCCGTGCCGGCCGCGAGCGGCTGCGGCAACATCGCGCTGGGACTGCCGATCCTCACCGAAGTGCTGGATACGCTGGTGTCGGGCGCGGTCAACCTGAAGGTCGGCCTGCCTTCCGCCGCCGGCAAGAACACCGCGATACTGACCGGCGATACCTCGATCGCATCGTCGGCTTATGTGCTGGCGAGCGAGGAATAGCGTGCAAACCGGCGCGGAGCGGCTCTTGCGGGCCGCTCTGCGCTAGCCTAGGCCGATGCGTCGCCGACATTTCGTCATTGCCTGCGCCGGGTTGATCGCGGTCGCCTGCGCGTATTACTTGGGCAGCGTTCGAGGGCCGCGCCCGACGGGCGCTGCGGCGGCAACGAACACCGCGGCGGGGAACGTCCGCGACGAAAACGCCGCGCGCGAAGCCGGCGCAACGGGATTCACGCGAAGGACCGCATCGTTGCCTCCTCCCGGAGCGCCGTTGCAGAACGTCTTCGCCGAATTGCAAGCGCGCGCGAATGCGGGCGACGTCGACGCCGCGACCCGGCTGTACCGCGATTTGAGTCTGTGCAGCCGCTTCCGCAGCATCGACTGGGCCAATTCCCAACTCGCCGACGAGCTGCTTGGCGAGCAGGTGGACGGCATGCCGCCGGATCAGTTGGAAAACTATAGGGCCCAGCTCGAAGCGATCGAGTCGCGCAAGCGCAACGTGCAGCGCTTGCACGCGCTATGCGACGGCGCGGATGAAGCGATGCTCGCCACGCGGGTGCCGGCTATGCAGAAAGCCGCGCAACTGGGCGAAACGCATGCGCGCGCCTGCTATCTCGCGGCCGGGCCCAACTTGGACGCGCGCGGTTTGATACGGCATCCGGAACGGCTCGAGGCTTATCGCGCCAGCGTTCCGCGCCTGATCGATGCCGGCATCGCGGCCGGCGACTGGAAAGTCGTGGATCTCTTGCGCAACGCCTATCAGCCCGGCGCGGAAGGCCTGCTCGCCGGCGTACTGGATCCGGATCCGGTTCGGTATTACCGATACCTCAAGCTCTACCGTCTGGGCGCCGAAGCGTACCGGACGAGCAAGTTGGATGAGCAGTTGCAGGCAGCCGCGGCGAGGCTCGCGCCAGAACAAGTACGCGAAGCCGATGCCTGGGCGGAGACGGCCTACCATCGCAACTTCGATGCCGGCAATTCCACCGAATCCACGGTGACGGGATGGGATCCCTGTTCGTTTCCCTATGAATGACGCCGTGAAGAAAAGCATGCGAAGTTCGCACGGGCGTGGAGCGGCGTGGCTATGAAAGTGCGCTATCCATTGATCGCCGCTGCCCTGCTGGCCGCGCTGGCCGGCGCCTACTGGCTCGGCCGCGCGAACCCTTCCGGGACTGCACGCGCGCCGCAGGGCGTCGAAGCGACGGATGCCGATCTCTCGTCCATGGCAAAAAAATCACCACCGGCGGCCCGTCCCGTAATCGCAGCCGCAAAGGGCACTTCGCTTCCGATGCCGGGAACGTCGTTGAAGGATACGTTCGCCGAGCTGCAGTCCCGCGCGGCTGCCGGCGATGCCGCGGCAGCTTCGCGCCTGTTGCGCGATCTGGACCGCTGCAACCGTTTGCGCGCTGCGGAATGGAGGAATGCGAGCGCGGCCGACGATCTCACCCGCACAAGTACCGAGGGCATGAGCGCGGCCCGGTTGCGGACCTACCAGATGCTGCTGGATACGATGCAGCAGCGCCAGCAGAAGGTGCGCGACGATCAGATGTTATGCGACGGCGTAGGCGAGGAAATGCTCGGCACGCTGGTCGCGAACCTGGCGCAGGCGGCGCGGCTGGGCGACAAGCAGGCGCGCGCCTGCTATCTCGAGCGCGGGCCGCTGTACGACGCGCGCAGCCTGCTCGACCATCCGGAATCGTTGCGCAGCTACCGCCGGGATGCGGCGAGGATGATCGACGCCGGCCTCTCCGCAGGCGACTGGCGGGTGGTCGATCTGCTGCGGCAATCCTCCCAGCCCGGCGCGCCGGGTTTGCTGGCCGCGATGGTCGGCGCCGACCCGGTCCGGCACTACCGCTACCTGAAACTCTACCGGCTCGGCGCGGAACCGCACCGGGCCGCCGCGCTCGATCGGCAACTAGCGGCGGCCGCGGCGAATCTGACCGCGATCCAACTCGGCGAGGCGGACGCCTGGACGCAGACGACCCTCCGCAACGGCTTCAAGGGCCACTCGACGAGCGCGACGCCGCCGGGGTGGGACGCTTGCGACTTCTGATGCGCCCGGATCGCTGCTTTTCGTAGGTGCGAATTCATTCGCACGCTTTTGCTTTTGCTCTTCGTAAGAGCGGCTTTAGCCGCGAGCTCTTCGGCAGATTGCGCAAAACTCGAGAAGCTCGCGGCTAAAGCCGCTCTTACGAACGGCAAAAGCGTGCGAATGAATTCGCACCTACGAAAGCGGTCAACTCGCGCGGGTGGCGACGATCAGCCAGTGGTTGAACGGCGTCTTGCCGTACAGCGGCGCGAATTCCACCGACAAGCCGGCGCTTTCCAGCGTATGGCGCAGATCGCGCTCGTTCGGATAATGCACCGGCATCGACTGCATCCAACCGATCATGTGCGCGAAACGGTCGGTCAGTCGCGTCGTGCTGTCGCGGCGGCTGCCGTCGTCCAGCGCGGCGCGGATCACCAGGCGCGCGCCCGGCGCGAGCATGGCGACGCTGGCGTCGAGCAGGCGTTGTTGCGCGGCTTGCGGCAGGTACTGCAGCACATCCAGGATCGCGACGCTGCCGCGGTGCGAGGGCATGGCGCACGCCAGATCGACCACTTCGAAGCGCGTATCGGCCAGTCCGCGTCGCTGCGCGACCTGGGTGCCGCGCGCGATCTTGTCCGCGTCGTTGTCGACGCCGTAGTAAGGCTGCGCTTGGCCATCCTGCCGCAGCGCATGCGCCAGCAGGCCCAGGCCGCAACCCAGGTCGAGCACCGGCGAATCGCTGCCGCGCAACGCCTGCAGCACGCCGGGATACAGCGGATCGCTGGCCAGTTTTTCGCGCGTGTAGTAGTAGTCGTAGCGATTGCCCCACCAGCGCACCGGCAGGAAAGCGCGGGCGATGCCGTCGGCATGGCGGCGCGAGAACGGCGTCGCGGCGCTGCTCATGGCGACAGCATCCGGCGTGCGGCGGGCAACGCCAGCCGCGTCCACTCCGCGTACATCGCGGCAGAGGGATGCAGGCCGTCGTCGGCCAGCATCGTCGCCTCGACGCCGCGTTCGCGGCTGACGGGGGTGATATCGACGAAGGCCACGCCGCGCTGCGCGCAAACTTCGCGCGCCGCGGCGTTGTAGGCGTCGAGTTCGCGCGCGATCCGCGCCACATCGCGGCCGGATTCGCGGCCGAAACGGGTGGCGCCCCAGTCCGGGATCGACAACACGATCACCCGATCCGCGCGACCGCCCGCGAAACCGATTGCGCGTTCCAGCAGGGCGGCGAACTGATCGCGGTATTGGTCGACGCCGCGGCCGCGGTATTGGTTGTTGACGCCGATCAGCAGGCTGACGAAACCGTATTGGCCGAGCGGTTCGGCACCATCGATGGCGTCGTCGAGTTCGTCGGTGGTCCAGCCGGTGGTGGCGATGATGCGCGGCGCGTCGAGCGATATCCCTTCCGCACGCAATGCCGCCGCCAGCTGCACCGGCCAACGGCCGGTTTCGTCGATGCTTTCGCCGATGGTGTAGCTGTCGCCGAGCGCGAGATAGGAAATTCCGGCCCGCTCGGCCGCACCGGCGGCGCCGGGCAGCGTCATCGCCACCAGCAGCGCCTCAAGCCACCGCCGCATGCGGCTCGGCGGCCGTCGCCGCGCGGCGCGCCAGTACCCGGTCGATGCGCGCGAACACTTCGCGCAGCTGCGCCGGCTCGGGCAGCAGGGTGACGCGGAAGTGGTTGCGGTAAGGCACGTTGAAGCTGGAACCGGGCACGATCAGCACGTCTTCGCTTTCCAGCATTTCCAGCGCGAAAGCATGGTCGTCGAAACCCTGCGCGGCCGGACCGACGACGGAAGGGAAGCCGTAAAGCGCGCCCTGCGGCGCGACCAGCTGCAGATGCTCGCTGGCCGCGCAGCATTCGACCAGGGCACGGCGCGCTTCGTACAAACGGCCGCCCGGTTCGCACAGCGGCGTGATCGTGTCCTGGCCGTGCAAGGCGGCTTCGATGGCGAACTGACCCGGCACGTTGGCGCACAGGCGCAGCGCGCCGAGCAGATCCATGGCGTGGTGATAGTCGCCGCTGGCCAGCGGATCGCCCGACAGCACCGCCCAGCCTACGCGCCAGCCGCAGGCGCGGTGCACTTTCGACAGGCCGCCGAACGACAGGCAGGGCAGGTCGCCGGCCAGCGGTGCGATCGGCTCGAACGTATTGCCGTCGTAAAGGATGCCGTCGTAGATCTCGTCGGCCATCAGCAGCAATTTGTGCTTCTGCGCGATCGCGACGATGCGCTCCAGCAGCGCGCGCGGATAAGCGGCGCCGGTGGGATTGTTCGGATTGATCAGCACGATCGCGCGCGTGCGCGACGAGACCAGCGCTTCCATCTGCTCCGGATCGGGCAGGAAGCCGTTCTCGGGATCGCAGCGGTAGTAGACCGGGCGGCCGTCGTTGAGGATGGTGGCCGCGCTCCACAGCGGATAGTCGGGCGAGGGCAGCAGCACTTCGTCGCCCGGATTCAGCAGTGCGCGCAGCGAGATGTCGATCAGCTCGCTGACGCCGTTGCCCACGAACACGCGTTCGGGCGACGCGTTGGGCGTGCCACGCGCCTTGTGGAAGGCGGCGATGGCTTCGCGCGCCTGCGGCAGGCCCTGCTGATGGGTGTAGGGGTCGGTGCCGGCGATGTGGTCGGCGATGGCGCGCTGCAGGTGTTCGGGCGCACGGAAACCGAACGCGCCCGGATTGCCGATGTTGAGCTTGATCAGGCTGCGGCCCTGGGCCTCGAGCTCGCGGGCGCGCCGGGCCAGCTCGCCGCGGATCTCGTAGCGGACTTCGGACAGGCGCTGGCGCGTGGGCAGGGTGGCGGACATCGGGCGGGGGAAGTGCTGAATGGCCTGTCAGCCTAGCCGAAACCGCAGCCGCGTTCGACTCGCATAGAATCCGGGTATGCGGACCCCTTCCACCCCATGACGCCGTTGCGCGCGATCGGCTGGCCCTACGATGGCCTGCCGGACGAGCCCGCCTGGCGCGAGGCGATGGCGGCGCATCCGCAGGCGCGGCCGGCGCGGATCATCGAGCAGCACCGTTCCGGCTATGTGGTCGCCGAAGGTCCGGACGAAGGCGCCCGGGTCGAATCGCCGCCGGATTGGCAGCGGCCCCGCTTCCCGGCGCAGGACCGCGCCGCGGTCGGCGACTGGGTGCTGGTCGCCGGCGGGGTCATCGTCGCCTTGTTGCCCAGGCGCAGCGCGATCAAGCGCGGCGCCGCGGGCGAGCATTACAAGCAGCAGGTGATCGCCGCCAACATCGATACGGTGTTCGTGGTGTGCGGCCTGGACGCCGATTTCAATCCGCGCCGGATCGAGCGCTATCTGCTGCTGGTGCGCAGCGGCGGCAGCGAGCCGGTGATCGTGCTGACCAAGGCCGACAAGGCCATCGTCGAGGATGCGGGCGCGGTGGACACCGCGATGGCCGCGCTGATCGATCTGGCCGCGCAGGACGTGGCCGTGCGCGCGGTCAACGCCAAGGATCGCGACAGCGTGGCCGTGCTCGATCCCTGGCTGCAGCCGGGCCGCACCGTGGTGCTGGTCGGTTCCTCCGGCGCAGGCAAGTCCACGCTCACCAATACCTTGCTCGGCAGCGAGCGGATGCGCACCAGCGACGTGCGCGTTTCCGACTCGCGCGGGCGCCACACCACCACGCACCGCGCGCTGATCGCACTGCCGTCGGGCGCCTGCCTGATCGACACGCCTGGCATGCGCGAACTCAAGCCCACCGGCGAAGAGGACCTCGCCGACGGCGGTTTCGCCGATATCGAAACCCTGGCCGAACAATGCAAGTTCCGCGACTGCCGGCACGAACGCGAGCCGGGTTGCGCGGTGCGCGCCGCGCTCGAGGCGGGCAAATTGGATCCGGACCGCTACGCGCATTATTTGAAGCTGCGCGACGAGGTCGCCGGCGCCGCCGACAAACTGGCCACGCGGCTGGCGCAGAAAGCGGGGGAGCGCGTCGCGGGCAAGGCGCTCAACAAGCGCCTGGACGAGAAGTATGGCAAGCACTGAAAAAGTTTTTGTAGGAGCGGCTTCTGTGGGAGCGGCTTCAGCCGCGAGCTTTTCTTCGAATCGTCGTCGACCGGACAAGAGCTCGCGGCTCAAGCCGCTCCCACAAAGCCCCGCTCCCATCTAAGGAACGCATGACCGACATCGCGCCCGACATCGCCCATCACGCCGCGCTCGACGCGCGCATGGTCGCCGCGGTGCGCGAGTTGAGATTGTTGCAACTGGTCAGCTGGCCGGCGGCGCTGCAGCCGCCGTTCCTGGAATCGTTCGCGCGCGGGCAGCCGGCCATGCCCAAGATCGAATATCCGAAACTGGATTTCTCGAATGCCCGGCGCGAACTCGCCGCGATAATAGAAGAGGCCGACGCCGCGCATCCGCTCGGCCGCTACCTGATCGAATCGGCGCAAAGCTGGTCCACCGCCGCGCAATTGCTCGAAGCGCTGGGCACGCCGGCGGTCACGGTGCATTCGATGGCCTTGTACGGCGGCCCGGAAGAACGGCTGCCGGGCGACGGGCCCACCACCCGCGAGGCGGCGCGGCACTTCATCGCCATCGCCAGCGAATTGGACCGCGAATTGCTGGCGCCATCCGAGCAGGTCGCGATCTCCGCCACGGCGTTGAAGCTGCAATTGCAATCCGACCTCGACGACTTCTTCGACGCGCGCGTGATCGAAGTGGTGATGGACCCGGACCTGATCGCCAAGGCCGCCGCCGGCGCCACCCGCATCCGTCTGCGCGCCGGCGCCTCGTTCAGCGACTACGACCGCCACCAGCTGCTGCAGCACGAAGCCTTCGTGCATTCGCTGACCGCGCTCAACGGCCGCGGGCAGCCGCATTTCCCGAGCCTGGCGCTGTCCTCGCCGCGCACCACGGCGACGCAGGAAGGCTTGGCGACGTTCGCCGAACAGATCACCGGCAGCATCGACATCGAGCGCATGAAGCGGGTCAGCCTGCGCATCGAAGCGGTGGCGATGGCGTTGGACGGGGCCGATTTCATCGAGGTGTTCCGCTATTTCCTCGACGCCGGCCAGAATGAGGTGGAGAGTTTCGCTTCCGCCCAGCGCGTGTTCCGCGGCGTGCCGCCGACCGGCGGCGCGGCGTTCACCAAGGACGCGGTCTACTTGCGCGGACTGATCGGCGTGCACACCTTCTTCCGCTGGGCGCTGCGCCAGCGCAAGCTGCGGCTGTGCCGGCTGCTGTTCGCCGGCAAGATGACGCTGGCCGACGTGCAGCGTTTCGAGCCGCTGTTCGACGCCGGCGTGATCCATCCGCCGCGCTGGCTGCCGCAATGGGTGTCGCGCGCGAACGGCCTGGCCGGCATGCTGGCGTTTTCGCTGTTCGCCAACCGCATCAGGCTGGACCAGGTCTCGGCGGACGTGCCCCGGTTCGATATATGAAGGCCGGCGTCGCGCCGGCCTTCAGCACTCCTCATCCGTAACGGATGCCGCCGCCGCCGAATATCGGCGGCAGGAAGACTTGCCCGTTGTCGCTCAGGATGTCTTCGATCTGGGCACGGATCCCGTGGGGAATGCCCGGATCGTCGAGCGCCGACTTGAAATCGTCCAGGCTGATGTAGCGATCGCGGCTGCCGTTGCCCGATGCCGTATCGAGCAGGTAATAGGCGTAGTCGCGCGAGTCCGCCAGACTGCCGACGGCGCGCAGGTCCTCCAGGCTGATGCGCCCGTCGACTTCGCCTTCGCCGTTGGATGCGGTGTCGGCGACGGCGCGCGAAGCGGGGCTGCTCAACATATAGGCCGCCGCCGCGCGCACGTCCGACGGCAGATCGAAGTTCGGGTTGTCGAGCATCAGCCGCAACTCGTCCGTGGTGATGAACTCGTCGCCGCCGCTGATCTGGCGGAAGTACTGCTCCAGCGTCGCCGAGGCCGATTTGATATCGCCGGTGCCGTCGAGGCGGACCGGCGCGCTGCTGGTTTGCGCCAGCGGGTCGTAGCCGGCGTACTCGGCCATCATCCGGTAGATGTCCGGATGCTCCTGCGCCAGGCGCTCGGGATACTGGCGAAAGCGGTTTTGCAGATCCGGCCAGGTTTCGCCGCCGCGTTCGACGAAGTCGGTGGATGCCAGCGCCGACAGCATTTCGCGTTCGTACGGGAAGTCGCCCGGGAACAGGCTATCCCCGTCCTCGGGCTTGTTGTAGCCCTGCATGAAATGCGAAAACTCGTGTTGCGGCACGCTGTCGCCCTTGCTGAGCGCCCGCACCGTGTAGCCGGCGTCCATGCGGATGTGGCCGGCCCCGTACATGGCCCATCCGGCCGCTTCGCTGCCGTCGTCCGTCTTGGCGGGCCCGTCGTAGAAGCGGAACACCAGATGGCCATCGCCTTCGCTTCCGCCGTTGTAGTCGTCGTTGTTGCGCACGGCTTCGTCGATCGTCCTGTTCATGATCTCGGGGTTGCCGAACGTCGCCGCGACCATGCCGCGCAGCGTCATGTCCTCGAGCGCGCGGTTCGGATTGGGCTGCACGCCCGGTTCGTACTCGAACTGGATCCGCGGATCGTTGCGCAATGCCTGCAGCTGGGCGTCGTACTCGCGTTGCAGTTCCGGCGTTAGCGTTTGCCGGAAGTTGTCGACGCTGTCCAATTGGGAGAGATCGTTGTTGTCGTTGGCTGCGTCGAGTGCGGCGTTGAACTCTTCCAGCAACTGTTGCTCGCTCTTGGGTTCGCCATTGGCCTCGGTGCCGTACGGCGTGCCCGGCGGACGCGAATCGGACGCTTCCGGGCGCGGGCCTGGCGAGGGCGGGATGGGAATCGGCGGCGCTTGGGGAATCAGGACGGGAGGCGACATGCGGGATCCTCGGGCAAAGACCCGGATCACCCTATCGGCGGTATGCAGGCATCGTAATTGGGGCTGACCCTAAGCTGGGGTCCACCCGAGGAACCGATCGGCTCGTTTTCCGCCGAGGCTTTCGATTTATTCCCGAGTCGGCAGCCGAAGCCCTCGACCGCCTGCCGGCGACGGCATTCGCGCCAGCGTTGCGGCCAGCCTCACACCGTCCGCCCATGCTCCTGCGCCATCGCCTGTTGCTGGTTCATCCGTTCCATGTGCTGGGCCAGGCTCTGATGCTCGGCCTGGAAGGTCTGCATGGCTTCTTGCACCGACGGCGTGGACGCATTGAGTTCCACGCTCATCATCTGACGGGCGAGGTACTCGTTGCCTACCACCGCCTTACCCTGGTAGACGATGACATCGCCTGGCCAGCCCGGCTTGTAGCCACCGAGATGCATTTGCCCGGTCAGCGCCGACAGTTGCGCTTCGGACAGGTCATGGCCCTTGGCCTGGAAGCGTTGCTGCACATCGGCGTAGAGCGCGTGCTGGGGGTGGTGCGGATCGCTGAAAGGCGTCAATCCGGCTTGGTCGCGACCCTGCACTGGCCGTTCGATCGCCGCGTCGGTCCTCTCCAATGCGGTTGGCCTGAGATGGTCGGTCAAGTGCGCGTCGGGAGCGACGACGATGCCATGCCCCCGCTGCCGTAGAGCAAACTGAGCCTGCGATTGCACGGCCTTGAGCGTGTCCGGATCGGCGATGCCGGTAGGCTCGCGCCCGGTCCACAGTTGAAACTGTTCGACCGCTTCGCGGGTGCTGTCGCCGTAGTCGCGATCATCCTTGATTTGCTGGCCGTACCGGTCGGTGGCGCCGAGCAGGCGCAGGTGCTGCTGCAGCGCCTGTACCGCGGCGCTGCGGTCGCCTGGTTCTAAGGTCTGCGTAGTGGGCAACGCAGGTAAGGTGGCCGGCTCGGCGGGTGATGGCGGGATGATGATGTGCCGAGGCAAGTCACGCTCCCTTGCTGCAGGTGCGGATGCAACGTGCGTGTACGCATTGTTTGCGCGAAGGTAGTCGGGCATGCCGTCGACAACCTGCTTTGCCCCGAGATTGATCGGTGGATGGGGGCCGGGCTGGAACTGCTGCCCAAACTTAACGGCATCATAGGTCGGGTTGGGAACGCTGGCATAGAGATGTACCGCACTGAGTGTCTCCGGCCCCGCTATGCCGTCCAAATGAAGGCCGTGCTCGCGCTGGAAGGACTCTACCGCTTCGCGGGTTTGCTCGGTGTACAAGCCATTCTCCACGAGTGCACGGCCCTTGTCGTCGGTCGCGCCCAGCTTGTTCAAGCTCTGCTGTAAGGCTCGGACTTCTGCGCCGCGTTCGCCTTGTTGAAGACGGGCGTCGATCGTCGCAGATTTAGGGCGAGTTCCGCGATTAATCGTGTTGAGCGAACGCTGAATGTCGACGTCATAAGCTTCTTGCGAAGGATCATATGTCGCCGACATAACCTTCCAGTGAGCACGATTCATTGAATCGTTGAACTCTGGCCTCTGGTAGTTTGCCTCGTAAGTGCTGGCTAGAGTTCCGGCGTGCCCCGCAGAGTAAAACCGACTCTTGGCTTTGATGGCGTTCACGGATTGTATGAACTGATCATAGTCACTGCCATTGGCAAGTGATTTTTCCAAGACCGATAGTTTTCCTGGCAGCTGGTTCGCCGTTTTTGCGAGCATGCAAACAACCTCAAAGCGCCGATCTTCTGGGATGTTATTTCCATGCATCTCTACGGTGTCTACCGCCAGTTTAGTAGCATTGCGCACCTGCGGTAAGTCAATGTTCTGGTGAATCCATTGCTTGCCTTCGTTCGAAGAAGCCCACCAATTTATAGCGTCGCGGGTATCCGTATCGATGAATATCAAGTTTGGCCCATGGCTCAAAAGATCCTTACGTAACTGAGCATGATCATTCGTAAACGGCAGGCCGTTGGATTTTGCGTAATTTGAAGCCTCATCAATCACGGCTTGAACATAGGTCTTCTCACCCGGTTGCAGGCGCCGCCCGTCTATTGCACCAAGGGCCCACATACCGCGCTGACCAAGATCGACTTGAATGCTTCCCAGCGTATAACCGCTCTGAGCTATTACCCTGTCTATATCGTTCCAGCCAGGGTCTGTTGCCGTTGCTGCATTGGTTACACCGGTTATTGACAAGTGGTACGAAGCATTTCCGCCCTCTGTTCCCCTACCGACTACAAAATATACGGCACCGGCTGCTTGGTCCGGATCCTGAAGATCAATGCTTTTTTCGGACATTTTTTAGTCTCCTTTGCTAATCTCGGACAAAATCAAGATAGTCCTTTAATTGGTTAGCGCGTTTGCAAAGCATAAATAGTTTGTTTTCGCCCACTTGCAGATTGCTGACCTGATCAGAGTTATAAATCGCGCTTTGAAGTTGGCCTTCTTTACCGTAGAACACAAGCCAAGCCCGCTGCGAAGCTATAAGTTGTTCTCTCTGGTCTGTAGTTAGCATTTTTGAAAGTTCTTTGTAGTAATCATTCAGGCGCTTGTCCTGATGCTCTTTTTCTTCGGAGATGCAGTAACCGATCTCCAAGGCTTCGCTCTCATGCCTCATTAGGCAATCAAAGTACGATGAGCGAATACCTGCGTGTGCTTCGAGATTTGAATCTTGCGCAGGGTTGACTTGATCTGCCGCTAAAGAATGCTCCTGCTCCCGCCGTGCGTTAGCTAGTTGGGACTTCGTGGTCTCCGCTGTGGCTTCGACCGTGGGCTTGCAAGCGCTCGCCAGCAGTGTCAGCGCCAGAAGCGAACACATGCGATTTCGCATAACGGTCATGGGAATTTCCTTTGTCAGTCGATGGCAAACCACAGATGGCTATCGCTTACTCGACGATTTCTTTCATCTCTCCATTAACCAAGCGCTCAACTATAGTTTCTACCCCCTTATCGGTCGAGCGCTCAGTGATCATTTCTGTTAGCACAGGGCGGTTTTTCCTAATTTCATATGTGAGGTAAAAATGCTCGCAGCATCCATTCTTCGCCCATGTTTTTAGCTTTCCTTTTTCGACGATGAACAAACTGATAGTTCCTATGGTCAAGTCCGAAAATAGCTTATTGAATTTGAACAGCTTGTCTTTCATATCAAACAGATAAACACTAAAAGATGGTCCTCCATAACCACCCTCATTTCCGGTTTGGACAATAAGATCTTCCTGACCATCACCGTTTACATCCGCCAATATAAATGTGTGGCAGTTCGATTTATCCAGTGCACCGCGATAAAACGTCTCCTTGCTGTCGACATAAACGGACTCAAGCAGCAGTCTTTGGCTGAAGTTGATGTCGGTTTTTTCGATATAGAGATTTACCCTTTCATTGCAGATAGTTAGGGTGCCGGATTGCTTGCTACAACCGGAGGCCTCTAGACGCAATGTGGTATCACCTGCTTCAACTTTTAGCTTTCCTGACTCATTGATCGCAGCATTGGCGCTAATAGGCGATGTTGTTGCTCTTTCTTGTTGTGCTTCTGTCATATCTGATGACAGCTTTTGTGCTTCTGATGTTGAGAGGGAAAGCGCCTGCGGAGGCGGAGTCTCTTCGGTTCCCGCTGAAGGATCGCACGCCACTATTCCGGCAGCGACAGCTGTAACCACAACAACATGACTCAGTTTCATGGTTTCATCCTCCTGGTATCCAAAGTTCGCTTGCCCGTGCTCAGGCATCGGTGTTGATTGCGGCGGAACATGCTTACGTTTCGGCGCCACCGGTAGTCCGCCCGGCAGCATTGGCCCAAGCTCGGCCACCGTGCGGACATTGATGTTCTCCAGGTCGCGTCGCAATGACTCTTCGCGTGAGACGAACACTGGACCACGTATAGGGTCGGGCCGCGGCAGGCAGTCGGTATCAGGCCGAGATACGCCGTACAAGGCGCCCAGATTGATGCCGTCGGTTCTTCGTTTATTGTCCATCGCCTCGGCCTCTTCTATGAAGCTCATTTGCTCGGGCCGTCGTGAGATTTAACTCGCAAGACATAGCATCAATCAGCTGGCCTTGACCTTCTGTTTCTGGATGCCATTTACACTCCTGTTCTTTTTTAGATAGCCAGCGTCTTTGCTCTCCCACGAGACTATTTCTTTGCGAGCCGGATAATTT
Source organism: Luteimonas galliterrae (assembly GCF_023374055.1). Lineage (NCBI taxonomy): Bacteria > Pseudomonadati > Pseudomonadota > Gammaproteobacteria > Lysobacterales > Lysobacteraceae > Luteimonas > Luteimonas galliterrae. The sequence continues at coordinate 283,921 of NZ_JAMBEP010000003.1, read as the reverse complement.
AGCTAGCAGTTTCCGATACATTTCATTCAATCTTCCATCTTGATATTCGAACTCCGAGGCGATGCAATCCAAAATCTCCCCAGTAACGCCGTGACTTGTCTCAGCGCATTGATCGTAGGAGTTGCGAAAATAGATTCCTGCCGCCATGTCAGTCTGCTTGCGCTCCAGCTGACTCGCGCGCATCGCGATTTGATCCATGAGGCACGTGGCCTGTGCTGCTGGACCAAATATTGACCCTGCATTGTCGGTCGCTTCCGCGCACATTTTTTCTACTCGAGAAAGCCACGCATGCTGAGCGTTGCGCAGATGCGAAGCCTTAGTTATGTCGTCATCGCCTTGGGCCGGGAACATGCCCATTGCGCTATCAAGAACGCGATTGAGTCGTGCATTTTGGAACCCTAGTTCCTCTTCGGCGCACCCCTGTCGATGACCAGCAGTGCTTGTGCCATCGGATTGATGGGTAATGCATTCCTCATAAGCAGGTCGAATGCCGTAGTCGCCCCCATAAGTTTGGGGCTTATCCACAAAATCATCAGGCGCTACTTTTGCTGCATCGTTCGCTTGTGTCGCTGTTGTCGGACTAGTACTTCCTTGTGTGTCATTTATGCCACTTTGGGGTAGCGTGCTATCGGCCCCACACGCCGTCAGAGTTCCAGAGATACCAAGTGCAGCCACAAAACCCACGTGAGAAAGTTTCATCCTCCTCCCCATTTCTTGAGTTGCGTCATGCAGGGCGCCGATATTGACGTAATCGCTGATTCGCTTATCGCCCATCGCCTTGGACTCTCTTTACCCGCGGCGCCGCCAGCGCCGGAATCTCCACCGGGTCCATCAGCAGGTTCTTGAAGCGCTTGTCCTTGAAATACCAGTTCTTCTTGCAACGGATCGGCTTGCAGCCCTCATAGAAGATGATCTCGTCGTCCATGGGCAGCTCCTGCAGCTCTTGAGGCCGCATCAGCGGGCGGCTTTCCTCGGTGTAGGAATAGGAGACGTTCGCGCCGCCGGGGCCGTTGCTGACCGTGCGGTTGCGGCGGCGCTCGGTCCTGGTGCCGAGCCGTCTGCTGTATTCCTCGGCGTCGTCCTGCTCGCGTGGGGTAAAGACGATGCTCATGGCGTGATTGGTGGCCAGCGTCTTGGCCACGTCCGGCCCGTAGGCCGAACGTAGTTGCGACTGGCTTTGAATGATGACCAGCGCCCGCACCCCATAGCCGGCGATCAGCGAAATGCGGTCGGCGAAGGCGTTCAGCGGCCCCATGGCGGTGAACTCGTCCATCACCAGCAGCATCTGGTTGCGGATCGAGGTGTCCTCGTCCGGGGTTTTGTCCAGGTTGGCGTTCAGGGCGGTGCTGAAGAAGATGTTCAGCAATTTGCTGGATTCGCCCAGTTTCGAGGGCGGGATCACCACATAGACCGACATCGATTTTTTGCGCAGATCGCGCACGTCGAAGTCGCTGGCATTGGTCGCAGCCGCCAGGATCGGGCTCAAGAATTGACTCAGCGGCTCCTGCATCGTCGCCAGGGCGCTGGAAAACGTCTCGTCGGCGAGCCCCACGAGATCCGAGAAGTAGGTGCGCGCTTCTCGGCCGAGGAAGGACCCGGTTCTAAGTCGGAGCAGGGTTTGAATCCAGGCTTTGACCCCGTCCTCAACGCCCTCGCCTGTCGACAAGCGGTAAATGCGTTCGAAGCTTGGGTAACGGATGTGAGTGTTGGGGTCCATCTCGCGCTGCTCGAACCCCTCGCTGGTTTGGTTCGGCACTTTTTTCTCGAGCATGTCGTCCCAGCTGTCGAGCATGTACAGCGCGAAGGCCATGAACGCTTTCCTGGCCATCGAACTCCAGAACGGATCCTTGCCCGCGCCGTCGGGATACAGAATGGCCGCAATCGACTGGACCTGGCTGATGCGTATCCGCGGATCCTCGGAAAGCGCCTGGAACGGATTGAAGCGATGGGTGATGCCGCGCTCGTTATAGGGGTCGAACTTGTATATCGCCTGCCCCATCGCTTCGCGCCGGCCGCTGGTCCGCTGAAACAACTCTCCCTTCGTGTCGGCCACCACGACCGAACCCTGATAGGTCAGCAACACCGGGATCACCACGGACGTCGATTTTCCGGAACGGGTCGGCGCCGTCATCAGGATGTGCTGCGTGCCGCCCAGGTACAGGTAATGGCCCTTGAACCTGCCGACAAGGACGCCTTGTGGCGTCTGCCGGGCGAGCCCCGCTTTCTTGGCCTCGGCCAGGTGGGCGAAACGGGCGCCGCCATGGAAGTCGCTAACGCCAGATCGTCGCAGCAGACCCCACGCGATCGGCAGCCATACCAGAGCCGGCACGCCAAAGCCGATTGCGCCGCCGAGCTTGATCTTCCAAGCGTGCGGACGAACATAAGCCTGGTCCAGCGCCTGGAAATACCGGACGTAGGTGTTCCACTGCAGCGGGATGTCGAGTTCGAGCAGCCACAAGGTGATGTAGCCGGAGAAGTACAGCCCTGCGGCCAGAGTGAAAATCGTGACGACCATCACCGCAACGAGCTTTTGCTTGGTCACCCGATCACTCTCCTTTGCCGGTTTGCTTGGCACGTTTAGCCAAGACGAAAATCGGTAGGAAAGTGGCCACTTATCTTTAGCGCAGTCGTTTGTAGGAAGTTTCCTACGCGAGCGTTTAGCTCTTAAGGTGGCTCGCCTCAGCGGCTTATCCCGAAGTCAGGGCAGCGGCGTGAGCCGTCCGTCCGTTTCGATCGCGTAGTCGGCGTCCTCGCCGGCTTGCATCAGGTGCACGCGGCTGCCGATCGGCACCCCGCGATAGCTCGGGATCTCGTGCGTAAGCCGGTCGAACAGCCAGCGTTGCGACGGATCGGCGCTGCGCAAGCGGATGGTGGTATCGCCGCGTTCGCGGACGAGTTCGGCCAGCGCCGGCGAGAACACGGCCTGCACTTCGCCGGCGTTATGCATGCGTCGGACGATGTTGAAGCCGTGCCAGAGACCGAGCAGCGCCAGGATCACCAGCACGGTCTTGCCGAAGCGCCGCATGCGCGGCCAGGCCGCCGCGCAGATCGCCGCGGTCACGGCCGCGAAGCCGTAGCCGTACTGGTTGGCGGACTCGGCCAGGATCAGCACCGGCCCCAGCGCCGCAGCGCCGGCCAGCAGGAAGCCCGAAAGCCAGCGCGGGCCGGCGCGCCACAAGGCCCAGGCCAGCGCCAGCCACAAGACGATCGCGGCCAATACGCGTCCGTCGCCGAAGCCGCGCGCCAGGGTGCCGCCGGCTTCCATCTTGGTCGGGTTGGGCGGGAACAGCTGGTATTCGAGCCAGCGCTGCGGAACGAAGGCTAGGCTCCAGCCGTAGTTGGCGGCCGGTCGCGGCGAAAACAGGATCACGCCGATGCGCAGCGCCAGATAGATCGCCACCGGCAGCAATGCCGCCCATGCGGCCCGCCCCCATGCGGTCCGGTGCTGCAAGAACAGCCATGCCAGGGCGAGCAAGGCCGGGATCACCACGGCCGCTTCCTTGGCCAACAGCGCCAGGGACGTGAGCGCCGCGGTGGCGAGCATCGAAATCCACGGCTGTCGATCGCGTTGCACGATCAGCGCGATCGACAAGGCGCAGCCGACCCAGATCAGATCCGCCAGCGTGCCCACCCAGCCGTGCGTGTGCGCGGCGTAAGCGCCCAGCGCGAACGCCAATGCGCCGGCCGCGCTGGCCGCGGCGGTCGCGCCGAAACGGCGCAGCAACACCGCCAACAGGGCGGCGTTGGCGCCGCCGAGCGCCACCATCAAGCCGTGGAAGGCATAGGGATGGTCGAACAGCAGCCGCGACAGCCACAACCACAGCGTAAACGTGAGCGGCCGGTACTGGAACGACTGCACGCCGGCCCAGAGAGGGCCGACCGAGAACGGCCCCTCCGGCTGTTGCGCGAAGGCCGCCCATTGCAATTCGTCGTGGCTGAAATAGCCGGGATTGAACACCAAAGGCCATTGCGCCAGCAGCACCGCGACGAAAACCCCGGCCGGCAGCAACCATCCAGGCCACTTTTCCCGTACGTCTGCTGTCGTCGCATCTCCCATCGCGACATTGTGGAAGAAGCCGGCTGACCGGCGCCATAGCCTGCGGCGCCGACCCTGCATCGAAAGCCGCTAGAATCGGTAGCCCGCAAGCGGCAAGACCTCAGCGATGTCCGATACCCCAGCGTCCAGCACCCCGCCGCCCGACGCGTTCAAGCAGTCCGCGCTCGATTACCACCGCGCGTCGCCGCCGGGGAAGATCAAGGTGGTGCCGACCAAGCCGATGGTCACCCAGCGGGACTTGGCGCTGGCCTATTCGCCGGGCGTGGCCTACGCCTGCGAGGCGATCGTCGCCGACCCCAACGCCGCCAGCGAGTTGACCGCGCGCGGCAACCTGGTCGCGGTGATCAGCAACGGCACCGCCGTGCTCGGCCTGGGCGACATCGGCCCGCTGGCCGGCAAGCCGGTGATGGAAGGCAAGGGCATCCTGTTCCAGAAATTCGCCGGCATCGACGTATTCGACATCGAGATCGACGAACGCGATCCGGACAAGCTGGTCGACATCATCGCCAGCCTGGAGCCGACCTTCGGCGGCATCAACCTGGAAGACATCAAGGCGCCGGAATGCTTCATCGTCGAGCGCAAGCTGCGCGAGCGGATGAACATCCCGGTGTTCCACGACGACCAGCACGGCACTGCGATCATCGTCGGCGCCGCCGTGCTCAATGCGCTGGAAATCGCCGGCAAGAAGATCGAAGAGGTGAAACTGGCCACCTCCGGCGCCGGCGCGGCCGGCATCGCCTGCCTGGACATGCTGGTGGCGCTGGGCATGAAGCCGGAGAACATCCTGGCGGTGGACCGCGACGGCGTGCTCTACACCGGCCGCGCCCACCTGGATCCGGACAAGCAGCGCTACGCCCGCGACACCGACAAGCGCACCCTGGCCGACATCGTCGCCGGTGCCGATATTTTCCTGGGCCTGTCCGCCGGCGGCGTGCTGAAGCCGGAGATGGTGGCGACGATGGCGCCGCAGCCGATCATCCTGGCGCTGGCCAATCCGTATCCGGAAATCCTGCCGGAAGACGCGAAAGCGGTGCGCCCGGACTGCATCATCGCCACCGGCCGTTCGGATTATCCGAACCAGGTCAACAACGCGCTTTGTTTCCCCTACATCTTCCGCGGCGCGCTCGATGCCGGCGCCACCGAAATCAACGAGGCGATGAAACTGGCCTGCGTGCGCGCCATCGCCAAGCTGGCGCGGATGGAGTCGTCCGACCTGGGCAGCGCCTACGGCGGCGACGTGCCGACCTTCGGCGCGGACTACATCATCCCGCGTCCGTTCGACCCGCGCCTGCTGATGATGCTGGCGCCGTGCGTGGCGCAGGCGGCGATGGATTCGGGCATCGCGCTGCGCCCGATCGAGGACATGCCGGCCTACAAGGAAAAACTGGGCCAGTTCATCTACCGCACCGGCCTGCTGATGAAGCCGGTCTACGACCGCGCCCGCGCCGACCGGCAGCGCGTGGTCTATGCAGAAGGCGAAGAAGAGAACGTGCTGCGCGCGGTGCAGACCGTGATCGACGAGCAGTTGGCTTACCCGATCCTGATCGGCCGCCCGGACGTGATCGAGACCCGCATCGAACGGCTCGGCCTGCGCATGCGCGCCGGCGTGGATTTCGAGTTGACCAACATCAACGACGACCCGCGCTTCAACGACTACTGGCAGTACTACCACTCGCTCACCGAACGCCGCGGCGTGACGCCGGCGGCGGCCAAGAACCTGTTGCGCTCGCGGCCGACCCTGATCGGCGCGGTGATGCTGCAGCGCGAGGAGGCCGATGCGCTGATCAGCGGCATCGTCGGCCGCTACCACAAGAAGCTGGGTTACCTGCGCAGCGTGATCCCGCTCGATCCCGGCGTGCAGAGCACCTCGGCGATGACCGGCGTGATCAACCAGCAGGGCGCCTGGTTCTTCCTCGACACGCACGTGCAGCTGGACCCCACCGCCGAGCAGATCGCCGAGGCCACGCTGCAGGCCAGCTATCGGCTGAAACTTTTCGGCATCGAACCGAAAGTCGCGCTGCTGTCGCATTCCAACTTCGGCAGCCACGACAATCCCAGCGCGGCCAAGATGCGGCGCGTGCGCGAGATCCTGAAATCGCGCATGCCCAAGCTCGAAGTCGACGGCGAAATGCAGGGCGACACCGCCTGGGACGAGCCGCTGCGCCAACGCATGTTCCCCAACACCACGCTGACCGGCCGCGCCAACCTGTTCGTGCTGCCCAACCTGGATGCCGCCAACATCACCTACAACATGGTGCGGGTGATGACCGACGGCGTGGCGATCGGCCCGATCCTGATGGGCGTGTCAAAGCCCGCGCACATCCTGACCCCGGCCTCGACCGCGCGCCGCATCGTCAACATGACCGCGATCGCCGCAGTCGAGGCCCAGATCCGCAAGCTGCAGCGCGAAGCCGGCGAAGCCAGCGGCCGCCTGATGCGCGACGAACCCGGCTGACCCCGGCCGCGATCCGCGAGCGCATGAACACCCCCCGACACGCGATGCAGCACGATCTGGCCGCCGGCAGCGCGGCCGATGCGTCGCGCGCGCCGGCGGTCACGATCCTGGTGATCGCGTACCGCATGCCGCATACCGTCGCCGAAGCCGTGCGGTCGGCGCTGGCGCAGACGCTGCCTTGCGAAATCATCGTTTCCGACGACAGCTCGGGCGACGGCACTTTCGCCGCAGCCCAGGAAGCGGTGCGCGGCTACGACGGCCCGCATCGCGTCAGCGTGCGCAGCACGCAGCGCAACCTGGGCTTGTGCGCGCACCTGATGGAACTGGCCGCGATCGCCGGCGGCGAGATCCTGGTGTTCCAGTCCGGCGACGACGTCGCCTATCCGCATCGCGCCCTGACCTTGCGGGACAGCTTCGTCGAGCATCCTGCGCTGCAGGCGGTCGGCTCGGCCGTGGACGATATCGACGCTAACGGCAACGTCATGGACAAAGGCGTGCGCGGCCTGCCCGAGCGGCTCGACCAGCGCTGGTTCCTGTGCCGCGGCAAGCTGCAGACCGTGCTCGGCGCGTCGATGGCGGTGCGCCGCGAACTGCTGACCGCATTGCCGCCGCTGCAGGGCGTGGTCGAGGACAACATGCTCAGCTTGCGCGCCGCGCTGATCGGCGAGTGCCGCTGCCTGCCGCAGGCGCTGCTCGGCTATCGGCGCCACGGCAACAACCTCAACGATTGGATGTTCGACCGCAGCGGCAACGGCTTCGAGATCTACGAGCGCCGCAACCGGCGGGTGCTGGCCATGTACCGCGACGTCGCCGCCGACCAGGAACGCTGTGTCGCCGCGCTTCCCGACCTGCCCGGGGAGCGCCGCGAGCTGGGCCTGAGCATCGCGCAGATGTACCGGCTCGAGGCCGACATGCGCGAAGCGCTGATCGAAAAGCCGCGCGCGCAGTGGCTGGGTCCGCTGTGGCGCGGCTTTCGCCATCCCGGACTGCGCCGCAAGAGCTTCGAGCGCGCCTTCAAGCTGCTGCTGCCGCGACGCTGGTTCGGGCGCGGCTGATCGCCAGAACCGCGAAAGACGACTATGGCGACCGACGAAAACCCGCCCGGATGGAAGCGCAGGCTGCGCGATTGGGACGCCGCGCGCCGCCGCCGCCGCCGCGGCGAGCTGACCTATCCGGAATGGGCGGCGCGCTACGACACGCTGGACGACGCCGACCTGCCCGCGCTGCGCGAACGCAGGCGGCGCCTGCGCGCCGAACCGCTGATCTCCGTGCTGATGCCGGTGTACAACCCGCGGCCGCAATGGCTGCGAGAAGCGTTGGATTCGGTGCGCGCGCAACTCTACGAGCGCTGGCAGCTGTGCGTCGCCGACGACCGGTCCACCGATCCTGAGGTGCGCCGCATCCTGTCCGAGTACGCCGCGCTCGATCCGCGCATCCGCGTCGCCTTCCGCGAAAGCAACGGCCACATCTCGGCCGCATCGAATTCTGCGCTGGAAATGGCCGAAGGCGAATACGCCGCGCTGCTGGACCACGACGACCTGCTGCCGCGGCATGCGCTGCTCTGCGTCGCCGAAACCATCGACCGTTTTCCCGACGCCGCCGTGATCTATTCCGACGAGGACAAGATCGACGCCGATGGCCAGCGCTGCGGCGCCTATTTCAAGCCGGATTGGAATCCTGAACTGTTCCGCGGCTACAACCTGATCTCGCACCTGGGCGTCTACCGCACGGGGCTGATACGCGCGGCCGGCGGTTTCCGCGTGGGCTACGAGGGCGCGCAGGATTACGACCTGGCCCTGCGCTGCATCGAAAGCGTGGAAGCGCAGCGGATCGTGCACATCCCGCAGGTGCTCTACCACTGGCGCATCCACGAGGCGAGCACCGCGGGCGGCAACGCCACCAAGCCTTACGCGCTCGACGCCGGCCGCCGCGCGCTGCAGGAACACCTGGCGCGCAACGCGCTGGAAGCCGAGGTCGTCCCGCACTCGGCCGGGTGGTACCAGGTCGACTACGCGCTCGCGCATCCGACGCCGGCGGTCACGGTGATCGTGGTCGACGACGGCGATGCAGGAGCCCTGCAGCGTTGCGTCGACAGCCTGCTCGCGCATGACGATTACGGCTTGTGCGAATGGATCGTCGCTTCGCGCAGCGACCGGCCTGCGCTGCCCGAGCGCTGGTCGCATGCGGGCGTGCGGCGGATCGCATCGCCGCGGGCCGCTACACCGGCCGCACTGCGTAACGCCGCGGCGCATGCGGCCGGCGCAGACATCCTGGTGTTCGTGGACAGCCGCTGCGAAATCGCCGAGCCCGGCTGGCTCGGCAAGCTGGTGTCGTTCGCCGCGCGTCCGGGCACGGGCGCGGTCGCGCCGAAACGGGTTACGCCGGAAGGCCGCATCGCCGGCGGCGGCGTGCTGCTGGGCCTGCACGACGGTGTCGGCCTGCTCGGCCGCGGCGCCCGTGCGGACGAGATCGGCTACTACGGCCGCACCCGCCTGTCGCAGAACCTCAGCGCGCTCGACGACGGCTGCATCGCCATTGCCCGCAGCGCCTTCGAACGCGTCGGCGGCTATCCGCAGGACTACCGCAGCGCGCAGGGGGCCGCGGTCGCGTTATGCCTGCGCCTGCAGGACGCTGGTCTGCGCAATGTCTGGGTGCCTTCGCTGCACGTGCGCAGCCACCCGCCGACGCGATGGGCGGCGTGGCGGCAACGACAGCGCATCCGAAGCGATCTGGCGCGCCTGCGTTCGGCCTGGCCCGAATGGATGTCGCGCGATCCGGCCTACAACCCCAACCTCACCGCGGCGCGCGACAACTTCACGCTGGCCAATCCGCCGCGCATCGACAACCGAAACCCGTGGTTCGCAGCCCGGGTGGCGCCGAAGGCGATACCCGGAGATTGAGCCGAGATAGACCTCCGGGATCGCGCGGTCCCGGGTATCGCCTTCGGCGCCACCCGGGCTACAGGCGGAATCGGGGTCCGGCGATCGGCGGCTCTTTGCGCGCGCGGCGCAGTTTGCGGATGAAGCGGCTCTGCAGACGCAATGCGTTGATCGCCGTCGACCCGCGCCAAGGCGGCGCCGCAGCGCGCGATTGCCACACGCTGCGCAACAACGGTCCGTAGCCGCGTCCCGCTTCGGCCTGCTCCAACGCGTGCAGCATCGCCGCCGCGCGGCCGTCGCGGTCGAAGGCGCTGCCGGCCAGCGCGCGCAGCAGGGCGCGCCGTTCTTCCAGCCAGACCCGATTGCGGCTCGGCGGCGCCTGCGCCGCGTCCTTGCCGAGCGGCGAGAACGCGGCATCGTGGCGGCGGAACTGCACCAGCGCTTCGTCTAGATACGCCACGCCGCCGCGCGCCGATGCGCACATCGCCAGCCACCAATCGTGGAACAGTCCGGGCGGGAACGGCCGCGCCGCTTCGAACAGCGCGCGCCGCACGATCAGCGCGTGGCCGGAGACCGAGTTGGAAAACACGAACCGCATCGGCTCGCGCCCGGACATCATGGTCAGGTCCGAAGAAATGCCGCGACCGCTGGGCCGGCCGCCGTCGTCGATGTATTCCGAATCGCAATAAGCCAGGTCGGCATCGCCGATGCAGGCCAGCAGCTGGGCCAGCTTGTCGGGATGCCAGCGGTCGTCCTGGTCGCAGGGCGCGACGAACTCGCCGCCGCCCAACGACATCGCGCGCTCGAAACTGCGCAGCGGGCCCAGGTTTTCCGGATTGACGTGCACCTGCAGCCGCGGATCGCGCGCCGCGGCCTCGCGCAGCAGCGCCACGCTGCCGTCGCGCGAGCCGTCGTCGACCGCGATCACTTCCAGGTCCACGCCGCGCTGCGCCAGCACCGTGTCCAACTGCTCGCGCAGGTGCTTTTCGCCGTTGTAGACGCAAAGCGCCACGGACACGCGCGGAGGTTGCGGGGGGTGGGTGCTCATCGCCGGTTCGCTGCTGCGGGTGCGCACATCGTAGCGAAAGCCGGTGTGGCCGGCCTGCGACGGCATGAACGGCCTTGGCCTTCAGTCGTCGTCCTCGCCGCGCAGCACCTTCTGCTGCATCGCGTCCAGATAGGCGTCGGCTTCGGCGACCGAAGCGAATACCTCGTTCATCGGCACCGCCTTGACGATGTCGAATACCTTGGCGATCTGCGGCTGCGGATTGGCCACCACCACCTTGCCGCCGCGCGCGGCCAGCGCCTTGCGCGCCTTGAATACCGAGCGCACGCCGGCCGAACTGATGTATTCCAGTCCGCCCAAGTCCAGCACCAGCGAACGGATGTCCGAGGCCAGCACCGGCGCCAGCCGCCGATCCAGTTCGTCGTAGCTGTGCGTGTCCAGGCGCCCGGCCAGCGCCACGCGCTGGCTGTCGCCGCGCGGCGGGTCGATGCGGATCTGCAGGTCCATGGCGGTCTCCGGTGGTCAGCGCCCGTGGGCGGGGTCGCGCAGCGTCACGCGCAGCACGTTATAGGGTTCTTCGCGCGCATAGCTCAGGCTGTGCGCCAGCTCGCGCACCAGATGCAGGCCCAGGCCGCCGATCGGACGCGCATCGATATCGCCGTCGAGCGCGGGCGCCGGCGCGGACAGCGGATCGAAGGGGCGGCCGTCGTCGCGGAATTCCAGCGCCAGCGCGCCGGGCCGGCGATCGATTTCGACCACCACTTCGCCGCTGCAGTCTTCTGGGTAACCGTGACCGACGCTGTTGCCCGCCACTTCTTCGGCGATCAGCCGCACGTCGTCGCGCAGCACGCGGTCGATGCCGTGCGCCAGCAAGGCCGCATCGATCGTATCGGCCAGCTCGCGCAAGCGCTCGCGCCGGTTCGGGATGGCGATCCGCAGATGCATGCTCAAGCGACCTCCGCCGTCGTCGCCGACAAGCTTAGCGCCAGCACGGTCAGGTCGTCCGATTGCGGTGCGCCACCGGCGAAAGCGTGCGCGGCGGCGACCACGCAGGCGCACAAGCGGGCCGGATCCGTGCATTCGCGCACGTGCTGCAGCAGCCTTTCGCTGCCGAAGGCCTGCTGCTGCGCATCGAAGGCCTCGGTGATGCCGTCGGTATAGGCGACCAGCGCGTCGCCCGGCTGCAGCAGGCCGTGCCAGACCTCGTAAACCGCATCGGTTTCGATGCCCAGCGGCGGCCCCGACGCCAGCGCGACGAATTCCGCGCTGCCGTCGGCGCGACGCAGCAGCGGCGGTTCGTGCCCGGCGCTGGCCATCGACCATTCGCCGCTGTCGAGCAGGACGCAGCCGCACAGCACGGTCGCGAACATGCAGGCGTCGTTGTTCGCGGCCAGGCGCATGCCCGCCTCGCGCAGCGCCTGCGCCGGCGTCGCGGCGCGGCCGGCGGCGATCTCCAGCACGGTGATGCTGCGCGCCATGAACAGCGCGGCAGGCACGCCCTTGTCGGACACATCGCCGATCGCGAACCACAAGGCGTCGTCGCGCTCGAACAGGCAGTAGAAATCGCCGCCCACCGCCTTGGCCGGCTCCAGCAGCGCCTGCGCCCGCAGGCTGCGGCCGCCGTGCGTCACGGCGCGGTCGTGCGGCAGCATCGCCAGCTGGATCTCGCGCGCGATCGACAACTCGCTGTCCAATTTCTGCCGGGCCATCGCCATCTGTTCGATCTGCGCCATCTGCGCCTTGATCGAACCGCGCGCATGGTCGAAGGCGCGCGCCATCAGCCCGACTTCGTCGCGGCGCGCCGTGTGCGGCAGCGGCCGGTCGAACTCGCCGGCGTCGAAGTGCCGCGCCGAATCGGTCAGCGACGCCAGCGGCCCGGTGATGCGCCGCGCGACCAGCTGCAACAGCAGCAACATCAATGCGATCGCGACGAGGCCGCCGATCAGCACCTGGCGCGCGGTCCGTTTCAGGCCGGCCAGCACGTAGCTTTCCGACACGGACAGGCCCAAGGTCCAGCCGCTGTCGCCGACCGGGCGCACCAGCGTCATGCGATTGCCGCCGTTGCGCGGGTCGAAGTATTCCAGTTCCCCATCGCGGCGCGCGCGGACCGCGTCGAGCAGCGGCTGCAGGACGCGGTACGCCGGTTGCCGCGCTTGGCCGTCCAGGCTCGCAGCCATTTCCAGCGCCGCTTGCGGGTGCAGCACGTACTGGCGCTCGGGGCTGAGCAGCATGCGCTGGATCGCATCGTCCGTCGCCGATGCGCCGACCAGGTCGCGAAGCCGCTGCACCGGCACGTCCAGGCTGACCATGCCGACCGGTGCGCCGCCGGGCGTGCGCCGCAGCGGCAGGTTGTAGGTGACGAAATACTGGCCGCCGGTCGCGTTGTTGCGATAAGGCTCCGACCACCACGCTTTGCCGCCGCCGACGGTGCGCGGCCACCACGGCTGATCGTGGTAGTCGTAGCCTTCGTAGCGCATCGGCTGCACGTAATAGCTATCGCCGTCGCGGCGCACGTACCAGCTGTGCTCGGGATCGGCGTCCGCCAACGCGCCCGGTTCGAGGATCAGCATGGCGCCGGCGATGTCCGGATCGCCTTCGACGGCGGCGCGCAGCACGGCGTCGAGTTCGCGCGGCGCGTAGCCGATGCCGCGCACGCTGGCCGCCAGCGTCTGCGCGCTGACGGTCACCGATCCCAACGTCGCCTGCAGCGTGCGCGCGCCTTGCTCGGCCAGGCTGCGGATTTCGTGCCGCGATTGCGCCACTAGCAGTTCGCGGGCATTGGCATAGATCAGCCAGGTGCCGGCCAGCAGCAGCGCGGCGGCGCCCAGGCTCGTCCACAGCAATAGCCGCGTGCGCAGGCTGCGGTGCCAGCGCACGCCGTCGTCGGCGATGCCATGCGCGGCATCCGTCTGCGCGTCGGCCGCCGATCCTTCGCTGTGCTGCGCCACCGGATTCCCTCAGGCCAGCCCCCGTTCCGCAGCATCCCGCCGCCGCCTCCATCGCGCAAGCGCCGCCGCGGCAAACTGAGGCGCCGTTCTCTTGGCCTGAAAAAAAGCGAGTCCGGCCGCTCTTCGTAGGAGCGGCTTTAGCCGCGAGCTTTTGCCAGGCGCTCACAGCCGTCAAAAAGCTCGCGGCTAAAGCCGCTCCTACAAAAGCAGAAAGACCCGGATAAAAAAGATCGATAAATAACCCGGGTCAAATTATTTCGTCCTTTGCCCCTGTTAGACTCCCAGCTCTAAACGACCCCAAAAACGCGGCCCAGCGCCGCAGCGGAGCGCATCGATGAACTGGCTCGAACAAATCCTGCAGAACGATCCCGACCCGGCCGAAACCCAAGAGTGGATCGAGTCGATCAAGGCCGTCATCGACGCCGAAGGCCCCGAGCGCGCGCATCAGCTGCTCGAGAACATGGTCGAACTCACGCGCCGCGCCGGTGCGCATCTGCCGTTCGCGCCGACCACCGAATACATCAACACCATTCCCGCGCACCTGGAGCCGAAAGCGCCGGGCGACGCGACGATGGAATGGCGCATCCGCTCGATCATCCGCTGGAACGCGATGGCGATGGTCGTGCGCGCTAACCGCAAGCCCGGCGATCTGGGCGGCCACATCGCCAGCTTCGCTTCGTCGGCGACGCTGTACGACGTCGGCTTCAACCATTTCTGGCGCGCGCCGACGGATCAATTCCCCGGCGACCTGCTGTATGTGCAAGGCCACAGCTCGCCTGGCATCTATGCGCGCGCCTTCCTGGAAGGCCGGATCAGCGAATCGCAGCTGGACAACTTCCGCATGGAAGTCGACGGCCGCGGCATCAGCAGCTATCCGCATCCGTGGCTGATGCCCGATTTCTGGCAGACGCCGACCGTGTCGATGGGCTTGGGCCCGATCGCAGCGATCTATCAGGCGCGCAACTGGAAATACCTGGAAGGCCGCGGCCTGATGCCCAAATCCGACCGCAAGGTCTGGTGTTTCCTAGGCGACGGCGAAACCGACGAGCCCGAATCGCTCGGCGCGATTTCCGTCGCCGGCCGCGAAGGCTTGGACAACCTGGTCTTCGTCATCAACTGCAACCTGCAGCGCCTCGACGGCCCGGTGCGCGGCAACGGCAAGATCATCCAGGAACTGGAAGGCGCGTTCCGCGGCGCCGGCTGGAACGTGATCAAGACCGTTTGGGGCAGCTACTGGGATCCGCTGCTCGCCAAGGACCATCAGGGCATGCTCAAGCGCCTGATGATGGAAACCGTCGACGGCGAATACCAGAACTGCAAGGCCTTCGGCGGCGCCTACACGCGCGAGCATTTCTTCGGCAAATACCCCGAAACGCTGGCGATGGTCGCCAATCTTTCCGACGACGACATCTGGCGCCTGAACCGCGGCGGCCACGATCCGCACAAGGTGTATGCGGCTTACCAGAACGCCGTCGACACCAAGGGCCAGCCGACCGTCATCCTCGCCAAGACGGTGAAGGGCTACGGCATGGGCGCGGCTGGCGAGGCGCTCAATCCCACCCACCAGACCAAGAAGCTCGACGACGAGGCGGTGCGCGCGTTCCGCGACCGTTTCAAGATTGCGATCCCGGACGAGCAACTGAAGGACGGCAACGTGCCGTTCTTCCACCCCGGCGAGAAATCGCCGGAAGTCGAATACCTGATGGAGCGCCGCCGCGCGCTCGGCGGCTTCCTGCCGCAGCGCCGCCGCAAGAGCAAGGAATCGCTCACCGCGCCCAAGCTGGAAGTGTTCGATCGCCTGCTCAAGTCCACCGGCGACCGCGAGATCAGCACCACCATGGCCTTCGTGCAATCGCTCAGCATCGTGCTGCGCGACAAGCAGGTCGGCCCGCGCTGCGTGCCGATCGTGGCCGACGAAGCGCGTACCTTCGGCATGGAAGGCATGTTCCGCCAGCTGGGCATCTATGCGCCGCAGGGGCAGAAGTACAAGCCGGTCGATGCCGACCAATTGATGTACTACCGCGAAGACGCCGCAGGCCAAGTGTTGGAAGAAGGCATCACCGAAGCCGGCGCCTTCGCCAGCTGGATGGCCGCGGCCACCAGCTACAGCACCAACGATCTGCCGATGCTGCCGTTCTACATCTACTACTCGATGTTCGGTTTCCAGCGCATCGGCGACGCCGCCTGGCAAGCCGCCGACATGCGCGCGCGCGGCTTCCTGCTCGGCGCCACCGCCGGCCGCACCACCCTCAACGGCGAAGGCCTGCAGCACGAAGACGGCCATTCGCACCTGCTGGCCGGCGCGATTCCCAATTGCCGCGCCTACGACCCGACCTTCGGCTACGAAGTGGCGGTGATCCTGCAACACGGCATGCACCGCATGCTCGACGAGCAGCAGGACGAGTACTACTACCTCACCCTGATGAACGAGAACTACGCCCACCCGGACATGCCCGAGGGCGCGGCCGACGGCATCATCAAGGGCATGTACCTGCTGAAGGACGCCGGCAAGCCGAAGAAGGGCGAACTGCGCGTGCAACTGCTGGGCAGCGGCACCATCCTGCGCGAAGCGATCGCCGCGGCGGAACTGCTGGACAAGGATTTCGGCGTCACCGCCGACATCTGGTCCTGCCCCAGCTTCACCGAACTGCGCCGCGACGGCTACGACGCCGAACGCCACAACCGCTTCAACCCGGAAGCGAAGTCGCCGCGCAAGCCTTACGTCACCGAACTGCTGGAAGGCCGCCAGGGCCCGGCGATCGCCGCCACCGATTACGTCCGCGCCTTCGCCGACCAGATCCGCGCCTTCGTGCCGATGCATTACACGGTGCTGGGCACGGACGGCTTCGGCCGCTCGGATACCCGTGCCAATCTGCGCCGGCATTTCGAGGTGGATCGTTTCCACATCGCGCATGCGGCCATCGCCGCGTTGGCGGCGGAAGGGAAGATGACGGCTAAGGATGTGGCGCGGGCGATCAAGCAGTACAAGATCGACGTCGACAAACCGAATCCGGTAACGGTGTAGTGCTGTTTCCTCTCCCCTTGCGGGGTGAAGGGGCATGCTTGCGAAGCGCAGCTTCGCATGCCCCTGCACGCCCTCGCGTAAGCGAGGGCCGGGGCGCGGAGCGGGATGCCCGAAGGGCAGGGGAGGGGTGCGTGAGCGAAGCGAGCGTGCTTCTCGCTTTGAGGCCGTCATTCCCGCGAAGGCGGGAACCCAGTGACTTTCGCTCTTATCGGAAAGCCGGCCCCTCTCCCTGGCCTTCGGCCTGTCCCTCTCCCGCAAGCGGGAGAGGGCAAAGCTTTAGCCCTCTCCCGCTTGCGGGAGAGGGTTGGGTGAGGGCACGCGCAACCCCAAGCTAGCATCGCTCGCCACAAGAAAGGCCCCGAACATCATGCTCCACGTAACTTGGTACGAAGCCGGCAAACCCGACCCCAACATCCCCGCGCCGCCCTGGGCCCGCGTCTTCGGCATCGCCAACGACGGCACCGTCTACGCCCCCGCCGCGCTGACCGGCGACGAAGGCGCCACCCTCGAAAAGGCCGCCGCCGAAGGCATCGCTGCGGCCATGAAAAACGAACACGCCTTCCTGCCGATACCGTGGCTGCTGCGCGCCTATCCCTACGAATTCGAAGTGATCCGCGTCTGCCGCATCATCGACGGCTTCGCCCGCGAACTGCGCCCGCATCGCCCTTCGTAAAACGCATCGGTCGCTGCTCTTCGTAGGAGCGGCTTCAGCCGCGAGCTCTTCGCTTCACAGCGGTTCGCCATGATCCACCGATCATCACGCCGATTGCGGCGGTACACGACCCGCATCCCGATATTCCTTCGGTGTCATCCCGAAGCGGCGATGGAACAGCTCGCCGAAATGCGACGGCGTGGAAAAACCCAACGCGTAGGCGATCGCAGCCACGGTCTGCTCGCTGTCGAGCAATCGCTGGCTGGCCAGGTGCAGACGATGGGTGCGCACGTAATCGCTCCAGGTCATCCCGATCTGCTGCTTGAAGCGGCGGCTGAAATAGGCCGGCGCCAGCGCACACAAGGCCGCGGCCGCTTCGGCGCTGGGCGCGTGCGCCGGGTCGCGGCGCAGCCGCTCGATCGCCGGGCGCAGGCGGTCCAGCGCATCGGCGTCGGCGGTCAACTTATGTCCAGCGATCGCCGGCGCGCGCACCGCGGCGCGCAGCAGCAATTCGACCAGCGTCGCAGCGAGCGGATCGGCGCCGCCCAATTCGGTCAGCCAATCCGCGAGCACCGCGATGCGACGCTGCAACGCGCGGCCGGGCCGGGCGCAGAACGCGTGCGCCAGGCGCTCCAGTCCCGGCGCTTGCGCCAGCGTCTCGCCGGCGGTGGCGTCGATCTGCACCAGCAGCCAGTCGCGCGGGCCTGGCGCCAGCGCGTAGTCGTGCTGGCGCATCGACGGCACGAAGGCGATGCTGCCGCCGGCCAGCGCGTAACGCCGCCCTTCGGCGACGAAATCGCCGGCGACCTTGCCGAACAGCACCAGCTCGTGCACGTCGTGGTAATGCGGAAACGGCTCGCTGGCGCCGGCCTCCGCGCCCTGCCGCACGCGCTCGACGCGGATCCGCGCGCCCGGGCGCAGTTCCACCGGCTCGCAGATCGGGCGTTCCAGATGCGGCACGTTCATTTCGTATTTGTAGGAGCGGCTTCAGCCGCGAGCTCTTGATCGTGCGCAAGGATAGCGGGCGAACTCGTAGATCGAGCGTTCCAGAAGCGGCGCATTCATCTTTTTGTGGGAGCGGCTTCAGCCGCGAGCTCTCGACCGTGCGCAGGATAGCGCGCCTAGCGTTTCAGGGCGTGCCAAGCACCCGCACCGCCAGCGGCTGCAGCCGCAACTGCGCCGCGTCGACCATGCCGCCATCGAGCAGGTCGGTCCACGTAGCACCAGCGAGCGTCGCGTCCAAGTCCGGTTTCGCCGTAGTCGTCCCCAGATTGACCAACAGCAAGCTGCGCGCAGCGCCGGATTCGCGCAGTACGCAGATCACTGGCGAATCGTCGCCGCAGACGATGCGTTGCGTGCCGTTGCGCAATTCCGGCCGCGTCCGCCGCAGCGCCAGCAGTTGGCGATACCAAGCGTGCAGCGAGCCGGCTTGGCCTTCTTCCTGCACGGAAACGCCGTCGCCGGAGCGGTTGTAACGCTGGTTCCACCAAGGCTTATCGCTCTTGTACCAAATCGCCGAACCCGGCGCGTCGAGGTCCGCGTTCCAGCGCATCGCCTCGCGCAGCGGGATGTGCGCCGAGTCGGACATCGTGCCCTTGCGGGTGACCCCGCGCATGCCCAGCTCCTGGCCGTAGTAGAGCAGCGGTTCGCCCTTCAGCAGCAGCGCCAACGCCGCGCCGGCGCGCGCACGGGCGGAATCGCCGCCGATCAGCGACATGAAGCGGTCGGTGTCGTGATTCTCCAGGAACACGATCTGGCCCTTGCCCGCCGGCGTGATCTCGGCGGTCTTGCGCAAAGCCTCCACGATCTCGCGCTTGTCGAGCTTGGTCAGCGCGCCGCGCAGGGGAAACGCGAACACCAGATCGGCATTGCCGCGCGCCAGCCAATCCTGGCCGTAACCCCAGTCGCTCTGCTCGGCGATGATGCGGAAACCGGGGCGGCGCGCCTTCAAGGCCTTGAAGATCGGCGTCCAGAACCCGGCGAACAGATTCTTCGCCAGGCCCTTGTTGTCCAGATCGTCCATCATGTGGTCGATGCGGAAACCGTCGACGCCGTCGCGGCCGCTGCCGTCGCCGTGCGGGTCTGCCCAGAACAGCAGCGTCTTTTCGAAATAGCGCTTCACTGCCGGCCGGTTCATGTCGACCATGGCGATGCCGATCCAGCGGCCGTCGTAGCCTTCCCATCGCGCCTGGTTGAGGAACGGTTCCGCTTCGTTGTGCTGCGGATCGCGCCACAGCAGATAGTCGGCGAACTCGGCCTGCGGCTTGCCCAGCGATTGCGTCCACCAGGGATGGCCCTCGGCCACGTACTGGATTTCCTGGTCCAGGTACACCTTCAGCCCGCGCACATGCGCGGCGCGGACGAAGGCGAAGTAGTCGTCCATCGTGCCGTACTTGGGTTCGATGGTTTCGAAATCGGTCGCGAAATAGTTGTGGTAGAACGGCGAGGGCTGCAGCGGCGTCAGCAGCAGCGAGGTGACGCCGAGGTCGCGCAGATAATCGAGTTTTTCGGTCAGGCCTTTCAGGTCGCCGATGCGGTCGCCGTCGGCATCGCGGAAGCTGCGCAGGAACAGGTGGTAGAACACTTCCTCGCCCGCCTGCGCGCGCGCCGGCGTGGGCGTCGCGGCCTGCGCGAGCGGGGCGATGAACGCCAGCGCCGCCGGTAGTATCCATCCGGCCAGGATCTTTGCGATGTTCATGCGCCGTCCCTCCTCGTTTGCCGCGTCCGTGCCGCTGCGGCCGCTTACCCCATTGTCTCGAACAGCACCGGATTCTTCGGCGTGTCGATCACCGCGCCGATCTCCGCGCCGGGGCACCACTTCTCCCAATCGGCCTGCTGCATGTGGTTTTCTGGCGCCTTCAGCTTCATGTCGCGATCCATGTAGATCACGGTCATCACCGAGCGCGGCTGCGCCGAGCGGTTGGGCCCGGCGCGGTGGAAAGTCCAGCCCAGATGGAAACTCACCTCGCCCAGGTCGAACGGCTCGTCGACCACGCGGAAGCCATGCGCCTGCATGTTGGCGGTGATCTCCCGCTCGCTATCGTCGGAGATGCCCAGGTCGCGGCCGAACTCCACGCTCTGGCTGCCGGCGAAGAACGCCAGCGGCCCCATCTCCTCCGGCACCGCCTGCAGCGGCACCCACGCGGTGACGGTGCGGTCGCTGTCGACCGGCCAGTAGTATTGGTCCGCATGCGCCGGCGTGATCCCGCCGCCCGGTTCCTTGTACAGCGACTGGTCGTGGTACAGCCGCACGCCCCGCACCTGCAGCAGCGCCGCCGCGATCCCGGCCAGCCGCTTGCCGAACACGAACTCCTGCGCCAACCCGCCTTGCTCCCACAGGTTCATCACCTGCAGAAACGCCCGGTCGTAAGTGCTGCGCTCGGCCAACGGCGTCTTCTGCGTATTGAGCGCGATGGTGAGCCACGTGATCTCGTTGCCGTAATAACGCAACGCCCGCGCATCGAACACGTCTTTGAGCTTGATGAAGCCGTCGCGGTGGAATTGCGCTACCTGCGCTTCCAACAGCGGGTAAGGCTGGTTGATGTCGATCGTCATTCCGGCAACTCTTGCGGACAGGTAGCGCACTGCATCCGAAGCCATCCTAGTGCCGCCCGCTGGGCCAGGGCATCCGCGCCAGCTATCGAGTCGCGGAGTGAAAATGTCGGATTCTTGACCTGGCCCGACGCGGGCTAAAACCCGCCTTACTGCACTTTTCGCCTTAAAGCCGTCATTCCCGCGAAGGCGGGAATCCAGTGACTTGGCTTTTTATCGAAAAGCCGGCCCCTCTCCCTGGCCTTCGGCCTGTCCCTCTCCCGCAAAGGGGAGAGGGCAAAGCAAATCGTCGCGCGACTTCACCCGCCAATCCGCCGCAATTGCCTTTATTCTCGTCTTACCGCCCGACGGGCCGGCTCAGGGGGAGCCTTGCAGCACCGATACGTTTCTCTTTTCGCCTTGCCATTGGCGATTTTCGCCATGGCCGCTTCAGCCACCACTTGGGACGAACCCTGGCAGAAACAGGTCATCGCCGAAGCCTCAAGCTTCGGCCTGTATCAGGTCATCGAGGTCAAGGGTTCGCACGCAAAGCTGCGCACGATCAAGACGCTGGCCGGCGTGCCGACGCCCGCGGAATTCGAGATCGATGGCGACTACGCTTTGGTCTACTCAACATCATGGATCCACGGATCGGAACCGCGTTTCCGGATACGTTGGGGGATGCGTTGAAAGGGCCGCAGGAGAAGTAGCGAGCTCAGAGTGGGTGAATTGGCCTCGCCAACCAATCGTGTGCCAGTGACGTTGGTGAGGCGACGGACCTGGGTTCATATAACTAACCCACCTGCGGGCTTATTCTATTCGAGCCATCTTCTTGTAGTGCTCCAGATAACCACACTGTTCGAAGACCTGCTTCAGGCCATCGCGAAATATTTCGTAATCAAACTCTTTCAGATCGAAAACGTTCTGTCCAAAGGAGTGTGATTCACGATTCATATATCTGCTGAAGGCCTGAAGATGTGGTGCCTGCAGAACTGGTTTTTGAAAAACATTATTGAAGCTCGTCTTCTCAACAAATCCAAAGAAGTATTCAAGAATATTTCGCATGCAGTTCGCGATTAAGGCAGCGTGTGCACTGCGGTCGTTAATTATTTGCCAGTAGGAGTGATAGTCGTTCTGAATCTCTTCGTAACTCATAGGGGATATCTGGCTTCCGTTAGCGTTCTTTACAATCCGAAAAAGAGATTGGCTAGCTGCCCGCCTTTCTTTATCTATCTCGGTTAGCTCATAGAAAAAGTACAAACTATGAGTAAAAACGAAGATTTGATCTATTCCGTTGTTGCGAAAGAAATGATTCCAAACAAGTCGTCCGACATTGAAGACAAAAATATGCGAGAGACTTGAAATTGGGTCGTCGAGGACGACTATACGTTTCTGTGGAGCCTCTTCTGGGTCTTGTCTTCCCATGCAGAGTTCACAAAAGTAAAGTAAGGCGATCACCATCTTCTCGCCTTCACTAAGCGTCTTGAAGTCCCCAGTTCTGCCGCTTTCGCGCTTCAGTTCGTATAGGTGGTCAGATCGCTCATGTTTGGCAATGGTAAAGTCTGCGATCCCCATTTTTACTAACTCGGCATTGATCTTTAAAATAGCCTCATCTGTATTGATGACGTCTTTCTGGGCTTGTACGATTTCTGCATCGCAGGCCTTGACCTTTTCATCCACTTGCTGGATGTCAGTCGCATATGATCGGTCCAGCTCCACGAGCTTATGATTCGTGGATTGCAGTAGCACAATACTTGCGTCGTATTGCCAGCGCATTAGCTCCCAGAAGCGTCGCTTGATGTCATCAAGAGCAGAAGTTGCATCGCGCAGTTTGGCGTTATGTGCGTCAACTTGCCTGTTAACGGATGATATTGATGCATTGATGGCTGAAATTAAATCGCAGGTTTTCTCCAGTCCCAGGACCGTAGACGGACTTTCTAATTTTCTGTCTAGTGCGGCTTGATTTTTCTGTAAAGTGGATTCTAATTGCGCGTATAAAGCGCCGAGCGAATCGCTGTAGAACATCGAAGCTTGATACTCAACGATAGGGGGCACGGCTTCTCGTGCCGACTTATAACTTCGATGAAGTTCCCTCAAGTCAGCGAGTTGATTTTCGTACGCTTTATCAAAGTATTGGCCGAGATAACCAAGGATCTGTTGAGTTATTGTTGCTTCCTGACAGAACGGACATGCTAGAGGAATGGGGTTTGATTTATTCAGGTAGCTATCAAAACCTTGTCGAACCCAGTCAGAATTTCCCAGCTCATTTATTGCTCTCGCAAAAGTGCTGTTCTGAGTTCCCACAATAGCTGTTTGCAAGAGTGGGCTGTCTTCTCCGGAGAATTCTGCAGCATGTATTTCACGAACTGCTTGTTCAGGAGGCTTTCCCTGTGATGCGCGAAGGCGCCGAGTTTCTTCCTGGAGATCTTTTGCAGTGTATGACGGCTCAGTTGCAGGTTTAGAAGTGCCAGAAAGGCGATCGGCGAGTTTTTCTTTATTGCCCATTACACCTTCTAGGCAGAACTCCAACAACCTGTCGCCGCCAGCGTGGCTGCGTTTAATTCCAAAAATGCCATCGACGATTTCCGCACGCTCACTCTCTAATCGAGTACGTGCTTCTTTGTAGGTTGCGGCGATACCATCTTTGAGTTCTAGACCTTCCGATTTCGTTGCATTCGCTGATGCAATCCTTCGTTCCGCTTCCTTATTCTGCTTAGAGAGGCTAAATATTCCACGGATTGCATCAGCTTCATAGAACTGCTCACGTATGAACGCGTCATTGAAAACAAGTACTTTTGTGCCTTCATTGCCCTCGATTGAACACTTCTCAAATTCCTGCCCGCCTGCGTCTCGAAGAAGCCTGCAAACAGTTGATTTTCCTGATCCATTCAGGCCGTATATTAGATTGATTTTTTTTGTAGTTTCTAAGGTAGATTGATTCGTAAATGTGCAAGTTCCGTGGATCACTATCTTGGTTATCATTGCAATCTCCGTATCTGCTCAGCTCGAAGGCTGGGAGTGAAACCCCAGCAGTACATCGCTACGACGGCCGAGCTCTTACACGAAAAACCTCCATATTCTTTGATGCTGCTTGTTGCAAATACTCAAACCATTTGAGCTGTAGCGATTCCATTGGCTCGATACCAACTAAGCCATCACGAGTGGCATCGCCGCTGGCGGCCAAACGCTTGAACAAACTTGCATACCGCCCATCGCCGTAATGCAGCAAGAAGTGCGTCAGACTCCAATACTCGATGTAATACAAATTAACGTTCTGCCCAACCGGCGGCCCGGTATCGGCCATCAAATCGTGCAGCGGAATGATCCGCCCCTTGCGAATGTCACCCTGCAGATCTCCGGTCAACGCCAGGCCACGCAAATGCCAGATCGGATAGGTATCCGGATCCACATCCCCCGGAATCAACTTGCCATCACGAATGCGGCTGGTGCTGAAATAGGTGGCGATGCCTTCGTCAATCCATTTCACTTTCGGAAAGTGCGCGACTTCGTTGCGTAGCTGGTGCGTGGCTTCGTGCAGCATCCAGTGATACGGGTTTTTGGCGGCCGCGTCGTAGTAGGCGTAGGACCATGGGACCCGGTAGAAGGCTTCGGCCCAGGGTTGGCTGGTGTTGTGGGCTTTGAATTCGGCCTGGTCCTTGAACAGCATCAACTTCAGTTTCGGCGGGCGCGGGGCCAGCGCGATTTCGTTGCGGAAGAAGGTGGTGTAGGCGTCGTACAGGCTTTCGACGGCACGGGCGACGAGTGCGGTCTGCTCCGGCGTCGCGTTCGACACGATCACGTAATGCGTAGTTTCGAGCGTGAGCGCAGCGGATTGGACGCCCGGCGGAAGATCGGCGCGCGGCGCTGCGGGTTGCGTAGCGGTTACCGCGGCCGGCTTGCGGTCGGCCTTCATGAAGTGGCTCAGGATCACCGTCCCCGCCACCCCGCACACGATCAGCGCGATCAGCAGGATCAGCACCCGCGTCTTGATCGCGCCCACTTGCATCGGCGAGTGCGGGGTCATTCGCAGCCCTTGCCGTCGTTGTCGCGGTCCAGGTGCGGGCCGTAGCCGGGGTCGCCGCGGCGGACCGGGGCCGCGCCGGCGGCGCGGGCTTCGGTGCAGTTGCGGTAGGCGCCGGCGGCGGCGGGTGTGACGTAGCCGGTCAGATTGTTACGTCGCGCCGGGTCAGGGCTGGACGCCAGGGAAGCGGCGGCGATGCCGGGCGAGCGGTGGCAGTGGTAGCCGCCGTGCTTGCGGTCGTGGTGGCAGCCGTGGCGATCGAGCCCGCCGCCGTGGGCTTGGGCCGCCGCAGCGGGGATCAACGCCGCCGCCAGCGCCAGCCCTGCCGAAATAAACACGCGGTCCATGCCGATCCCCCGATGGCGCTATCAGAGAATCAGGATGCAATTTGCGTACCAAGACACCCTCGGGATGTGCCGCTCGCTGCAGTTTCGGCGAGCGGGCGCGATGGATGAGGTGGGGCGGGTTTCGACCCGCCTCGTTTCCGTGCAGGTGCGCGCAGGATGTTCCGGGCGACTTTGGCAGTCGCCCGATCCTGGCGTGCACCTCATCGACCGGAAGGCGGGTTGAAACCCGCCCTACGGTTAGCCGGCGAACGTCACCGAACCGGTGTAGCTGACCATCCACTGCACGCCGAACTTGTCGACGCAGATGCCGTACAGCTCGGCCCATTCGGTCTTGCTCAGCGGCATTTCGGTTTTGCCGCCGGCGGAGAGGCCGTCGAAGATGCGGTTCGCTTCGTCGGCGCCGTCGGCTTCCACGTGGATGTAGGTGTTGGTGCCGACTTTGAAGCTGGCGCCGTAGCCGCCGGAGACGTCGCTGGCCATCAGCATCTGCTTGCCCAGCGGCAGCGCGATGTGGGCGATCTTGTCCAGGTCGGCCTCGCCGACGCCCATGTGGCCGGGGAAGTCGCGGAAGCGCATGGCCGTGGCGAACTCGCCGCCGAAAATGGAGCGGTAGTGGTCGAAGGCCTCGCGGGCGTTGCCGTCGAAGTTCAGGTAGGGATTTACAACGCTGACCATGGGGGTCGTCTCCTTGAAGGCCCGGAAGCGGGCGTCATGGGATAGACGAAGGGGTGGGGGCGGAATCGACATGGCCAGGCGGCCTTGTCCCGCTTTTTCGTAGGAGCGGCTTTAGCCGCGAGCTCTTACTCCCACGTTCGCGCGAGCTTGGGGAAAGAGCTCGCGGCTAAAGCCGCTCCTACGAAGAGCCGGCACTGCGAAAGCCGAGCTAGCGGGGAAATGCCTGGAACGCGTCGACGGCGCGCCGCACGCCCGCATTGTCGACATCCATGTGCAGCACCATGCGGATGGCGGGCGTATAGCCGATCGACAACCGCACGCGGGCGGCGTCCATATGCGCCTTCAGCGCCTGCAGGCGCTCAGTCGGCACGTCGATGAACACCATGTTGGTGTGCTGGGCGGTCACCTGCAGGCCCGGCAGATCGCGCAAACCTTCGGCCAGGCGCGCGGCGCGGGCGTGATCGTCGGCGAGACGCGCGACGTTGTAGTCCAGCGCGTACAGGCCCGCCGCAGCGAGGATGCCGGCCTGGCGCATGCCGCCGCCGGCCATCTTGCGCAGGCGGCGCGCTTTATCGATCAGCGCTTGCGTGCCGACCAGCACCGAACCGACCGGCGCGCCCAGGCCTTTGGACAGACAGACCGACACGCTGTCGAAATGCTGCGCGATGGTCCGCGCTTCCACGCCCTGCGATACCGCGGCGTTGAACAGCCGCGCGCCGTCCAGATGCAATGCCAAGCCGCGGCGGTCGCAAAGCGCGCGCGCTTGCGCCAGGTACGCTTGCGGCAGCGCGCGGCCGTGCCAGGTGTTTTCCAGGCACAGCAGGCGGGTGCGCGCGTAGTGCGCGTCGTCGGGTTTGATCGCGCGTTCGATCGCGTCCAGCGGCAGCGTGCCGTCGGCCGCCTGCGGCAGCGGTTGCGGCTGGATCGAACCGAGCACCGCCGCGCCGCCGCCTTCGTATTTGTAGGTGTGCGCGTCCATGCCGACGATGTATTCGTCGCCGCGCTGGCAATGCGACATCAGCGCCAGCAGGTTGGATTGGGTGCCGCTGGGCACGAACAGGCCCGCTTTGAAGCCCAGATCCCCGGCCAGCCGCTGTTGCAGCGCGTTGACGGTGGGATCTTCGCCATAGACGTCGTCGCCGACTTCGGCGCGCGCCATCGCCTCGCGCATCGCGGGCGAGGGCAGGGTGACGGTGTCGCTGCGCAGGTCGATCCAGTCCATGGCGCGATGTTAAGCGAAAGCGCGGCGCGTCCGGCTATCGCGCCCGTCCGCGGGCGATAGCGGGTGCGCGCAAAACCTCATTTCGCAGGCGCAGTCTTGCGCCGCAAGGTTCTCGTCCTGGAGGCGGCACGCCGGGCGGGCTTGGCATCGCGCGAAGCGGGCGCGCCGATGCGGTCGGCCTCCTTCTGCGCGGGACTTTCCTCGCCGTGCAGGGTCATCAGCGACTCCATCAGCTGCTCGTCCGCGCTCGAGCACACGCCCAGCAGCAACACCTCTTCGCAGCCTTCGGCCGCGATGTAGGCGTGGCCCATGTTGGAATCGATGTAGACCGATTCGCCCGCCTCCAGCACGATCGGATCGTAGAACTCGGTATGCACCTCGGCCCGGCCTTCGAGCACGTGGATGTATTCCTCGCCGGAGTGGTGGACCAGGTCGCCGAACTCGCCGATGCTTTTTGCGCGCACCCGGGTCAGCACGGGAATCATGCGCTTGCGGCGCAGTTCCGGGCACATGTAGTAGTAGTCGTAGTTGGGCGTGTTGACGCGGATCGCGTCCTCGATCCGGCCGATGCTGCGGCGCGCGGTCACCGGTTGCTCGGCCGCTTCGTCCTGTTCGGCGAACAGTTCGGACATGCGGATGTTGAGCCGCTGGCTGAGTTGCAGCAGCTTGTCGTAGGTGAGCGTCAGGCGATCGTGTTCGACCTTGGACAGCGTCGACAGTGGAATGCCGCAGCGCTCGCTCATTTCCTTGAGCGTCCAGTCGTTGCGCGCGCGCAAGGCGCGCAACAGGCTGCCGATGGTGCGGTGTTGCGGGGTCATCTGGTTCCAGGCTCCTGCGGATCAGGGCACGGCCGGCCGAATCGATCGGCCCGTCGGTGCGGTTCGGTTGAGGCGATGGGCACATGATCCCGCGTCGGGGGCCTATTGACCAGAATGGGTTGACAATTCTCTAATCAGGATCATTATTGCGAAACAGACAATCACCGGCATGCCTCGCCGCTGGGCACCTGCGGCGGCGTTGCCCGCTCGGCAGACTTGGGGAGACACCTCGCTATGCGTCCGATTGCAGCCTTGGCCGGTCTTTTGATTGCGATGTCGACCTTGCCGCTCGCGGCGCAGGATGGCCCCGATCTGCGCCCGCCGGTCACCGTGGAGCGGCCGAAGGCGCAGGCGCCGGTAGCGCCCGCCGACGTGACCGACGCGGCCACCGGATCGCTGACCCGCGCCGACCTGGAAGCCTGGCTCGACGGCTTCATGCCGTACGCGCTGGAACGCGGCGACGTCGCAGGTTCGGTGGTGGTCGTGGTCAAGGACGGCCGGATCCTGTTCCAGAAGGGCTACGGCTACGCCGATGTCGCGGCGCGCAAGCCGGTCGATCCGCAGCGCACGTTGTTCCGCCCCGGCTCGGTGTCCAAGCTGTTCACCTGGACCGCGGTCATGCAGCTGGTCGAGCAAGGCAAGCTGGATCTGGACCGCGACGTCAACGAATACCTGGATTTCAAGATCCCGCCGCGCGACGGCAAGCCGATCACGCTGCGCAACATCATGACCCACACCACGGGCATGGAAGAAACCGCGCGTGCGTTGATTACCAGCGATGCGAAAAACATCCCCTCGCTCGGCGATTACCTGAAGCACTGGGTGCCTGTCCGCATCTTTCCGGCAGGCGTCACGCCGGCGTATTCCAATTACGCCACCAGCCTGGCCGGCTACATCGTCGAGCGCGTCTCGGGCGAGCCGTTCGACGATTATCTCGACCGCCACATCTTCGCGCCGCTGGGCATGCGCCATGCCAGCTTCCGCCAGCCGCTGCCCGCCGCGTTGCAGCCGCTGATGTCCAAAGGCTACGAACTCGCTTCGGACGACAAGCCCAAACCCTACGAGATCGTCACCTCCGCGCCGGCGGGCGCGTTGGCCGCGTCGGGCGAGGACATGGGACGTTTCATGATCGCGCACCTGCAGAACGGCGCGTACGGTTCCGGGCGCATCCTGCAGCCGGCCACCGCCGAGCAGATGCACGGCACCGCGCTGACGATCCTGCCGCCGCTCAACCGCATGCTGCTGGGCTTCTACGAGACCAACATCAACGGCCATCGCGTCATCGCCCATGGCGGCGACACGCAATGGTTCCATAGTTACCTGCACCTGTTCCTCGACCGCAACGTCGGCCTGTACGTGTCTGTGAATAGCGCGGGCAAGGAAGGCGCTGCCGGTGCGATCCGCACGGCGTTGTTCGAGAGCTTCGCCGACCGCTACCTGCCCGGTCCGCGTGCGGAAGGGAAGGTCGACCCGGAAACGGCCAAGCAGCATGCGCAACAGATCGCCGGGCGCTACGAGAACAGCCGCCGCGCGGAGACGAGTTTCATCTCGCTGGCTTACCTGATGGGCCAGGTGAAAGTGGTGGCCAACGAAGACGGCACGATCACCGTGCCGATGTTGACCGGGCTCAACGGCCAGCCGAAGAAATTCCGCGAAATCGCGCCGTACGTCTGGCGCGACGTGGCCGGCCACGACCGCCTCGCGGCGAAGGTGGTGAACGGACGCGTCGAGCGTTTCAGCACCGATCCTTTCTCGGCGTTCATGATGTTCGACCGCACGTCCTGGTGGCGGTCCGCCGGCTGGCTGATGCCATTGCTGGTGGTGGCACTGGCTGCGCTGCTGCTGACCGTGCTGGCGTGGCCGGTGTCGGCGCTGGTGCGGCGTCATTACGGCGTCGGCTATCGCTTGTCCGGACGCGACGCCAAGGCGCACCGATGGATCAGGATCGCATCGTTGGCGGTGCTGATCGTGGCGGGCGCGGCGTTCGCGATGGTGCTTTCGATGCTGAGCAGCTTCGAGCTGATGACGCCGGGCTACGACATCGTCATCACTCTGCTGCGCCTATTGGCAACGGTCGTGGTGCCGCTGGGCGCCGCGGTTGCGGTCTGGAACGCATGGACCGTGCTGCGCAGCGGCCGCCGCTGGCCGGCCAAGTTGTGGAGCATCGTGCTGGCGGTGTCGTGCCTGGGCATCCTCTGGGTCTGCGTCGTCTTCCGCGTCATCGGCTATAGCGCCAACTACTGACGCACCCATCGAAACGCCATGCTGCGGTTCCGGAAGGAGCCGCGGCCTGCCGACACTCGTCTCCGGAGAATCGCGTGAGCCGCATCGAACTCGAACTTCGCCAGGAGGATTTGCGGCTGACGGCGCCGTTCCGCATCACCGGGCATGTCTTCCACGATGTGCCGGTGGTGATCGCGACAGTCCGCGACGGCGCCTGCGCCGGCCGCGGCGAGGCGGCGGGCGTCTATTACCTCGACGATCGCCCCGATGGCATGCTCGCCACGCTCGAAGCGCATCGCGAACGCATAGAAGCCGGATTGACGCGCGACGCGCTGCGTACGCTGCTGCCGCCGGGCGGCGCGCGCAACGCGCTCGATTGCGCATTGTGGGAACTCGAAGCCCAGCGCGCGGGCGTTCCGGTGTGGAAGCTCGCAGGCATCGCCGCGCCGCGGCCGTTGCTCACCACGTTCACCATCGGCGCGGACGACCCTGCCGCGATGGCGAAAGCCGCGATGGCCTACACGCAGGCGCGCGCGCTCAAGCTCAAGCTGACCGGCGAGGCCGATCTGGACACCGAGCGCGTACGCGCAGTGCGCGCGGCACGGCCCGATGCGTGGATCGGCGTCGACGCCAACCAGGGCTACGTGCCGGCGACGCTCGAACGATTGCTGCCGGTGCTTGTGCAGGCGCGGATATCGCTGCTCGAGCAGCCGTGCGCGCGCGGCCGCGAATCGGATCTGGACGGCGTCGATCACGCGGTCCCGATCGCCGCCGACGAAAGCGTGCAAGGCCTGGACGAAATCGAAGCGCTGGTCGGCCGCTTCGACGTGGTCAACATCAAGCTCGACAAATGCGGCGGCTTAACCGAAGGCCTACTGATGGCGCAGAAGGCGCGCGCGCTCGGCATGCGAGTGATGGTCGGCAACATGGTCGGCACCAGCTGGGCGATGGCGCCGGGTTACGTGCTGGGCCAGCACTGCGACATCGTCGACCTGGACGGCGCGCTGTTCCTGACCCACGACCGCACGCCGGCGGCGATCTACGCCGACGGCCATATCCAGTGTGCGGACGACGTGTGGGGCGGTCCGCGCGAATGAACGCACCGCCGGCGCACGGCGACTGGTTCGGACAGCCGCGCGGCTTGAGCGTGCTGTTCCTGACCCAGATGTGGGAGATCTTTTCCTACTACGGCATGCGCGCGCTGCTGGTCTACTACATGACCAAGCAGTTGCTGCTCGGCCAGCAGCAGGCGTCGCTGATCTACGGGCTGTACACGGCGGCGGTGTACTTCACGCCGATCCTCGGCGGCGTGATTTCCGACCGTTGGCTGGGACGGCGGCGCGCGGTGATCATCGGCGGCACGGTGATGGCGCTGGGCCATTTCCTGATGGCTTCGGAAAGCTTGTTCTATTTCGCTTTGCTCGCGATCGCGCTGGGCAACGGCTTGTTCCTGCCCAGCCTGCCGAGCCAGATCGACGGCCTGTACGCCAAGGACGATCCGCGCCGCGGATCGGCGTACAACCTCTATTACGTCGGCATCAATCTGGGCGGATTGCTCGCGCCGCTGGTCTGCGGCACGCTGGGCGAACTCTACGGATGGCACTGGGGATTCGGCGCCGCCGGCATCGGCATGCTGGCCGGATTGACGGTCTACGTATTCGGCGCGCGCTACCTGCCGCCCGATGCGGCGCGCGCGACGAAGGCCGCGGCGCTGCCGCGCGCGGCGTCGAAATTGCGCGGACAAGACCTGAAGCAAAGGCTGCTGGTGCTGCTCGCCATCGCATTGACCGTGATGCTGTTCCGCGGCGCTTACGAACAGGTCGGCAACACCATCGCGTTGTGGGCCGACAGCGGCATCGACCGCCGGCTCGCCGGCGGCTTCTCGATCCCGATGACGTGGTTCCAGGCGCTCAACCCGCTGATGGTGGTCGTGCTGACGCCATTGTTCGTGGCGCACTGGACGCGCCAGGCGCGGAAAGGCAGGGAACCGGCGGCCGCGCAGAAGATGTCGATGGGCGCGCTCGGCGTGGCCGCGGCGTACCTGATGCTCGCTGCGGTCAGCGGCGCCGTGCCGCAAGGACAGGCGAGCTGGTTGTGGCTGGCGCTGTTCTTCGTCGTGCTGACCGCGGGCGAGTTGTTCATCCTGCCGGTGGGGCTGGGCCTGTTCGCGCGGCTTGCGCCGGAAGGCCATCGCGCCACCACGATCGCGGCGTGGTTCTTCGCCACGTTCGGCGGCAGCTTGTTGGCGGGCGCGCTGGGCACGTTGTGGAGCGTGATCGGCGCGTCGTACTTCTTCGCACTGATGGCGGCCGTGGCGATCGTCGCGGGCGCGGTGCTGTGGCGGCTGGATCGTCCGACCCGGCGCGCCGAAGCGGCGCACGCGGGCAACTCCGGCGCGGTTGCGCCCTAATCAGGATGTTGCTGTGCAGATTGACAATTCTCTAATTAGGACGATTATGTCCCAATAGGGTTGGAGGAGCGCCGAATGGCAACCGATCGTCCGAGCACGGCCCGGCGCGGCCTGCTGAAAGCCGCCGCGGGCGCCACGGTGGCGGTCTCGCTCCCTTATCCGTTCCGCGCCGTGGCCCGTGCGAAAGCGGCCGATCCGCGCGCCTATTCGGCACGGGCGCGCGCGCTGGTCGAACGCGCCTTGGTGATCGACATGCTGGCGCCGCTCAAGCTCGACTTCCGGCCCGAAGCCTACGCCGGTCGCATCAGCACGCAGGAAACGGCGATGTTCCGCGGCAGCGGCATCACAGGCTTCCATAACTCGGTCGGCTTCGACGGGGCGAAGGCCTACGAGGACGTGCTCGCCTTTCTGGCCGCGTGGCAGGGCTACGTCGGCCGCAACGACGAGCTGTTCTGCCTGGTCGACAAGGCGCAGGACCTCGACCGCGCCAAGGCCCAGGGCAAGATCGCGGTGATCATGGGCGTGCAGAACGCCGACCATTTCCGCCAGGCCGACGACGTCAAGAAATTCCACCAGCTCGGCCAGCGCTGCGCGCAACTGACCTACAACAGCCAGAACTTCGTCGGCACCGGCGGCACCGACCGCATCGACGGCGGCGTCAGCGATTACGGCGCGGACATCATCAAGGCGATGAACGAGGCCGGCATGCTGATCGATGCATCGCATTGCGGCGACCGCACCACGCTGGACGCGATCGAACTGTCGAAGGGCCCGATCGCCATCACCCATTCCAACTGCCGCGCGCTGGTCGCGCATCCGCGCCTGAAGACCGACGAGGCGATCCGCAAGCTCGCCGCCAAGGGCGGGGTGATGGGCATCACCGGCGTGCGCATGTTCGTGCGCGGCCGCGACCCCACCACCGTCGAGCACATGGTCGATCACATCGACCACGTCGCCAAGCTGGTGGGCATCGAGCACGTGGGCATCGGCTCGGACGCGGATCTCAACGGCTACGACGACATGGAGCCCAAGCAGCTCAAGGAGCTTCGCGCTTCCTACAAGGCCAGCTACGCGTTCCGCGACAAGATCGACATCGACGGCTTCGACCATCCGAAAAAAATCTACGACCTGACCGAAGCGCTGATCCGCCGCGGCTATTCGGATACCGACATCGAAGCCGTGCTGGGCGGCAATTTCCGCCGCCTGCTCGGCGGCATCTGGACCTGATCTTCTTGCTTCCAACCGAACCCGGGGAGTGCGGCATATGACCACCGATCGATCCTACCGCGTCGCGCAGCGCAGGCCGTTGGCCGCCGCCATCGTCGCGGTGCTGGCGTGCGCCTCCATGGCCGCGGCCCATGCCCAGCAAACGCAGCCCGGACCGGCGAGCGAAGAGACGCGTCCTACGGACGTGACCGATCTCGAGACCGTCGTCGTCACCGCGAACAAGCGCGTCGAGAACGTGCGCGAGGTGGCCGCGTCGATCAGCGTGATCGGCGAGCGGCAGCTGGAGAACATGGGCGCGAACTCCCTGTCCGATTACGCCGACCTGGTGCCCGGCCTGCAGGTGCAGGACAACGGATCGCCGGGTCTGACTTCGATCTCGATGCGCGGCGTCGCCGCATTGTCGTCCGGCGCGACCGTCGCCACTTACGTCGACGAAGTGCCGGTGGGCTCCAGTGGCGTCTACCAGGCCGCCAACATCCTCAACCTGGACCTGCTTCCCTACGACATCGAGCGCATCGAAGTCTTGCGCGGACCGCAGGGCACGCTGTACGGCGCCGGCGCGATCGGCGGCCTGCTCAAATACGTAACCCGCGCGCCGGATTTGCTGGACAGCGAATTCCGGATCGGCGCCGGCCTGTCTTCGGTGAGCGATGGCGACGATGGCTGGAACGTGCGCTTCGGCGCGAGCCTGCCGCTGAAGGAAGACCGCCTGGGCCTGCGCGTCAGCTATGCCCGCAACGAGCTGCCTGGCTATATCGGCAATGCGGTCGACGGCAGCGACGACATCAACAGCGGCAGCCAGACCGGCGCGCGTGCAGCCCTGGTTTGGGATGGCGACGCCTTCGACGCGAAGGTGTCGGCGCTGCGCCAGAGCATCGACAGCGACAACAGCGCCGGCGTGGCTTTGGATCCGGCAACCCGGAACCCGATGTTCGGCGACCTGGTGAACCAGCAGTGGCAGCCGACGCCTTTTTCCAAGGATCTCAGCCTGTATTCGCTGACCTTGGACTGGGACCTGGGCTGGGCCGATTTCGTTTCGGCGACGGGATGGTCCGATACCCAGTCGATGTACCAGCTCGATTCGACGATCCAGTTCGGCGAATTCGCGAACCTGCAGCTGGGGCTGCCGGAGCCGGGAAGTTCGTTCGTGCGCTACAACCTGGATCTTGAAAAACTGACCCAGGAATTCCGCCTCACATCGAAAAGCGGCGGCCGTTTCGAGTGGCTGCTTGGCGTCTACCACACCAAGGAAGATGCGCTCCAACGCCAGCTGGCGTGGTTGGGGCAGCGCGACGGCTCGCCGCTGCCGGCGCCGCTGGGCGACATGTTCGGCGTCCTGGCGCTGCTCGAATTGCCCAGCGATTACAAGGAAACGGCGCTGTTCGCCAACGGCGCCTGGCGCCTGAGCGAGCGCTTCAAGATCGACGCCGGCGCGCGCCAGGCGCGCAACGAGCAGGCCTTCAGCCAGAACACCACCGCCGGCATACTCGTGCCGATCGGCAATGCGCCCGGCGCATCCGAAGAAGACGTGTTCACCTGGAGCCTGAGCCCGCAATTCCAGTTGACGAAGGATGTGATGGTCTACGCGCGCGCCGCTACCGGCTATCAGCCCGGCGGGCCCAATGTCGCGCTGCCCGGCATGCCGCCGAGCGTGGATTCGTCGATGCTGGCGAGCTACGAGATCGGGATGAAGTCGCAGTTCGCGGACAGGCGCGTTGAGCTGGATCTGGCGGCGTTCCGCATCGATTGGGACGACATCCAGGTGGCCTCCCAGTTCAACGGTGTCGGCGGCCTGGTCAACGGCGGCGAGGCGACCAGCAAGGGTTTGGAATTGTCGGCGCAGTTCCGCGCGACGGACGACTTGCGGTTCGGCCTCAACGCCGCGTACACCAAGGCCGAGGTGAAGAACGACTTCGAGGCGACCGTGATTCCGCAGCCGGGATTCGACGTGATCCTCAATACCGGCCTGGCCGGGGACCGCATGCCTTACGTGCCGGAGTTGGCGTGGTCCGCGACCGCGGAATACGCGTTCGACTTCGCCGGCGGCGGGCATGGCCAGGTCGGCGCGGTGTTCCGCTCGGTCGGCGACCGCGTCAACGACACCACCGAGCGCCAGCGCGTCACCGCGCCGGGCGATCCTTCGACCGTCCTGCAGGAAGAAATAACCGCGCCGACGGAACTGGATGCCTACCGGGCGCTCGACCTGTATGCGGGCATCGGCAAGGGTGCCTGGGAGCTGCGCGCCTACGTCAACAACGTGACCGACGAGCGTGCCTATTCTTCGATCGGCAGCGCCAGCAGCGCAGTGACCGGTGCGCTCGTGCAGTTGAGCGCGGTGCCGATACAGCCGCGCACCTTCGGCATCGAATTCGACTACCGCTTCTGAACCGCCCGCCCGCCGTTGCGGGCGGGCGCATCCGCATCCCGATTCCATGGCGAGCCACCGCATGCCGAGCGTCCAACCGCTGCCGAGCGAGAGCGAAGTCCTCCCGCAGCCGTATCTGCTGTTCCTCGGCGACGTCACCGAACCCGGCTACGCCAAGACCGCGTTCGGCCTGCGCGATTGGGCGAGGGAGCGCTGCGTCGGCGAGTTCGCTTGCGAAGCCGCCACGGTCACCACGGGTCTGCCGTTCCTTACGCCGGTCCAGGCGCATGCGCAAGGCGCCAGAACCTTGGTGATCGGCGTGGCGAATGCCGGCGGGGTGATTCCGCCGCAATGGATTCCCGGGCTGGTGCAGGCGCTGGACGCCGGCCTGGACATCGTCAGCGGCATGCACGCGAAGCTGGACGAGATTCCGGCGTTGCGCGCGGCGGCGTTGCGGCTGGGCCGAAAGTTGATCGACATCCGGCGTCCGCCGCGGGGCATCGCCATCGCGTCGGGGCGCAAACGCAGCGGCAAGCGCCTGCTGACCGTCGGCACCGATTGCGCGCTGGGAAAAAAATACACGGCACTCGCGCTGGCGCGCGCGTTCGCCGCACGCGGCGTCGACGCCGATTTCCGCGCCACGGGCCAGACCGGGATACTGATCGCCGGCGGAGGCATTCCCATAGACGCGGTGGTCTCGGATTTCGCCGCCGGCGCCGCGGAAATGCTGAGTCCCGATGCTGCGCCCGATCACTGGGACGTGATCGAAGGGCAAGGATCGCTGTTCCATCCGGCCTATGCCGGCGTGTCGCTGGCCTTGCTGCACGGCAGCCAGCCCGATGTCGTCGTCGTCTGCCACCGGCCCGGGCGCGAACGCGTGCTCGGACATGCGGATTATTTCTTGCCCAGCATCGAGGAAACCATCGAGCTGGCATTGCGGCTGGGACGGCGCACGCAGCCGGCGATCCGCTGCGGAGGCGTCAGCCTCAACACTTCCCACCTGGACGAGCGGGACGCATTACGCTTGTTCGAAGCGGAGCGCGAGCGCCTGGGTTGCGCGGTCGCCGATCCGCTGCGCGGCGGTGCCGCGTTCGAACGCCTGGTCACGGATTGCCTAGCATGAAATCGTCGTCCCGATCGCCATGACCCCGACGCCGACATGGTTCCAGCGTTTCCTGCTGCCGGGCTTCGCGTTCAAGGCGGTGGTCATCGGC
Organism: Luteimonas galliterrae; assembly: GCF_023374055.1. Taxonomy (NCBI): domain Bacteria; kingdom Pseudomonadati; phylum Pseudomonadota; class Gammaproteobacteria; order Lysobacterales; family Lysobacteraceae; genus Luteimonas; species Luteimonas galliterrae. The sequence goes on along the minus strand of NZ_JAMBEP010000003.1, from coordinate 246,846 downwards.
GGAGGCTACGCCACCGGGCGCGAGTTGGCCGAATTCTTCCTGCCCAGCGGGCCGCAGGGCGGCGTGATGGGCATGCTGCTCGCCATGGCGATCTGGAGCGTGGTGTGCGCGGCCACCTTCATGTTCGCGCAGGCGACCGCGTCGTTCGATTACCGCAGTTTCTTCCGCAAGCTGCTCGGCCCGTTCTGGGGCTTGTTCGAGGCGGCGTACGTGTTGTTCATGGTGCTGATCCTGGCCGTCTTCGGCGCGGCGGCCGGCGCCATCGTCAAGGCCATGTTCGGCTGGCCGGAAATCGCCGGCACGCTGTGCCTGATGGCGGGCATCGGCCTGTTCACCGCGTTCGGCAACAGTTCGGTCGAGCGGTTGTTCAAGTGGGTGTCGTTTTTCCTGTACGGCGTGTACGCGCTGTTCGTGGCGCTCGCGCTGTCTGCGTTCGGCGACCGCGTCGCGCAGAATTTCTCGGCGCCGGTCGCCACCGACGGCTGGGCGCTGGGCGGACTGACCTACGCCGGCTACAACATCATCGGAGCGGTGGTGATCCTGCCGATCGCGCGGCATTTCCTGGGCCGGCGCGACGCGCTGGTCGCCGGCCTGGTCGCCGGTCCGCTGGCGATGCTGCCGGCGCTGCTGTTCTTCGTCTGCATGATCGCCTGGTATCCGCAGATCGGCGCGCAGACGCTGCCGTCGGATTTCATGCTGCAACGGCTCGACCGGCCGCTGTTCCATCTGCTGTTCCAAGCGATGATCTTCTCGGCGCTGCTGGAAAGCGGCACCGGCGCCGTGCATGCGCTCAACGAACGGGTGGCGGTGGCATGGCGCGCGCGCAGCGGCCGCGCCTTGCCCCATTTCGGCCGTTTCGGCATCGCCGGCATCCTGTTGGTGGGATCGATCTTCATCGCCGACCGCTTCGGCCTGGTCGCGCTGATCGCGCAGGGCTATCGCGCGCTGGCCTGGTCGTTGCTGATCGTCTACGTGTTGCCGCTGCTGACCCTCGGCGTCTGGCGGCTGTGGCGCCATCCGTATCGCACCGTCGTTCCCTCGCATTCCGATTCGTTCCGGAGATCATGATGCCTTCCATTCCGAAAATGCTGCATGCGGCCGCCATCGCGGCAGGCTTGTCGATCGCGTTCGCCGCATCGGCCGAGGCGCCGCCGGACCTGGATGCGCGGGTCGCCGAGGCGATGCGCGCGACCGGCGTGCCCGGCATGGCGGTGGCCATCGTCGAGCAAGGCAAGGTCGTGCACGCCAAAGGCTATGGCGTGAGCCGGTTGGGTTCGCCGGAACCGGTCGATGCCGACACGATCTTCCCGACCGGCTCGACCGGCAAGGCCGTTACCACCGCCGCGCTGGCGGTGCTGGTCGACGAAGGCAAGATCGGTTGGGACGACAAGGTGATCGACCATCTGCCGGGCTTCCAGATGTACGACCCGTGGGTGACGCGCGAGATGACGATCCGCGACCTGCTGGTTCATCGCAGCGGCCTGGGCCTGGGCGCAGGCGACCTGATGTTCGTGCCGCGATCCTCGCTCAGCCGCGCCGAAACCGTGCGCCGCCTGCGCTACATCAAGCCCGCCACCAGCTTCCGCAGCGGCTACGCGTACGACAACCTGCTGTACGTCGTCGCCGGACAATTGATCGAAGAAGTCAGCGGCCGGACCTGGGAAGCGTTCGTGCGCGAACGCGTCCTCAAGCCCGCCGGCATGAGCGCATCCACCACGGAGGATGCGGCCTATTTCGCCACCGCCAACCGCGTGCAGCCGCATGCGCGCATGGACGGCGGTTTCCGCGGCATCGGAAACCAGGAAGTGCTCGACGAAAGGAAGGGCCTGGGCCGCAATGCGGCGCCGGCCGGCGGCATCTCCTCGAGCGCGGCCGACATGGGGCGCTGGCTGGCCATCCAGCTCGCGCGCGGCGCGTTGCCCGACGGCAAGCGCTTGTTCAGCGAAGACGCCTCGCGTCAGATGTGGCTGCCGCAAGTGTTGGTGCCGATCGCGCCTTACCCGGCGCCGATTGCCGAAGCCACCCCGCAGTTTTCCGCCTATGCGTTGGGTTGGAGCGTGCGCGACTATCGCGGCGCGAAGATCATCGAGCATGGCGGCGCGGTGTTCGGCGTGCAGACCATGGTCGTGCTGGTTCCGGACCGGCAAGTCGGCTTCTCGCTGCAGATCAATTCGGAAGACGGCGTGCTGCTGCGCGGGCTGATGTTCGAATTGCTCGACCATTACCTGGACGCGCCGAAACGCGATTGGGTCGCCGATTTCGCCGCCTTCAAGAAGGCCCGCGACGCCAAGATGCTGGCCGCAGCGGGCGGCGGCGATGCGCAGAAAAAGCCGTCGCGTCCGTCGCTGCCGCTTGCCGGTTACGCCGGCAATTACGCCGACCCATGGTACGGCCCGATCGTCATCCGCCATGAGAACGGCCGCCTGCGGATCGATTTCAAGCAGACGCCGGACATGGCCGGGACGCTCGAGCATCGGCAGTACGACACCTTCCGCACGCGCTGGGACGATCCGAGCATCGAGCCGGCCGATGTCACCTTCGCGCTCGATGCGCAAGGCAAGGTGGATCGCATCACGATGAAGGCGTCGTCGCCGCTGGCGGACTTCAGCTACGACTACCACGACCTGTTGTTCACGCCCCAGCGGGATGAGTGAGCGACGGTGGTTGCGGCGGCGGCGCCGATCGTGCGCCGCATCCGCGACTATCGGGCGTTGCCGCTCGCGAGCGATTCCTCCACCGCGCTGAATGCCGACTTTTCGCCGGTCCGCGCTTCCGGCAGACCCGTAGCGAAATAGGCCACGCCGGTGCCGGACTTGCGATCGATCCACAGGCCGGAGACCAGGCCGTAAGCCGAACCGGAATGGCCGACGCGCGCCACGCCGTCGCCGAACGGATCGTCGTGGCACTCCTTGCCTTTCGTCGCCAACGTTTGCACGGCCAGGCCGTAGCGGCAGAAAAAGCCCCGCGGCGGTTCGCCGCCGAGGTCTTCTTCCGACGTCATGCCGTTGCCGGGCGCATACGTCCACACAGGCTGGGTCAGTGTGCGTACCGATGCCGGCGTGAGCAGGCGCACGCCATCGACGCTGCCGTCGCCGAGCAGCAAGCGCCCGATCTTCGCCAAACCATTCGCGGAAATGCGCAAGCCGCCCTGCGGCGAAAACAGCGAGCCGTTGGCGCCGGCGCGCCAGCGCGACAGGTCGCAGCTGCCATCGGTGGCTTTGTTGACCGGGCATCCCGGGTTGCGGCCCTGGTGATCGTCGCGGACCGGTTTGCCGCCGGCGTCGTACAGCACCACGGCGCGCGCGGCAGTGGCCTCATCGCACATGGCCCAGTTGAAGCAGGCCTTCAGATCCAGCGGCTTCAGCACCAGGCCGTCCATCAGCTGGTCGAAACGCTCGCCGGTGGCTTTCTCCATGATCGAAGCGACCAGCGGGAAGTTGAGATTGGCGTAGCGGAAGTAGCTGCCGGGCGCGTGCTCGCCGTCCCAGGCGCGCGGGTCCTTCAAGGTGTCCTGCAACTGGCCGTCGAGAGGTATCGCGTAATAGCCGGCCGCATCGGTGAGGCTGGAGCGGTGCGACATCAGCAGCCGCAGCGTGATCGGCGTGTCCGGATAGTTCGGGTGGCGCAAGGTCCAGCCCAGAAGTTTGGAGACATCCGCGTCGAGGTCGAGCTTGCCGGCTTCGACCAATCGCATCACGCCGATCGCGGTGACCAGCTTGGAGATCGATGCGACGCGCACGGGGTCGTCGGCATCGACTTCGCGCTTTGCCGCAACGTCGGCCAGGCCGGAGGCGCGGGTCGCGGTGATGCCGTCGCGATCGAAGGCTACGCGCACGGTGGCGACCGGCTCGGCGGCGTGGGCGGCGCCGGCAAGTGCGATCGCCGCCGCCAACAAACGGCATGACAGGTTGCGTGTCATCGTCAATTCTCATGTGTGGACGACAACGAGCGTACCGGAACAAGCTCGTAGCCCGCTCGTAGCCCGGGTAAGCGCAGCGCACCCGGGGGACCAGGTCGCGCCGCGATTCCCGGGTGCGGCCTTCGGCCTTACCCGGGCTACGCGACACAGTGGTGTGCGAATAGCGGTTTTAATGGATGCTGCAATGCACAATAATAACCGTCACCCCTTTCTATGGACACTTCATGGCGGCCACCGGCACCGCATCGGCATCACCCCTCACCCGGCGCGGCGTGCAGCTGATCCTGTTCGCATTGGCGATGGGCGGTTTCGCCATCGGCACCAGCGAATTCGTGGTGATGGGGCTGATGCCCGACATCGCGCGCGGGCTGGCGGTCAGCGAGCCGCAGGTCGGCCACGTGATCAGCGCCTATGCGCTGGGCGTGGTGATCGGCGCGCCGCTGCTGGCGATCCTCGGTGCGCGCATGCGGCGGCGGCCGTTGTTGCTGGCGTTGATGGCGTTCTATGCGCTGGGCAATATCGCCAGCGCGCTATCGCCGAATTACCACGCCATGCTGCTGTTCCGCTTCATCGCCGGCCTGCCGCACGGCGCGTACTTCGGCGTGGCCGCATTGGTGGCCGCGTCGATCAGCCCGCCGGAACAACGCGGTGTGGCCGTCAGCCGGGTGCTGTTGGGATTGGCGATCGCGCTGCTGATCGGCAATCCCTTGGCGACCTGGCTCGGCCAGACGTTCGAGTGGCGTTACGCGTTCGTGCTGGTGGCGATGATCGCGATGCTGACCGTGGTGCTCGTCGCGCGCACGCTGCCGCCCGATCCGAACGAGCCGCGGCAGGATCCGATCCGCGAACTGCGCGACTTCAACCGCACCCCGGTATGGCTGGCGATGGGCATCGGCGCGATCGGCTTCGCCGGCATGTTCTGCGTGTTCAGCTATCTGGCGCCGACGATGATCCACGTGACCGGCGTACCGGAGTCGTGGACGCCGTTCGGGCTGGTGGCGTTCGGCGTGGGCGGCATCATCGGCAATCTCGCCGGCGGCTGGTTGTTCGACCGGTTCCAGTTCCGGGCGGCCGCGATCGTGCTGGTGTGGTCGGCGTTGCTGCTGGCGGCGTTCCCGTTCGCCGCGCATTCGATGTGGACGATTCTGCCGGCGGTGGTCGCGGTCGGCACCATGGGCGCATTGGCGCCGGTGCTGCAGGCGCATCTGATGGATGTCGCCGGCGGCGCGCAGACCTTGGCGGCCGCATCCAACCATTCCGCATTCAATGCCGCCAACGCGCTGGGTCCATGGCTCGGCGGCATGGCGATCACCGCGGGTTACGGTTGGACATCGACCGGCTACGTCGGCGCCGCCACCGCCATCGGCGGATTGCTCATCTACGCCTGGGCGGTGCGCGATGCGCGCCGGCTGCGCATCGCCGAAGAGGCTTGCTGACACGCAGCCTGCGCTGCCTTATCTGCCGCGTCATCGTCATCGAAGCGGCCCGCCTGCGCACGGCTGCGTTCAGCGGCAGATGCGGCCGGCCGAAACCGGCGCATCGATCACGGCGTAGGCCGTGCCGGCCTCGACGGCGGTGCGGTAGGCCGGGGGCGGCGCGATGTCGCTCCTTTCCTGCGCGGAAGCCGGTGCGGGAACCGCTGCCGCGGGATCGCGCAGCAAGGCGGTGAAGGAAGCGGCGGATAGCAATAGCGCCAGCACGGCGCGGATGGCCAAAGTGGTGGTGAGCATGTCGGTTCTCCGGTGGGCCCCTCGGCGCTCGTCGCCGAATGTCGGGCTTTGTAAGGGCGACGAACCGCGCCTGCCGGAATCGACAAGCTTCTGCGAAAAATCGCCGGCGGCGACCGGCCCTCGCCGATCCTGGGGATCGGGCCCGTTCACGCCGCCAGCGAACCCCGTCTGCTGTCATGCGGCCATGCTGGCGATACCGAATATGCCGGGATGAAAACGATGCCGCGCATCGGTTGCGCCGGCTGGTCCATTCCAGCCCGGCATCGGCCCTTGTTCGGCGCCGGCGACAGCGTGCTGGCCTGCTATGCGACCCGGTTCGACGCGGTGGAAGTGAATTCATCCTTCTACCGGCCGCACCAGCGCAAGACTTACGAACGCTGGGCGCGATCGGTGCCGGCGCATTTCCGGTTTTCGGTCAAAGCGCCCAGGACGATCACCCATGACCTGCGGCTGGAGCGGACTGGCGCCGCGTTGGATCGCTTCGTGGAGGAAATCGGCGGCCTGGGGGACAAGCTCGGCGGCGTACTGGTGCAGTTGCCGCCGAGCCTGGCGTTCGATGCCCGGATCGCGGCGAATTTTTTCGGGATGCTAAGGCGGCGGTCTTCCGCGCGAATCGCCTGCGAGCCCCGCCACCGCAGCTGGTTTTCCGATGCGGCGCAAGCGCTCTGGCGGCGTTACCGCATCGCGCGCGTCGGAGCCGATCCTGCGCTGTGCGATGAAGCCGCAGTCGCAGCCGGGACGGGAACGTGGCGCTACTGGCGCTGGCATGGTTCGCCGCGCATGTACTACAGCGCTTACGAGGACGCGGCGCTGCGCGCGCTGGCCGCGGACGTCGCTGCGGAATCGATGTCCGGAACCGAACCTTGGATCATCTTCGACAACACCGCATTGGGTCATGCGATCGGCGACGCGTTGCGCCTGCAGTCGTTATTCGCCGGGCGAGCGCGCAGCGGACGCTCCGCCGAGCGCCGCCGCTAGTCGCGTCCGGTCGAACAGCGATTCCGGTTCCCGATCGCGCAACGGATCGCCCCAGCGCGGCATGCGCGCCAGCCACGCCGCGATGCGCGAGGCCGCATCGGGCCGGCCGGCACCGACGGCATGTTGCAGGGCGGCCAGTTCCAGGTCCGCGTCGCGCAGGAACCGCCGTTCGCGCGCGAACTCCGGCGCCGCATAGCGTTCGTCGATCATGCCTAACGCCGTTCGCGCGGCCGACAGCATCAGGTGCGCGGTGGCGGGATCGCGCGCGTCGAGCGCGTATTGCGCGGCTTGCGCAGCGGCGCGCGCGTCCGACAGGTAGGTCGCCAGTGCGATCGGTTGCGACTGCGCCGGCGGACATGCCTGCGACGACACTGCGCGCACGTATTCGGCGATGCCGTCCAGAGTCAGGGCGGCGGGTTCGGGCCCATCGAATTCCTGGACGATCAGGCCGCGCACGAAGGTTTCCAGCGCGCGTCCCTCGCGTGCTTTCGGGACTTTGAGTGTTTGCGCGGGGCCGGCCAAGTCCGGGATGGCGGTCGGATTGTCGACGCCGTCGCCGCGGTGCGAACTCATCAGCGACGAAGTCACGTCCGCCGTGCCGGGTGCGCCCGACAAGCCGGCGAAACTGAAATCGGGATTGCCGCGCCCGTTGCGATGGCAACTGTCGCAGGACAGGCCGGCGCGCGCGGCTTGTCCGCCGAGCAGCAGAGGCGTGCGGAAAGCGGCGCGGCCGATCGCGATGCGGCGCGCGGTTTGCGGATCGTCGTTCGGCGCCAGGCATTCGCTCGGCGCCTGCGCGAGCGCAGGCAGCCGGCGCTCGGGCGGCAGCCAGCGCGCGGCGCGCAGCGGCGCCTGCGTCGCCGCCGCCGCTAGCGCGGATGCGCACGCGGCGGCCAGCAACGCGCCGGTCAGGAAGCGTCGGGTTTCGCCGCCGCGATCCATCGGCGCAGTTCGTCCGCCTGCGCGCAGCCGAAGCTGCAGACGTTCTCCAGCTTGGCGAGCATGCGTTTCGCGCCTGCCAGGTCGCCGCGTTCCACCATCAATTCGCCGTAATATTCGGTGGCGCCCAGGTGATCCGGCGCGGCGGCGAGCGCCTGCCGGTAATAGTCTTCGGCGACGGCGTAACGGCCGAGCTTGCGGTTGGCGTAACCCAGGTAGGTGAGGATGTCCGGATGCGGGCCGAAGGTGCGCGCCGAATCGTTCAGCGCGGCGATCGCGCTTTCGTACTTCTTCTCGTTGATCAGCGACACCGCTTGCAGGTAGGCGCGATCGCCGCGTTCGTCGCCGGCGGCCAGCACATCCTGCGCTGCGGGCAATTGCGACGTGGGCGGGCCGCCGAGCGCGGCTTCGACCGCGGGGATGGCGGCTTTCAGGTCCGCGGCCTGCGGGCAGGCGTCGGCGCAGGCCGCCGCGCGCTGTTTGAGATCGTCGAGTACGGCCTTGGCCTTGTCGGGCTTTTCCAGCTTGGCCCAGGCGATGCCCAGTTCCTGGTGCGCCGGGATCAGGTTGTCGTCGTACTTGATCGCTTTTTCGAAGAGGCGGCTGGCTTGCTTCAATTCGCCCAGGCCGGCACGCGCCAGACCGGCCATGTAATTGGTGTTGGGGTCGCGCGGCAGCGATTGCAGCACGCGTCCGAAGGCGCGGTCGGCGTCCTTGTAGTTTTGCGCCTGCAGGGCCTCGAGGCCTTTCTTGTATTCGGCGGTCGGGTCGTAGCTGCGCGCGCTCATGCTGGGGGCGCTGTTGGGCTGCACGTTTCCGCCACCGCCGCCGCCATCGGCCGGTGCGGGCGGCGCGGACAGCAGCAGTGCGGCGCCGAGCGCGGCGCCCGCGAATTTCGGTGCGGAAGTCATGACGGTTTCCTCCGGTAGGTGAGGGCACTACAAAGGACGGGGAGCGGGGGCGCTCGCCGGATTCGGACAGCATCGGCCACGATAGCCGGCACGGGAACGTTACACCCGCCGATGCAGGACCGATCACCCACTTACGGCTAGTCCGACGACTGGCTAAAGAGGGGTGAACGCGCCTGTCGACAGCCGCCGCGGCCTGCCCGCCTGTAGGAGTTCTCCTACAGCCGCCCACGTCTTTAGCCTATGCCATCCAGGCAACTGTGACGGCATCTTGATTCCGCTTGCAATGCCCGTCACGCAAGGGGGTCGCGATGGAACGCCATTTGATCGTCATCGAATCTTCGGGAATCGGCTGGCGCGTCGCCGACGACAGCACCGCATCCGAAACTTTCGCCACCAAGGCCAAGGCCATCATGGCCGCGTACATGCGCGCGTCGGAACGCCAGCAGGCCACCGGCCGCGCCGTGGCGATCAAGATGCCGGACGGCTGGGGCGGCACGGTCGTGGTCGGTTCCGAGGCGTAACGCCGGGACAAGGTGTCAGGGTCCTCTATTCAGGCGGCTGTGCGGCCGGCGTCACATGCGCCAGGCGCGGAAGGACTACCATGGCGGCAGCACGCCTACGCCGCCAGCCGTCCAGTGCCGGCGCCCGCGATCTTCAAGTCGCTCCTTCCCCGAGTCCCCGAACCATGTCGCACACCCATGCCCCCGGGCTGGTGCTCCATATGTATCCCGAAGTCCTGCTGAAGTTCGGCGCCAGCCATACCGTCGAGCCGCGCGACGCTGCCGCCGCGCAGCATTACTTCGTCTGTCTGTCCGCCGATGCGAACGCAGGCCTGTGGACGCCGCTGTACCAGACCCGCGGCGATCATCGCCTGGCGATACCCGAGGCGGCCAAGTCCGGGCATGCGCGCTGGACGCGCGGTCCTTCGTACTACGATCCCGACGAGCTGTGGCGCATTCCGCACAAGGCCGCGCAGCGCGGCGCAGCGGCGGCGATGGACCAGTCGGGTCCGAAGTCGGCGAACACGGTGGCGCTGTCGTCGCTGCCCAGCCGCGCGCAATTCCCGTCGGACTCCGCGCTGCGCACGGGCCAGGACGCGGATTCGGGTTACCGGTAACGCGCTATTTCGCCGGCATCCTGGCGAGTCCGGCCAGACGCTGCTTGTCCAGCTTCGCCACGACGCCCACGCTGCGTCCGGCCAGGTTGGCGACCTGGTATTGCACGGCGCTGCCGAGGATCTGCGCGCATTCGGACAGCGTCAGGCCGTAATCCTGCTGCAGCCATTGCACCATGCCGCCGGTCGCGGCGCGCAGCGCATCGTCCAGCGAGCCGGCCTGGCCCAGCACCATCCATTGCGTCGGCGATTCCACGCGCGGCATCGCGATCGACTTGCCGCGCAGCAGGTCGACGGTGAACTCGACGTCCATCGACGTTTCCAAGCCGTATTGCGAGGTCTCGCCGTCGCCCTGCGCCGCATGCGCATCGCCCAGGTACAGCAACGCGCCGGGCTGCATGACCGGCAGATAGACGGTATTGCCCTCGATCACTTCGTTGAAGTCCATGTTGCCGCCGAAGCGGCCGGTGTCGCCGGTGGATATCGGCGCCGAGCCGAAACCCGGCGCCACAGCCAATCCGCCGAGCATGGGTCGCAGCGGTACGCTGAATTGCTTGAGCTTGCCGGCGGCACCGGCGGGATAGGCGACGCCGCGCGTGCGATCCAGCGTCCAGCGCACAGGCTTGCCCAGATCGCCGGCCTTGGCGGCGAGCCCCGGGCCGAGCGCGCGCCCGACGATGCCGTCCAGACTGTCGGCGTAGCCGCGGTTCAGGCGCAAGCGATCGATCCTGATCGCCAGCGTGTCGCCGGGCTGCGCGCCGGCCACGAAGAACGGTCCGGTCTGCGGATTGCCGAACAAGGCCTTGGTAATGCCTTTCTCGTCGACGCCGCCCGAATCGAGCGTGGTGGTATGCACGCTGTCCTTGGGCCAGATCGTCAGCACCGGCTTGCGGTGCGGGGAGAATTCGTTGGAATACGAATCCGGCGCGTAGACGTGACGCCGCGGCGGGCCCGGCGGACGCGCCGGTATGCGTTGCGCGCGGAAGGCGTGGCTGGCGCGCGCTTTCGGATCGTTGGTGTCCGGCATGTCGACCGTGCCGGTTAACGCATCGTCTTCGATGTTGCCGATATAGGTGGCGCTCGCCCGGTTGGCATCGGTAACGGTGAAACGGATCCGGTTGCCGTCGCGCATGCCGCGCAACGCGTCGCCGTCCAGCGTGCCGGTCAGTGCGCCGCGGTCCTGCGCGAGTTCGAGCGTCTGGTAGACCGGGTTGCCCCACAGGTCGACGGCGACGACCCAGCTTTCGCGCGCATGGTCCTGCGCTTGCGCCGCGGCTGCGGCCAACAAAAGCCATCCAGCGATGAATTCCCGCATTCCATTCCCCGCGATCGCCGCAACGATAGCGGCAGCAGTCCGAATGGATGTTTGCGGGCGCCGAACCGTCGCAGACGGCCCGGTCCCATCGAATGGGGCGGTTCTGCGGCGATCAGGCGCCGACGGCGCGCCTGACCACATCCAGGTCCTTCACCGCGCGGACTTCCACGCAACCGGTGCTGGCCCACGGGAATTTGGATGCGATCTCGACGGCCTCTTCCATGTTCGCCGCCTCGATCAGGTTGAAGCCGCCCAGGATCTCCTTGGTTTCGGCGAACGGTCCGTCGACGACAGTCGTGCGGCCGTTGCGGATGCGCACGGTCTTGGCCGCTTTCGCCGCCTCCAGCTGCTGCGATTCGAGCAGACGGCCGCTGGCGCGCAACTCGTCGGCATGGGCGAAGCAGTTGCGCATCATGGTGTCGGCCTCGCTTTGCGGCAGGCCTTCGAGCAGCGAATCGTCGTTGTAGATCAGGGCTAGGAATTGCATGGCGTCCTCCAGGCAGGCCGACACAAGTAAAGCGATGCGTGTCCGCGGTCAAGTGCCGGGTGGCCGGTGCCGCATTCGCCGTTCACGGCCACGCATGCGATGCAGGGATTGTCCCGCCGGCGGGACGCCGCGATCGCTACAGCCGGGCGATGAGATCGTCCGTGTCGAGCACGTCGGCGAATTCCGCGCGCAACGTGGCCAGGTGGGCGCGGCCGATGTCTTCCGCGGCCAGGGTGCCGCCCTCGCCATCGGGCAGATCGAAGCAGGCGCAGGCGTCGCCGACGACGGTCGTGCGGTAACCCAGGTTGCTGGCCACGCGCGCGGTCGTGGATACGCACATGTCGGTGCTGATGCCGAACAGCACCACGCCGCTCGCGCCGAGGCGACGCAGCCGCAGGTCCAGGTCGGTGCCGATGAACGCGGCGTTGACCGATTTGCCGACGACCGGTTCGTCCGCCAGCGGTTCGAAGCCTTCGCGGAACGCGTTGCCCTGATGCGTCGGACGCAACGAAGAACCCTCGACGATCGAATCGTGCCGCACGTGGATCAAGGAACGTCCGCTGGCGCGCCAAGCGGCGAGCAGGCGCCGGCCGTTGGCTTCCATGGCGGGATTGCCGCGCCGGCCCCACGGCGGATAGTCGAAACCGCGTTGCACATCGATGGGAATCAGTACCGTGGTCTTGTCCAAAGTCATGGCGATGTCGTCCTGGGGCGTCAATCGTGGTCGCGGCGCACGCCGCCGTAGGCGCGCTCGACGCGGGCGACGCGTTGTTCGAAGTGTTCGTACCAGTGGTTATTTCCGTTGCGGCGCGCGACGATGTGTTCGGCGTGGTCTCGCCAGCGCGCGATCGCCGCTTCGCTTTCGAAATAGGCGACGGTAATGCCGAAACCGGCGGCGTCGCGCGCGGACTCGAAACCCAGAAAGCCCGGTTGTTCCTGCACCAGTTCCACCATCCGGTTCGCGGCGGCTTCGTAGCCTGCCGCGTCCACGCCGCTCCGTTGCGAAGAGAAGATCACCGCGTAGTACGGCGGCGCCGGCAGCGCCGCGAAGCGGGGGAAGGGCATCGGTTTTTGCTCGGGTCGGCGGATGCGGCACTGTGCCGGTTCGCATCTGCCGGTCTCAACCCGGCACAATGCCGGCGGCGCCGGCGATCCGCCGGCGCACCTCCAGGAAAACGGTGCGGCATGAAAGCTCTCGACGATATCGACCGCAAGCTCATCGCGCTGCTCCAGGACAATGCACGGCTGTCCACGGTGGCGCTCGCCAAGGCGGTGGGCCTGTCGCGCAGCACCGTGCAGGAGCGCCTGCAACGCCTGGAGAACGCAGGCGTGATCGCGCAATACACCGTGCGTCTGGGCAGCGGCGGCGATCCCCTGCAGGCTTGGCTGCTGTTGCGCTACGCCGACGGGTTCAGCTGCGACGATGTCATGCCTTCGCTCGCGCGGTTGCCGCAGGTGCAACAGGCGTTCAGCGTGGCCGGCGAAATCGATCTGGTAGTGCTGGTATGCGCCGATACGCCGGGGCAGCTGGCCGACTTGCGCGAAGCCATCGCGATGCTCAAGGGCGTCGACGACGTCACCACGTTGACGGTGTTGCGCACTACGCTCGATCGGCGCTGAAGCTGCAGCGGACCGTTCATGATGCGCCCTTGTCGCGGTGACCTTCGGCACGGTTTCCGGAAGCATCGCTTGTTTAGAATCGCCGCGGGCGATCGAGCGATTGCCTGTCTGGCGCCGCAAACGCGCCAGGAAAGAGAATCACCCCACCGCGACACCAGTCGAGAACCGAAATGAACTCCGCCATCCGCAATCATCTGAAGCGCCTTGCGTTAGGCGCGACCCTGGCTCTGGGCGTTACCGCCGGCGCCCAGGCGCAACAAGCCTCCGGCAACATCATGGGCGAAGCCGTAGCCGGCGATACCGTCGTGGTGCACAACCCGGCGATCGGCTTCCATCGCGAAATCAGCGTCGAGAAGGACGGCAAGTACAACCTGCGCCGCGTGCCGATCGGCATCTACGAAGTCACGGTCAAGCATGCCGACGGCAGCCAGACCGTACCGACCAAGCAGATCCGCGTGCAGTCGGGCACCACCGCGCGCGTCCAATAATCGGTTGAAGCCCGACGCTTATGCGACAAGGCCGGCGATCGCCGGCCTTGTCCGTTACAGGTCCGTGCTCGCGTCGGGAGGATCGCGAAAATAGACTTCCACCGTTCCCTTCACTTTGAGCGTCATCGGATTGCCGCGGCGGTCCAAGGTCTTGCCCACCGGCAACCGCACCCAGCCCTCGCTGACGCAATACTCCTCGACATTGGTTTTTTCCACGCCGTTGAAGCGCACGCCGACGCCGCGTTCGAGCGCGGCGGCATCGTGGAAGGGGCTGCGTTCGTCGCTGGAAAGGCGGTCGGGCGGCGTGTCGGACATCGGTCTGCGCGTCGGGTGGAATTGGTAAAGGATAACGCCTGGCGCGCGATCAAGCCGCAGGCGCCGCTTCCGCGCCGCCGCGCCGCAGCGGATCGGGCAGGGCATCGCCGTTCGGCGTGAAGCCCAGCGATACCGAGTTGAGGCAGTGCCGCTCTCCGGTCGGCGGCGGGCCGTCCGGGAACACGTGGCCCAGGTGGCTGCCACAACGCGCGCAGACGATTTCGGTGCGGATCATGCCGTGGCTGGTGTCGCGGATCTCGCGCACGTGCGCGGCGTCGTAGGGCTGGAAGAAGCTCGGCCAGCCGGTGCCGGAATCGAACTTGGCGCTGGAGCGGAACAGCGGCAGGCCGCAGAAGCGGCAGGTGTAGACGCCGTCGCGCTTGTTGTCCAGGAATACGCCGCAGAACGGCGCCTCGGTGCCGTGCGCCAGCAGCACGTGGCGTTCTTCGTCGCTGAGCGCGGCGGTCAGATCGCTGCGCTGCGCATCGGTGGGCGGGGTCAGATCGAAGGCGGTCATGGCGCTTTCCTCGGCGTTCGTTCGGTTACTGAGATGCGACCGCGGACCCGTGATTCAAGGGGACGGCGCGGACTTCACGCGGACCATGCGGTCCAGCAGGTGTTCCATGGTCGCGGCCATGTCCGCGCATTTGCCCATGTGCACGGGCGAAGTTTGGATGATCGCGCTGCGTTTGGCGGTGAGCCAGTGGAAGCGCGCGCGCAGCGGCAACTGGCCGATCGGTCCGCTGCCGGCGCCGCCGCGGCAGATCGCCGGGATGGTGTCGAGATGGCGGCGCAGCGCTTCGATGTCGATGCCGGGGTCCAGCGCCGACACGCGTGCGGCATCCAGTTCGATCCGCGCTTCCAGATACTGGTTCGATTCGCACGACAGGATGATGCCGACGTTGACGAACTCCTCGCGCTCCACGCGCGGCACCACGCGGATCACCGCATAGTCGTAGGTGTCATGCGCGCGCACGGACGGCCTCCTCGACGAAACGTTCGCGTTGCGCCAGCCTCTGGACCAGGTAATCGGCGTAGGCCGCGCGTTGCGCATCCGGTGCGGCGAAGGCGTCCGCGTCCTGCAGCCACGTGTCGGGCAACTGCGCGACGATATCGGCGATGGTCTCCGGCGTCAGCTTCGCGGCCAGCGCCGCATCGGCTTCGTCGATCCTGTCCGCCCACGGCAACAGCACATGGTCTTTGATCAGCGGAAAAGGATTGCCGGCATTGGCCGCGCTGCCGTCCCAGCCATGGTGGAAGTACAGCGCGGCGCCGTGGTCGATCAGTTGGAGCCGCCGGTGCCACACCAGCAGGTTGGTGTTGCGCGCGGTGCGGTCGACGTTGCTGACGTAGGCGTCGAACCATACGATCTGCGAGGCCAGCACTGCGTCGGGTTGCTCCGCTACCGGATCGAAGGCGGCCGCGCCGGGCAGGTAATCCAGCGCCAGGTTGAGGCCGGCGCTGGCGCGGATCAGGTGCTGGATTTCAGGATCGGGCTCCGTACGCGCCAATCCGGGATCCAGGTCGACGAACACGATTTCCGGCACGGGCAAGCCCAAGGCGCGTGCGATTTCGCCCGCCACCCATTCGGCCACGAGCGCTTTCGCGCCCTGTCCGGCGCCGCGGAACTTGAGCACGTACAGGCCGTCGTCGTCGGCCTCGACCACGGCCGGCATCGAGCCGCCTTCGCGCAGCGGCGTGACGTAACGGGTGGCGGTGACGGTGCGCGGCGTCATCGGCCAAGCATAGCCGTTTGCTCTTCGTAGAAGCGGCTTCAGCCGCGAGCTTGATCCCGAATTCGCGCGAGCTTGGGAAAGAGCTCGCGGCTGAAGCCGCTCCTACGAAAGCTAGCGGCTTTCGTGGCGGCCTTGCGCCTTCGCCTTGCGGATCACGGCACGCACCAGATCCCGGTCGGTATGCCGCGAGATCGCCACCGCCCCCAGCGCGATCGCACGCTCGCGCAACGCGGCCGTGACGTCGTAATGCGCGCCGCTGGTCTTGTCCTGGAATGCGCGGCGCGGGATGCCGAGCGCCGCCGCGAAGGCGTGCAGCTCGTCCAGCGTGTCGGCCATCAGGTGCGCCCAGCGTTCGCCGCGCCACAAGGTGACGGCGTCGTCGACATAGACGGTCATGGCCTACCCGTTGCGGTGCTGCGCGTCATGGGGCACAGCATAGCGAAAGATGAACGGAGACAATGCCGCGCGGCGCATCGCTCGCAACGCGCGCCTGAACGGACTCGTTCGCGAACCGCTTTATTCACGCGATATTGTTCCTGCGCGGACAAGACTCCGTCTCCGGCAAAGTGGAAAGGAGGTTGCGATGAAGAAGCATTTCGCCGCATGCGCCCTGGCGCTGGCATTCGCGTCCGGCGCCGCCTGGGCGCAGGAATCGCTGACGGCGCCGCAGGTGCGCGCCAAGCTCACCGAACAGGGCTATACGAAGATCAACGACGTCAAGTTCGAGGACGGCGTATGGAAGGCCGACGCGCGCAGCGCCAACGGCAACCGGGTCGACGTACGCATCGATCCCGCCACCGGTAGGGTCTATCCGGACGAGCAGATCGCCAACATGAGCGAAGCCGACGTGCGCGCCGCGCTGGCGACGGCGGGATACACCAACGTGCACGACGTCGACTACGAGGACGGCATCTGGAACGCCGAGGCGGACGATCCGGCCGGCAAGGATGTGGAAGTCAAGATCGATCCCAATACCGGCAAGGTGATCGGCAAGGAAAAGGATTGACGGCGTATCAGAAGTTCTTAGCCCCTCTCTCATCGGGAGAGGGGTTGGGGTGAGGGTTCGGCGGAGTCGCGAATGTTCCAGCGTTCGTGGCTTCGCCGAACCCTCATCCGCCCTGCGGGCACCTTCTCCCGAGGGGAGAAGGAAAAAGCAAGTCAGCCCGCGTCGCGGATCGCCATCTGCCCGGGAATCGTGCGGCCCGTCTGCAGGCTCATGCCGAGCAGGTCCTCGGCCATGTGGAACTGATAGAAATCGTTGGAGACGATGCGGTACACGTCCTCCGGCGTCTTGGCCGCGGCCAGCGATTCCTCCATGCCGAACGCGACCACCGGATCGCGGTCGAGCGCGTCCAGCTTCTCCTGGCCCTGCAGGCCGCGCACGTAATCGCGGGCCTGGTCGCGCAGCGCCATCAGGTCGGCGGTGCTGAAGGTCAGTTGCACGTGCTGGTCGCCGTCGAAGCGGCCGTACGAGGACTGCGGGTTCGACAGGTCGCGATGGTAGGCGTCGTTGAGATACGAGGTCAGCGTGGAATCGTAATTGCCCAGCACGACGCGCCATTGCGTCTGCGCATCGATCGGCTTCCCATCCGGCCCGATGTTGAAGCTCACGTCGCTGACGTGGTTGTTGCCCAGCGCATAGGTATTGCGCTGCTCGATGGTGCCGTCCTGCCAAGTGGTGCGGGCGATGGTGAGCTGGCTGTCGCTGCTGCCGCCCAGCTCGAGTCCGCCGACCTGCACGCCGATGAAGGCCGCATGCTCGCCGGTGTAGATGCTGGTGGTGCCCGATTGCTGCACGCCGGGCGGGCTCCAGCCGGGCACTTGGCCGGTGCTCATGAACTGCTGGTAGGCGGCCTGGCCTTCGCTGGTGCTCAGGTCGATGCGGGCGACCGACATGTTCTGCGTCTCGGACTTGTGTTCGGTGGCCAGGCCGATCGCGAGCGTGCCCTGGCGGCCCAGGCCGAGGAACATTTCGTTCTCGACCGTCTTGACCGGACCGGAATACACCTCGACCACCGAACCTTCGAGACGGCGCACGCCGAAACCCATGCCCTCCAGATTCGTGGTGCTGCCGCCGACGGTGAACGCTTTGTAGGCCGCTTCCCATTCCGAACCCTGCAGGCTCTGTCCGCGGATCAGCACGGAGGTGCCGGTGGGCATGTTGAGCGGATCCAGCGGATTGGGCGCGGCCTCGAGTTGGCCGTTCGCCAGTTGCGTGCCTTGCTGCGGCGTCACCACCGCTTCGTAGGTCAGGCGCGCGCCGCTGAATTCATGGTACGAACCCGATACCGGCAGGCCGCGCACCAAACGGCTCAGCATCGGCGAGCTGTCGGACAGCGCCCGCACCGAATCGGGCAACTGACCAAGACGATCGGCCCACTTGTACAGCTTGCCCAGCGGCGTGCGGCCGAAATCGATGCCGGCCTCGCCCTGGGTCTGCACCGACATGCGGAACTGCTGGGTCTGCTCGAAGTTGACGCCGGTCTGCACGTCCGAAAGCTCGGTCTTGCCTTCGACGGCGACGCCGGCTTCGCCGCGCACGGGCACGAACGACGGCGTGCTCAAGCCGCCCGCGCCGGTGTTGAAGGTGACCTGCGAGCCGGGATTGATCAGCGCGCCCATCATGTCTTCGGGCACGGTGGACAGGATCCGGTAACCGGCCGCGACCTGTTCCGGCGTGGCGTTCGGCGGCAGGTCCACGCCCAGCAGCGCCAGCGCGCCGCGCATCTGCGGCAGCGGCACCTGTTGCGGATCGACGCGCGCCGGCGCATCGGTCAGATACGACGGGATCTGATTCGGCTTGTCGGTGGCTTCCGCGACGATGCGGTTCAACTCGCGCACATAGGGATCGCTGTTGAAGTACTGCAGCGACTGGCTGTACTCGTAGCTCGCGGTCGCGCCGTTGAGGCCCGCGAAATCGCTGCGCTGCGGCGCCATCCGGTCGAGCGCGGCTTGCGCCGCCTCGGCGCGGGTCTGGTTGAAGGTCTGGGCGCGGCCTTCGTAGACCGATTGCGCGGCATAAGACGGCATGCCGGCCAGATCGCTGGTATCGGGCACCGGCAAGGCGTGGATCGCCTGCACCGCTTCCTGCGGCGTCGTCGCTTCCGCCGGCGTGCGCGCGGGCGCGGCGGCAGGCGCCGTCGGCGCAGGCGCCTCGGCCGGGGCCTGCTGATCGGCCAGATAAGCCTGCTTGATCGCCTGCTGGTCCTCCGGCGGCAAGTGGGCATAGGTTTGCGAATTGACGCCGTAGATCTCGCCCATGGCGATGCGCTCCCGCAGGTCGTGGATAGTCGAAACGATAGGCACGGGGCCAGCCGGGAGGTACTAGGGGCGACCCTAGCGGGACGGACCGTTCGCGCGGCTTCCGCTTGCTTCGCATGCCCGGCGCCACCATCTTGGACGGATGGCCGAGCCCGTTGTCCCCAGCGCCCCCGAAACCGAACACGACGGCACCATCGGCTCCGCCCCGGTCGCCCGCGCCGCCACGGCGCGCGGCGAATGGCAGGTGATCCGCGACCTGATGCCCTTCCTCAAGCCTTACAGCGGCCGCATCGCGCTGGCCCTGGCGCTGGTGATCGCCGGCAAGCTCGCCAACCTGACCGTGCCGATGGTGCTCAAGCGCCTGGTCGACGGTTTGGACGTCGAACCGACCTTGTTGGTGTTGCCGGTGGCCCTGCTGGTGGCCTACGGCGCCTCGCGGCTGTCGGTGACCCTGTTCACCGAGCTGCGCCAGGTCGTATTCGCCCGCGTCATGGCGCGGGTATCGCGGCGGGTCACGCTGCAGGTGTTCCGCCATCTGCACGCGTTGTCGCTGCGTTTCCACCTGGCGCGCCGCACCGGCGGCGTGGCGCGCGACGTCGAGCGCGGCGGCACCGCCATTTCCGACCTGCTCGACTGGACCCTGTACACGATCCTGCCGACCGCACTCGAAGTGCTGCTGGTCACCGGCGTGCTGGTCTGGCTGTACGACTGGGGCTTCGCCGCGATCACCTTGGTCACGCTGGCCGCGTACATCGTGTTCACCTTCTCGGTGACCGAATGGCGCACGCGCTATTACCGCGCCGCGGTCGAAGCCGATACGCACGCCAACGAACGCGCGGTCGATTCGCTGCTCAATTACGAGACGGTGAAGTACTTCGGCAACGAGGAACACGAGGCGCGCCGCTACGACGAGAACCTGGTGCGGCTGGAGAACGCCCAGGTCAAGAGCCGCAAGACCCTGGCCGTGCTCAATCTGGGCCAGACCGCGATCGTCGCGATCGGCGTGACCGCGATGATGTGGCGCGCCGCCGCCGGCGTGGTCGCCGGCACGATGACGATCGGCGACCTGGTGCTGGTCAACGCATACCTGTTGCAGCTGTCGGCGCCGTTGAACATGCTCGGCATGATGTATCGCGAAGTGAAGCAGGCCTTCACCAACCTGGAGCGCCTGTTCGGCCTGCTCGACGAGCGCCAGGACGTGCAGGACCGCGACGGCGCCGTGCCGCTGCGCGTATCGCAGCCGCGGGTGGCGTTCGAGCGCGTGCGCTTCGCCTACGATGCGCGGCGAGAGATATTGCAGGACGTGAGCTTCGAGATCCCGCCCGGCGGCACCGTGGCCGTAGTGGGGCATTCGGGCTCCGGAAAATCGACGCTGGCGAGGCTGCTGTACCGCTTCTACGACGTCGACGCCGGCCGCATCGCGATCACCGACGACGAAAGCGTCGCGCGCGACATCCGCGACTACACCCAGGCCAGCGTGCGCGGGGCGATCGCGATCGTGCCGCAGGACACGGTGCTGTTCAACGACACCATCTACTACAACATCCTGTACGGCCGCCCGGGCGCGAGCCGCGAGGAAGTGGAGCGCGCCGCGCGCGCGGCGCACATCCACGACCTGATCGTGTCGCTGCCGGACGGCTACGAATCCGAAGTGGGCGAACGCGGTTTGAAATTGTCCGGCGGCGAGAAGCAGCGCGTGGCCATCGCCCGCGCACTGCTGAAGAACCCGGCGATCCTGATCTTCGACGAGGCTACTTCGGCGCTGGATTCGAAATCGGAAAAGGCGATCCAGGCCGAGCTCGACCGCATCGCGATCGGCCGCACCACGCTGGTGATCGCGCACCGGTTGTCGACGGTGATGGATGCCGACGAGATCCTGGTGATGGATGCCGGGCGCATCGTCGAACGCGGCGGCCATGCGCAGCTGATGGCGACCGGCGGGCACTATGCGCAGATGTGGCGGCTGCAGCAGCAGGAACAGCGCGCTGCGGCTGAGCAGGCCGAAGCGGCGGTTTAGGGCTGTTGGGCGCCGTGGCGCGGCGTTTGTGGGCGCGCTTCTCGTGGGAGCGGCTTCAGCCGCGAGCTCTTCCCATCAGGCTCGCGCGGACATGACTCAAAAAGCTCGCGGCTAAAGCCGCTCCCACAAGGATCCTGAGCCCGATGAGCTCTCACCGCCGCCTGGATCTCCGGCGGCGCGAACCTGAGATCGCAATCCGCCCGCGCGGGCATGTTGGTCGCGAGCAACGCGACGATCGTTAGGGCAATTCGAAATCCGGCAGCGCGCATGGGTCCGATCCGCAGCATCGATGCCACGGATCGTGCGCCGCACCGTCCGCAGGCGCTATCCGGATCTTGCGCTGGCGCTCACGCGTCCGGCCGCTTGAACTCCTTGGACAGCCAGTCGTCGATCAGGCGCTTCTCGTAGCGCAGGTTGTCGCTGCTGCCGGCGGTCGGCGTGTTCATCAGGAAGGCCAGATCGGTCAGCTTGCGCTCGCCCTGCGCGATCACGCGGCCGTCGGCGCCTGTCAGCGTGAAGCTGAGCTCGATCCGCGGCGGATAGATGTCGCGCACGAAGCGCGTCGAACTCACGTTGGCACCGCGCCAGGGTTCGAACTGACCGGCGCGGCGGATGTCGTTGATGGTCACCGACATCCGGTCGCCTTCCGGCAGGCGTTGTTCGGCGCGTTTGCGCACGTACTTGGCTATCTGCTGCACCCAGTCGCCGCGCCTGGCTTCCCAGCGGTTGTTGCTCTGCCGTATTTCGGAAAACTGCGCGGGGTCGGTCCAGCTGACGTCGACCCGTCCTTCGGCCGGCAGGCTGCGTGGCGCCTTGGGATCGGTCACGTCGGAGCTGGCCGCGGCCGGCGCAGCCAGCAGCAGTCCCACAAGCAGCGTGGGCGCGAAAGATGAAAATTTCATGGCGATACTCCATCCGCGAGCGGTGAATCCGATTTTGAGCGCCTTCGACGCAGCCGCAAGCATCCAAGGTTAGGAATCGCTTCGGCCGTTGGCGCGCGTTCAAGATCGGGTAAGCGGGCGTTGGGCAGACAGGTGTTCCCGGAACGGCGTCGAAACTAACGGCCGATCGTTCCTTCGCGTACGACGCCTGATGCAGCGGTGCCGCAACGTCCGGCGAAGGCGGAAAATTCGATGCTTCGCTTTTGTTTTCTCCTAGAATGACGCCCCAGTCACGCGTAGCGGCAAGAAAGCGAAAATGGCCGAAAGCGATTATCGGATACACGACGAGAGATTCAGGCCGCTGATCCGCACCAGCGCCAGTCTCGAGCGGTTGTACACCGGCTGCCGCTGGTCCGAGGGTCCGGTGTATTTTCCGGCGCTGCGTACCCTGTTGTGGAGCGACATCCCCAACGACCGCATGTTGCGCTACGACGAAACCTCCGGGCAGGCCGGCGTGTTCCGGCAGCCCGCCCGCTACACCAACGGCAATACCCTCGACCGCCAGGGACGTTTGGTCAGCTGCGAACACGGCGGCCGGCGGTTGGTGCGCACCGAGCACGACGGCGCGATCACGGTGCTCGCAGACCGTTACCAGGGCAAGCGCTTCAACAGCCCCAACGATGTGGTGGTGCATTCGGACGGCTCGGTCTGGTTCACCGACCCGTCCTATGGCATCGATTCGGACTACGAAGGCCACAAGGCCGAGAGCGAGATCGGCGCGCGCCATGTCTACCGCATCGATCCTGCCGGGTCGGTCGATGTCGTCGCGGACGATTTCACGCAGCCCAACGGCCTGGCGTTCTCTCCGGACGAGAAGCGCTTGTATGTCGCGGACACCGGCCTGGGCGATGGCGTGATGCGCGTATTCGATGTCGGCGCCAACGGCAAGCTCTCCGGCGGCGGGGAATTCGCGCGCTGCAAGACCGGGCGCTACGACGGCTTCCGCGTCGATACCGAAGGCCGCATATGGAGCAGCGCCGGCGAGGCCATCCATTGCTATCAGCCGGACGGGCTGCTGATCGGCGAAATCGCGGTGCCCGAGCGCGTGTCCAATCTGGTGTTCGGCGGCTACAAGCGGAACCGGCTGTACATCACCGCCACCTCCTCCCTGTATTCGCTGCTGGTTGCCGCGAACGGCGCTAAGACGTTCTGATCGCTGACGCGGCGCAGCAATAAGCGGTGAACGGTTAATCGAGCGAACGGCCGGCGGCGCCACAAGCGCGCTCCCGGCAGGTCGCAGCCGCTGCGGCGTTCGCACGCAGGAAAGTTGACGCCTTCGTGACGGATGCGCGCGCAGCCTGCATTCACGCTACGCCTCCGGAGACGAAGATGAACAGCCCCAGCCCCCCGCGCAACGCGTTCTGCACGTTGCTGATGATCGCCGGCATTTCGCTGCCGCTCTATGCGAACGCCAGCGACGAGATGGCCAAGAAGATGGACAGCAACGGCGACGGCAAGGTTTCCGCAGCCGAACATGCGGCCGCGGCCAAGGCCATGTTCGCGCGTATGGATGCCGACAAGGACGGCAGCGTCACTGCGGCCGAGATGGACGCCAGCCATGCGGCGATGAAGAAGGACGGCCAGGCGACCGATAGCGAGATGTCATCCGCCGACAAGATCAAGACCATCGACGCCGACGGCGACGGCAAGCTTTCCGCCGCCGAGCACGAAGCCGGCTCCAAGTCCATGTTCGGCAAAATGGACAGCGACATGGACGGCAGCGTCAGCGAGGCCGAGATGAAGGCCGGCCATAAGTCGATGATGGGCAAGAAGACCGACAAATAAGCGTTTTTCGATCGCTTTCGTCGGCAGCTGCGATTCAGCGTTCCAGCGCGCCGCTTGATAGCGGCGCGCCGCAGCCGCATCTTGCGGCTTTCAACTGCGGCCAACGCCCATGAACGCTTCCGGCATCCCCTACGCACCGCTGCGCATCGATTTCGTTTCCGACGTGTCCTGCCCCTGGTGCGCGATCGGCCTGCAGTCGTTGCAGCAAGCGATCGATCGCGTCGGCGACGAGATTCCCGTCGAGATCCATTTCCAGCCCTTCGAATTGAATCCGCAGATGGCGCCGGAAGGGCAGGACGCGGTCGAGCATCTCACCGGCAAATACGGCATCAGCGCCGAACAAGCGGCGCAGAACGGCGAGGCGATCCGCGCGCGCGGAGCGCAGTTGGGTTTCGTGTTCGATATGGGCCGGCGCCGCCGCGTCTACAACACCTTCGATGCGCACCGCCTGCTGCATTGGGCGGAAACGGAAGGCCAGGCGCGCCAGCTCGCGCTCAAGCGGGCGCTGCTGCGCGCCTATTTCAGCGAGGGCCGGGATGTTTCTTCGCACGACGTGCTGGCGGAAGTGGCCGGGCAGGCCGGCCTGGACGCCGAGCGGGCCCGGCGGATCCTGGCCTCGGACGAGTACGCCGACGCGGTCCGCGAGCAGGAACGGTTCTACGCCTCCCAGGGCATCCGCGCCGTGCCCTCGGTGATCCTGGGCGAGCGCTTATTGGTGCAGGGCGGACAGCCGGTCGAGGTCTTCGAACAGGCCCTGCGCCAAGCCGCGGCCCGGGCCAGGGCATCGTAAGTCCATGACTTCAGAGGGGTGACTTCCGGCCCATGGCGGGATCGTTCTGGTGTTGTAGTCTACCAGCACACCAAACCAGGAGCCCCAAAGTGAACGCCCTTCGCAACTCCCGCAATCTGCCGTCGACCCCCGTCCGCACGGTTGCGGGCAAGACCTCCGCCCCGGTCCGCCATGTCCATCGCGAGCGCGATTTCGGCATCGGTTACGGCAACAGCAGCGGTTACGGCAGCGCCGAGCGCCGTTACACCGCCGGCAACGCTCCCAGCTATTTCCGTTGCCGCTGAACGCGGACGGTCGGCGAATCGACCTGCGAATACAGACGCTGGCAGTGGCCGCAGAAGAAACTGCGGCGCTGCCGCGTACCGAGCTTGGCGCGGTACTGGAGCCGGGCGCTGCAACGCGGGCAGATCGTCCGGGTATGCACCTGGTAGTGCTTCCTTAGCACGAACGCCTTTTTCCATTCGAGGAAATCGAAACTGTATTCGCGTGCCTGCGCGATCATTTCGCTCAACTTGCGCGCCGGTAGTGCACCCACCGCGCTCTCGGGGTGCACCCGGATGCGGAACAGCACTTCGTTCTTGATGATGTTGCCGACGCCGGCGAAGACGTCCTGGTCCAGCAGCGCATCGCATACCAGCGTTCCGGGCATCTTCTCCAGCTTCCGCCGCGCCGCCTTCGGGTCCCAGGCGTCGGACATCACGTCGGCGCTCCAATCGTAGGTCTCGTCCGGATCGCCTTCGATGTACTTCAGCGAACAGGCGTAGAAATCGATCCTGCCGGCTTTCCCGAAATCCAGGGTCAAGCGTGGCGCCGTGTCCTTGGGGTCGTCGATCCGATAGCTGCCGAACAGCATGAAATGCACGCGCATCGCGAAGCCGTCGAAGCAGATCAGGAAGTGCTTGCCCCAGCTTCGGAAATCGTCGATGCGGCAGCCCTGCATACGGCTCAAGTCCAGCTTGCTGTTGCCTCCGACGCGCAGCACCTTGCGTCCGCGGAAGGCGGCGGTTTGTTCGCGCAGGATGACGATCGAGGGGCCTTCGGGCATCGGTAGGCGTGCCTGGGCAAGTCGTTGCCGAACATTAAGCATCGCGCCGCCACTGCCGTGTGATGCATCGCGCGGCGATCACGGTCGCCGTGGCAGCCTCGCCCCATGTCAAAGGCGCCGCTCCATCGCCGTCGGCTGTTTCGCGCGGGCCTAGTCCTGGCGGTCGCCACGGTCATGGCCGTCTCGCTCACGCTTTGCGCCTGCGGCGAGCACGCACAGACGAATGTGCGCGAAGGCACCGGCCCGAATCCGGTACTGCCCGAGCCGAAGAAGCAGCTGATCCCCACACTCGACATCGCGCCCGCCGTCGGCTGGAAGGCCGGCGCAAAACCGGTCGCCGCGCCGGGCTTCGCCGTGAACGCCTTCGCCGCGGGCTTCGATCACCCGCGCTGGCTGTACGTGCTGCCCAACGGCGACGTGCTGGTCGCCGAAACCAATGCGCCGCCGCGCCCCGAACAAGGCAAGGGCCTGAAGGCCGCGGTGAAGGGTGCGGCGATGAAGCGCGCAGGCGCAGCCACGCCCAGCGCCAACCGCATCACGCTGCTGCGCGATGCCGACGGCGACGGCGTGGCGGAAACGCGCACGGTGTTCCTGCAGAACCTGATGTCGCCGTTCGGCATGGCCCTCGTCGGCGACACCTTTTATGTCGCTAATGCCGATGCGGTCGTGCGTTTTCCGTACAAGGAAGGCGAGACGTCGATTTCCGCCGCACCCAGCAAGGTCGCGGACCTGCCCGGCGGCCCGATCAACCACCACTGGACCAAGAACCTGGTCGCCAGCCGCGACGGCAGCAAGCTGTACGCCAGCGTCGGCTCCAACAGCAACGTCGCCGAGAACGGCATGGAGAACGAAGTCGACCGCGCCGCGATCCTGGAGATCGATGCGCGCACCGGCGCCAAGCGCCTGTTCGCCTCGGGCCTGCGCAATCCGGTCGGCATGGCCTGGCAGCCGCAGAGCGGTGCGTTGTGGACTTCGGTCAACGAACGCGACGAGCTGGGCAACGACCTGGTGCCCGACTACATGACCTCGGTGCGCGACGGCGGCTTCTATGGCTGGCCGTACAGCTACTTCGGCCAGCATGTCGACGACCGCGTGCAGCCGCCGCGTCCGGACCTGGTCGCCAAGGCGATCAAGCCCGATTACGCATTGGGTTCGCACACCGCATCGCTGGGTTTGACGTTCTACACCGGTAAGCTGTTCCCGGCGCGCTATGCCAACGGCGCGTTCGTCGGCCAGCACGGATCCTGGAACCGCAAGCCGCCCAGCGGCTACAAGGTGGTGTTCGTGCCGTTCGCGGACGGCAAGCCGAACGGCGGCGTCGAAGACGTGCTCACCGGCTTCCTGGATGCGAAAGGGCAGGCGCAAGGCCGGCCCGTCGGCGTCGCGGTCGACAAGCGCGGCGCGCTGCTGGTCGCGGACGATGTCGGCAATGTGGTGTGGCGGGTGACGCCGGTTTCGGGGCGTTAACGCAGGTTCCGGTTACAACGAGTACCGCATGCCGCGGCCTTGCGACAGCTGCGCTTCCTGCGCCAGCCACTGCGTGCGCCCCTGAGCCGGGTCAGCAAAGTGATCTGGCATATCTCAACGTGAAATCCACGATTTGAGATCTTGATGGCCGCAGCGATCTCGCATTTCCGTCTTGATGCACGTCGATCAGCTGTGGGGGTGGTCGATACGCCGGTCGCTTTCCAATACTCTTCCGGAAGGCGGCCGGCGGTTTTTTTGAGTTGATGTCGACGTTGCAAAGCGATTGGCTCTTCCTAAGCCGCGGTCGCTGGCTTAGGGTGTCGCGATGACCGACACCGCCGCCTCCGCAATCACTCCCATACCCGTCGCCGAACGCTACGACCTGGTCGATGCCCTTCGCGGTTTCGCGCTCTGCGGCGTGCTGCTGGCCAATCTGTCGGCATTCTCGCTATACGAATACCTCGCCCAGCCCGCGCAGGCGGCGTTGCCGACGGCCGACTTCGACCGGATCGCGAAGCACGCGCTGCAATGGATGCTCACGCACAAAGCCGTGACCGTGTTCTCGATCCTGTTCGGATTCGGATTCGCGATGCAACTGGAGCGCGCCGAGGCGCGCGGCGGCGACGGACTGCGCGTGTTCGCGCGTCGGATGGGCGTGCTGCTGGCGATCGGCGCGCTGCATTCCGCGTTCTGGTGGGGCGATATCCTGCTGGTGTACGCGCTGGCCGGATTCGCCCTGATCTTGTGCCGGAAATGGCCGTCGCACTGGCTGATCTGGGGCGGTTTCGCGATCGCATTGGCGGGCACGACCGCGGTGCGCGCGTGGTTCGCATCGGTCTCCCGCGCCGGGCCCTTGTCGCGGCAGGAAGTCATGACGCAGGCCTTCGATGCATTGTCCGAGCCGAGTTTGTCTTCGGCATTAGCGGGCAATGCAGGACTGCTGCAGTGGTGGTATCCGCTCGGCGGCCTGATGCTGGTGCTGTTCTCGCTGGGCAGGTTCATGCTCGGCTACTGGGCCGGACGCACGCGCCTGTTGCAGGCGCCGGCGGAGCATCTGCCGCTGCTCAAGCGCATCCTCGCCTGGACGCTGCCGCTGGGCTTGCTGGCCACCGCACTGCAGTTCTGGGCAGAACCGGTGCGTGCCGCATTGCCGTGGCTGAGCAAGGGTTTGGGCATGCATGCGTGGATGGCGTTGGTGGCGTTCGCCGGCCCGCTGCTGCTCGGCATCGCAGTAGGCACTCTTTTCGTATTGCTCTACCTGCGCGCCGGATGGCGGCGCTGGCTGCGCCATTTCGCGCCGGCCGGCCGGATGGCGCTGACCAACTATCTGATGCAGACCGCGGTGTGCAGCGCGATCTTCTACGGCTATGGGTTGGGCATCGGCCCGGGTTACGGCACGGTCGCGTGGTTCGTGGTTTGGGCGTTGCTGTTCTCAGCGCAGATGGCCGTCAGCCGGTGGTGGCTGATGCGTTTCCGTTTCGGGCCGATGGAATGGCTGTGGCGCAGCCTGACTTACGGGCGTTTGCAGCCGATGCGGTCGGCGGTTCTGGCGTCGCCCTGAATCGACGCGGGTGCCGCATGTGCAAAGCCGAAGAGTGTGCGAATGAATTCGCACCTACGAATATCCAAGATCTTGTAGGTGCGAATTCATTCGCACGCTTTTTAACCGCATCATTTCAACAGCGGCTCCAGCGCCGTCCACACATGGTCGCGCAGCTTCGGTTGCGCCGCAGCCACCGGGTGCAGGTTGTCGTTCTGGAAATTGGCGCGGTCGCTGGCGACGGGTTGCAGCAGGAACGGCAGCAGGGCGACGTCGAACTGCTTGGCGAGCGCGGTGTAGTTGCGTTCGAAGCCTTGCGTGTATTCGGGCCCGTAATTGGGCGGTATGCGCATGCCGATCAGCAACACCTTGGCGCCCACCGATTGCGATGCGCCGATCATCCGCGCCAGGTTGACCTTGGCTTCGCGCAATGGCAACCCGCGCAGGCCGTCGTTCGCGCCCAGTTCGATCACCACCACCGCGGGCTTGTGCCTGACCACGGCGTCGACGATGCGCGCGGCGCCGCCGGCGGTGGTTTCGCCGCTGATGCTGGCATTGACCACGCGCCATCCCGGCTTGGTCTTGGCGATGCGGTCCGCAGTCAACGCCACCCAGCCTTCCGCTGCGGACAGGCCGTAGCCGGCCGATAGCGAATCGCCCATCACCAGCACGGTCCGTGTAGCCTCGCTTGCGGGCGCGGCCGCTTGCGGGCGCGCGGCCTGCGCATGCGCGATGGGGGCCAGGGCCAGTGCCAGGAGCAGCGCGGCAAGACTTCTGGCCCATTGAAGCGGGACGCGCGATGCCGCATATCGCCAGTTATTAAGACCCATTAATGACGTCTCCCGAAAATAGAGCCAGGCAAAGCATAAGGATGATCATGGCCGATTCCATCGGACTGCAAGCTGAAGTCCAGCGCACGCAAGCGCTGCAAGTGACCGGCCTGGGCAAGCGCGTGCCCTTGCCGGGCGGCGAGCTGACCATCCTCGACGGCGTGGGCTTCACGATCGCCCGCGGCGATACGGTGGCGATCGTCGGCGCTTCCGGGTCCGGCAAGAGCACGCTGCTGTCGCTGATGGCCGGGCTCGACACGCCCAGCAGCGGCGCGGTCACGCTGGACGGGCAGCCGATGTCGGCGCTGGACGAGGACGGCCGCGCGCGCGTGCGCAGCGAGAAGGTCGGCTTCGTGTTCCAGAGTTTCCAGCTGCTGCCCTCGCTCACCGCGCTGGAGAACGTGATGCTGCCGCTGGAGCTGCGCGGCGACGCCGACGCGGAAACGCCGGCGCGTTCGATCCTGGCGAAAGTCGGGCTGGGCGAACGCCTCGGCCATTATCCACGCCAGCTGTCCGGCGGCGAGCAGCAGCGCGTGGCGCTGGCGCGCGCTTTCGTCACACGGCCGTCGCTGCTGTTCGCCGACGAGCCTACCGGCAACCTCGACACGCATACCGGGCAGGCGATCATCGAATTGTTGTTCGACATGAATCACGATGCCGGCACCACGCTGGTGCTGGTCACGCACGACGAACATCTGGCGTCGCGCTGCAGCCGTGTCCTGCGGTTGGACAGCGGCCGGCTGGTGCCGGCGTGAACCGTACGGCAAACCTATTCGGATTGGCCTGGCGGCAACTGCGCCGCGACCTGGCCGCCGGCGACATCCGCATCCTGCTGGCGGCGCTGGTGCTGGCGGTCGTCGCGGTGACCGCGGTCGGCTTCATCACCGATCGCGCCGAGCGCGCGTTGGCGATCGAGGCCAACCGCCTGCTCGGCGGCGATGCGGTGGTGCGCGGCGACGCGCCCATCGCCGGCCGGATCCGCGATGCGGCCAACGCCGCCGGCCTGCAGCGCACCGAGACCGTGGAATTCCAGAGCATGATCCGCGCCGGCGCAGGCGATGCGGCCAATCTGCGCCTGGGCGATTTGCGCGCGCTCGGCGCGGGTTTCCCGCTGCGCGGCAGCTTCCGCATCGTCGACGATGCGGGCGAACGCGATGCCGGCGTCGTTCCCTCGCCCGGCACGGTGTGGATGAGCCGCGCCGGCGCCGACACGCTCGGCGCGAGGCTCGGCGACGAGATCGGCATCGGCGATTCGAAATTGCGGTTGTCCGCGCTGGTGGTGCAGGAACCCGATGCCGCGCTGGATTATTTCAACGTGGCGCCGAAAGTGTTCCTCAACCTCGCCGATCTGCCGGCGACCGGATTGGTGCAGGAAGGCAGCCGCATCCGTTACCGGTTGGTCGTCGCCGGCGAAAGCGGCGCGATCGAGTCGTTCGTCAAGACGGCGCGACCCGCGCTCGCGCGCGGGCAACGCCTGGAAACCATCGGCGAGGCGCGCCCCGAAATCCGTTCGGCGCTCGACCGCGCGGGCCGCTTCCTCGGATTGGCCGCGCTGGTGTCGGTCGTGCTCGCCGCGGTCGCGGTGGCGATGGCCGCCCGGCGGCATAGCGAACGCCATCTTTCCGGCGCCGCGGTGATGCGCTGCCTGGGCGCGAGCCAACGCACGTTGGCGAGCATCCACATCGGCGAGATGGTGTTACTGGGCCTGATCGCCAGCAGCATCGGCGTGCTGGTCGCGTTCGGCCTGCAGTGGGCGGTGGGCCGTTGGCTGGCGCAGACGATGCAGTTGTCGATTCCGCCGGCGGGATGGTTGCCCGCGCTGCAGGGTTACGTCGTGGGCATGGTCGTGCTGCTCGCCTTCGGCGCGCCGCCGGTGCTCGCATTGCGGCGCGTGTCCGCATTGCGCGTGTTGCGTCGCGACTTGGACGCGACCGAGCCGAGCGCATGGCTGGTGGCGCTGGCCGGTTTCGCGGGGCTGGCCGGATTGCTGTGGTGGAAAGCGGGCTCGGCCACGCTCGGCAGCGCGATGCTGATCGGCATCGCCGCGACGCTGGCGGTGCTCGCGTTGCTGGCCTGGGGGCTGATCGTCGCCGTGCGCCGCCTGCGTTCGCGCCTGCGCGGCAGCCTGCGCTATGGATTGGCCAACGTCAGCCGCCGCGCCGGCACCAGCATCGCGCAGGTATCGGCCTTGGGCCTGGGGTTGATGGCGTTGTTGCTGCTGACTTTCGTGCGTACCGATCTGCTCGACCGCTGGCAGCTGTCGCTGGCCGAAAACGCGCCCAACCGCTTCATCATCAACGTGCAGAGCGACCAGGTGCAAGCGGTGCGCGACTTCATCGCAGGCCAAGGCGTGCCGGCGCCGACGCTGGTGCCGATGATCCGCGGACGGTTGGTGGAGCTCAACGGCAAGCCGACCCGCGGCGCCGATTACGCCAACCGCAGCGGCGATCCGGACCAGAACCGCGAATCGCAGCGCCGCGCCGAGCGCGAATTCAACCTGTCGGTCGCCGACGCATTGCGCGACGACAACAAGGTGGTGGCCGGCAAGTTCTGGAGCGGCAAACCGGCCAAGCCGGAATTGTCGGTGGAAGAGGGCTATGCGGAGTCGTTGGGTTGGAAGATCGGCGACCGCATCGCCTTCGACATCGCCGGACAGAAGTTCGAAGCGCCGATCACCAGCCTGCGCAGCGTGGAATGGGAAAGCTTCCGTCCGAACTTCTTCGTGATCGCGTCTCCGGGCGCGCTCGACGGCTTCCCCGCCAGCTACATCACCGCGGTCAGCGTACCGCCGGCGCAGACACGCTTCACCGCCGCGCTGGTGCAGCGCTTTCCGAACCTGTCGGTGATCGACGTCGATGCGGTGCTCAAGCAGGTGCGCAGCACCGGCGACCAGGTGTCGAAAGTGGTGCAGGTGGTGTTCTGGTTCTCGCTAGCCGCCGGCGTGCTGGTGTTGTTGGCCGCGATCAGCGCCAGTCAGGACGAGCGCCTGCTCGAAGGCGGTGTGATGCGCGTACTAGGCGGCAGCCGCCGGCAGTTGCGATTGGCGCAGGCGTCGGAATTCGCGGCGATCGGTTTGTTGTCGGGCCTGGTGGCGGCGATTGCGGCGTCGGTGTTGTCCGGCGTGGTGGCCACGCGCGTGTTCGATCTGCCGTGGGAACCGAACTGGGTGCTGGCGGCGGTAGGCGGCGGCCTG
This sequence comes from Luteimonas galliterrae, assembly GCF_023374055.1. Classification (NCBI taxonomy): domain Bacteria; kingdom Pseudomonadati; phylum Pseudomonadota; class Gammaproteobacteria; order Lysobacterales; family Lysobacteraceae; genus Luteimonas; species Luteimonas galliterrae. The sequence goes on along the minus strand of NZ_JAMBEP010000003.1, from coordinate 214,425 downwards.
GGGATGCTCGCTGCGCTCGTCGCAGGCCTCTTCGCCACGCGCCGCGTGCTGGATGCGCCGCCGTCGGTGACGCTGCGCGAATTGCAGAACTGATCGGTGGCTCGCTCTGTAAGCTTGCTCCTCTGCCTTTGCTTGGGGTTCTCGCGACCTGCCGGCCGTTCCGGCCGGGATTTCGTCCGCTAAAACCGCGGCCGACTTACTTTCTTTTTGTGGGGCCCAAAAAGAACAGTAACCAAAGAAAAAGGGCCTTTGGAAGGTATCCCGGCGATGGGGCTACCCCGTGTTCTTGGCCACCGCTCGCCCGCCCTCGGGATTCCTCCGTCGCTTCGACATTCAGATCCGAGGCGATCGACCAGAACGACTCCTTAGCGCAAATCCGCAAAAAGCCACGTCACCCATACGCTACGAATCAAAATCTAGTACCTGCGTAAGAAGGTCACCTGCGACGAAAGCCAGGCCGCTGGCGTACTTTTAGTCGCGACGCATCGCACCGCAGTTCAGGCCCTTTCTTGGGTTACTTTCTTTGGGCCAACAAAGAAAGTGACCCGGGCGCAGCCCGGAAGCCTTTGTCCATGGCGCGAGTCGCAGCGAGGCCCACGAGCACGCGGGCCTGGATCCCGGCTTTCGCCGGGATGACGGCTAAGGGGGCAAGAGCAACATGGGTCCCAGCGTTCGCTGGGATGACGGCTTAAGAGCGAAGTGCAGCGGAGCAAGCACCGCTCTACAGAGCGGAGCTGCTCCGATGTGGCCGTCTTTCAACCCAAGCGGCGCGCCGCGAAATAGTAGGCGAGGTTGCCCAAGCCGGTCGCGCCCAGCAGCACCGCGAAGATGCCCGGCGTCGGTTCGGTCCAGCCGAAAGCTTCGATCAGCGCGAAACCGATCGCCAACGCGACCAGCACCACGCCCCAGCGCAACGAACTGTGGCGGCGCCGCGCCTCCTCGCCTTCCAGGATCGAGCGCAGCAATTCCTGCGAGCCGTTGGATTCGACCATCTTGCGGCGCAGATGCGCGTCCACGACCGCCTTGATGGCATAGGTGATGCAGATGAACAGGGTGATCGGTACGAGGATTCCAGGCAGGTCCATGGCGGTTTTCCGGGGTTGGGTGGTCTACGGTGCAAGAGATACGGCCCGGCGGCGGCCGGTTGCAGGCCCGGCAGTTGCAACCGTACCGCTCCCCGGCGTATCCCATCGCCATGGACCGCCGTAACGAGATTGCCCAGGCCGACCCGTGCGAGGACCGCGCGCTGGTCCAGGCCGTGCTGGGGGGCGCTCCGGGCGCTTTCGAGCGGCTGGTGCGGCAATACCAGGGCCTGTGCTGGCACATCGTGCTGCGGATGGTGCGGCAGCCCGAGGACGCCCGCGACCTGTGCCAGGAAACCTTCCTGCGCGTGCACCAGTATCTGCACCAATACCGTTTCGACAGCGCCTTGAAGTCGTGGATCGGACAGGTGGCCTATTCGGTCGCCAAGCGGCATCTGGAACGCAAGCGCATCCCGCTGGTCGACAGCCAGGACGAGGAGGGCGCATCGGTGGTCGAGACGGTCGGCGACGGTTCCGATCTGGAAGGCGACCACACCCAGGCGCAGGCCTCGGCGCTGCTGCATGCCGCGATCGACGGCCTGCCGCCGCTGCAGCGCACCTTGCTGACGCTGTATCACCTGGAAGAATTGCCGATCGGCGAGATTTCACGAATCACGGGCCTGCCCGAAGGTACGATCAAAAGCCACCTGTTCCGCAGCCGCAAGCAATTGCGCGACGTGCTGGAACCGAGGATGGGAGTCGCAGCATGAACATCAACGACAAGAACCGCCGCAACGACGCCGCCCTGCTGGACGAACGCGAATGGCTGGCGCAGGAACAAGCGTTGCGCGACGAACGTCTGGGCATCGTTTCCGCGGGCGGCGATGCGCCCGAGGCGCACTACCGCACGATCGTGCGCGTACTGCGCGAGCCGCCGCCGGAATCGCTGCCCGAGAATTTCGCGCACCAGGTTGCGGGACTGGCCGCTGCGCGCGCGGCGCCGGCGCGCGATGCGACCGGTTTCGAACGGTTGATGCTGAACCTGCTCGGCGTGGCGCTGGCGATGTCGGGCGTGGTCGCTTTGGCGATGTACGGCAACGAAGCGATCGCGGGTGTCGATGAACGGATCGTGCGTTGGGGATTGTTGCTCGCGGTGTGCGCGGGGTTGTCGTGGTCGCTGGATGTTGCGTGGCGGCTTTTGGGCCGCGATGGACGAATGCATCACGCTTAGGCGCTGCGCTCTGCTTTGGCCCTCTCCCGCGTGCGGGAGAGGGTTGGGTGAGGGCACGCGATAGGGGCAGGTCGCGTCAAACGTTCGAAGTCCAACGCGCCGCTCATTGATTGATTTGACGCGATTTGAAACCTCGCGCGCCCTCACCCCAGCCCTCTCCCGCAAGCGGGAGAGGGGGGCGGGTTCGCGCGGCCTTGTAGAATCGCCGCATGAAATTCCTGTACTCGCCTCATGTCGACTGACGGCAACGACTCGCCGCTGGAAACGCTGCTCCTGCCTTTCGCAAGCGGCGCCCTGGCCTGGCCCGACGACGGTGCATTATTCCTGCGCGCTCGCGACGGCTGGCCTTTGCATCGCCAGCCGCTGCCGGGCCTGGTCTGCGTGCAGAGTTTCAAGCCCGAGTACGACCGCCTGCAGCGCTCCGGTCTGGATACCGACGATACGCAGCGCCGCTTCCCGCTGGCGCTGGTGCTCCCGCCCAGGCAACGCGACGAAGCGCGCGCCTTGTTCGCCGAAGCGATCTCGCGTCTGCAACCCGGCGGCATCGTCGTGGCGAGCATGGCCAACGACGAAGGCGCCAAATCCGGCGAAGCGGATCTGGCGCGCATCGGCGGCCCGCTGCAGACGCTGTCCAAGAACAAATGCCGCGTGTTCTGGACCGGCCCTCTGAACGACGCGGCGGACGAAGCATTGGCCGCCCAGTGGCAGGCGCTGGATGCGCCGCGGCCGATCCTCGACGGACGCTTCGTCAGCCGTCCCGGCGTGTTCGCCTGGGATCGCGTCGATGCCGCCTCGGCGCTGCTCGCGCGGCATCTGCCCGACGACCTGGCTGGCGTAGGCGCCGACCTCGGCGCAGGCTACGGCTATCTCGCCGCGGAAACGCTGGCGCGCAATCCGCGCGTGGCCGCGTTGGATCTGTACGAAGCCGAAGCGCGTGCGCTGGATCTGGCGCGCATCAATATGCGCAAGATCGCATCGTCGGCGACGCTGGGCTTCCATTGGCATGACGTAACTGCCGGCTTGCCGCAACGCTACGACTTCATCGTCAGCAATCCGCCGTTTCACGCGCAGGGCCGCGCCGACCGCCCGGACATCGGCCGCCGGTTCATCGCCGCGGCGGCGGACGCGCTGAAACCCGGCGGCCGTTTATGGCTGGTCGCCAATCGCCATCTGCCCTACGAGTCCGTGCTGGACGCCCGCTTCGGCAGCGTGCGCACGGTAGCGCAACAGGACGGCTTCAAAGCGATCGAAGCGATCAAGGCCGGCCGATGAAGCGGATGCGCGCATGAAACTGGTCAAGCTGATCGCCAATCTCGGCTACGGCAGCCGCAAGCAGGTAGCGGCGATGTTCCGCGAGGGCCGCATCACCGATCCGCAAGGCGAGGTGCTCTACGCCGACGATACGGTCGCGCATGGCGACGTGCGCATCGACGGCGAGCCGCTCGATCCGCCGCCGGGCCTGGTGCTGATGCTGCACAAGCCGGTCGGCTACACCTGCTCCACCAAGGACCGCGGCCGCCTGGTCTACGACTTGTTGCCGGCGCGTTTCGCAGCGCGCTCGCCGCTGCTGTCCACGGTCGGCCGTCTCGACCGCGACACCAGCGGCCTGCTGCTGATGACCGACGACGGCGCGCTGCTGCACCGCGTCGTCTCGCCCAAATCGCACCTGCCCAAGGTCTACGAAGCCACGCTGGCTGCGCCGCTGCGCGGAGACGAGGCCGCGCTGTTCGCCGGCGGCACGCTGATGCTGGAATCGGAGCAGACGCCGCTGCAGCCGGCCCGCCTGGAATCGCTGGGCCCCACACGAGTGCGGCTGACGCTCACCGAAGGCCGCTATCACCAGGTGCGCCGCATGTTCGCTGCGGTGGGCAACCATGTCGAGGCGCTGCACCGCGCGGCGGTAGGCGGATTGATGCTGAACGGGCTCGAAGAAGGCCGCTGGCGCCCGTTGGATGCGCAAGACCTGAAGCGTTTGTGGTCATCGAACGCGGTGCCGGAAAAGTCGACGTAGAATCGGGGCCGCATTACATTGCCGGGACGATGACGCTGGTCGCGCAAACCTTCCACTCGGAGTCCACGGACGGATCTCATCATCACATAGCCCGCTGCGCCGCCAGGCCGGCGCGGCTTTGCGCGCAAGCATGAACATCGTCGCGTACCGCTTCGGCGAATACAGCTTAGACCTGGGCAAGCGCGAGTTGATGCGCGGCGACGAAATCGTCGCCTTGCCCGCGCGCGTATTCGAGTGCCTGACCTGCCTGATCGAACACCGCGACCGCGCCGTGCACCGCGACGAGCTGGTGCGCGCCGTATTCGGCCGCGCCGACGTGTCCGACGCCCAACTGGGCCAGATCGTGCTGCGCGCGCGGCGCACGATCGGCGACGACGGCCACGAGCAGCGCTACATCCGCACCGTGCCGCGCTACGGTTTTTCCTGGGTGGCGCCGGTGGTGGTGGAAACCGCGCCGGAGGGCGGCGCCGAAAGCGAATATGCGTCCGTGTCGGTGGCGCCGATCGCGCCCGCATCCGTTGAAGCGCAGCCGCCGGCCTCGTCCGACGCGCCGTCGTCGCTGCCGCCTCGCGCCAAAGGCAGGCTGCCGATCCTGATCGCGGCGGTGGTGGTCGCGTGCATCGGCATCGGCATGCTGGCCGGCGTCCTGCTGCGCAGCGCGCCGCCGACATCCGCGCAGGCGACGGTCGCCGAAGACGCCTTCATGGTGCTGCCGATGCAGGTGACCGGCCCGGGCGACATCGCCTGGGCGCGATTGGGGCTGATGGATTTCGTCGCCGACCGCATGCGCCGCGCCGGCATCCGGGTCTTGTCCAGCGAGGCCACGCTCGGCGCCATCGCGCAACGCAGCGCCAGCGCGCAACAGGGCCGTGGCCGCGTGAGCGGACGCATCGCGCACCGCCAAGGTCTGTGGCACGTGGATCTGGAAGTGGTGGATCGCGATCGGCCGGTGCAGCGTGCGCAGGCCCGTCATGCCCGTCTGATCGATGCCGCGCGCCTAGCCACCGATCGCCTGCTCGCCGCCTTCGGGCGCAGCCTGCCTTATGACAAGAACGACGCACCCGCGCTGGCCGAGCGGCTGCTGCGCGCACAGTCGGCGATGCTGGCCAACGAACTGGACACCGCGCGCCGCATCCTCAACGAAGCGCCCGAACTGCAGCGCAACCTGCCCCAGTTGCGCTACCGGCTGGGCCAGGTGGATTTTCGCGCCGGCGACTACAAGCGCAGCCTGGCCACGGTCGATGCGCTGCTGGCGCAGCCGCAGACCGCGCAGGACCCGTTGTTCCATGCGCGCCTGCTGAATGCGCGCGGCGCCTCGCTGGTGCGGCTGGGGCGTTTCGCCGATGCCGAGCTCAGTTTCGACCAGTCGGTGCAGCTGTTGCAGGCTACGCCTTACGCCGCCGAGCTGGGCCAGGCGCTGACCGGCCGCGCCGTCACCCATTCGGCGCAAGGCCGCTTCGACCGCGCGCTGGCCGATCTCGGGCAGGCGCGCATCTATCAGGTGCGCGCCGGCGACTTGCTGGCGGTGGCCCGGGTCGACGCCAATCTGGGCAGCGTTGAAATGGATCGCGGCCGTCCTGCGGCGGCGATCGGCTACTACCGCGCCGCCGTGCCGGTGTTCGAATCGATGGGCGCCGTCAACGAACTCGCCGGTGCGCGCTGGCTGCTGACCAGCGCGCAACTGGGCCTGCTCGAAAACGATGCGGCGCTGGAAGAAAGCGAACGCCTGTACGCCTTGCTCGGCCGCATCCGCGATCCCGCCGTGCGCGCCAGGACGATCCTGGGCCGCGCCGAAGCGCTGATGGCGGTGGGCCGCATCCGCGAAGCGCGCGAGTTGTTGCTGCTGCCTGCCGCCGCGGTGCCGATCCTGGCCGAAACCCACCAGCGCGAATACCTGATGGCCGACTTGGCCCGGCGCGGCGGCGACGCCCGCTCGGCCGCGGTGCTGGCCGAACGCGCGCTGCGCGACTGGTCGCCGGAACAAAGCCCGACTTTGCGCGAATGGACGCAATTGCGATGGTTGCAGGCCGCAGCGGAGGCCGACCTGCCGCGTCCGCAATTCGCGCCGCCGCCTTCGGCCGATTCCTTGCCCGGACTGCTGATCCGCGCGATCGGGCATGCGGCGCGAGACGAAAAGCCGGACGCGCAACGCGAGTTCGCCGCGGCGCTCGCCCTGGCCGAACGCGGCGGCACGCCGGCCGATATCGCCGAAGCCGTCTCCGCGCAGGCGCAATGGCTGCTGTCGCAGGGCCGTTACGGGGAAGCCGGCGCGCTGATCGGCCGGGTGGCGCCGTGGGCGACGCGGGATTTCGAGTTGGCCATGCTGCAGCTGCGGCTGTTCCGCGCCGAGGGCCAGATCGAACCCTGGCGCGCGGCTTTGACCCAGGCGCGGCGCCTGGCGGGGGAACGGACGATTCCTGCCGAGCTCACCCTTGAGCCATCGGCGCAACCGCGAAATGCATCCGCAACCAACTGAAAAACAACAAGAATTCGCGGTGTAGCGAAACAGTAATGCACTGAGAGTGACGGTCAGGAGTGGCCGTGGAAGGGTCTCGCGTCCTGTCGAAGGTGGGTGTTAGCACCTGCCGACAGTCGCAGTCCCCCCCGCGCCATCCACTCCTGGAGATCGATCAGAAATGAACCGCACGCCGCTGTACGCCGCGTTGTTGTTGCTGTTGTCCGGTCCCGGCATCGGCCTCGCCCACGCCGGCGAAGAAACCCCGGCCTCATCCAAGGAAACGCCCCCGCTTTGCCTGGAACCGGCCGGCGACGAAGCGGACGGCACCGAATGCGCCGCCGCTCCGACCGCAGATGCGCAAGCCGCCGAAGGCTCGCGTTACGTGCAGGTGGATGGCCTGGGCGACGGCAGCGACGACGCCGTCGCCAGCGGCGAGCTTGCGATCGCGGTCGGCGCCGGCAGCCAGGCCGATGGCCACGGCGCCATCGCAATGGGCCGCGAAAGCACGGCGGGCAGCTATAGCGCGATCGCCATCGGCACCCAGGCGACGACCGCCGGCGAATATGCGTTGGCAGTAGGCCACACCGCGCAGGCGCAAGGCTTGAGCGACGTAGCGGTCGGCGCCGGCGCGCAGGCGGCGGGCGGCTCATCGGTCGCCATCGGCGGTCAGTACAGCACTTTCGTCGGCTGGGTGAAGACCAAGGCCGAGGGCTCGCACGCCGTGGCGGTGGGTTCGGGCGCGAACGCTGCGGGCAGTTTCGCCACTGCGATCGGGCCGGACGCGCAAGCGTTGGGCGACAACACGATGGCGCTGGGCGAGGCGGCCAGCGCGGACGGTTTCAACAGCATCGCCGTGGGCCTGATCTCCAAGGCCGACGGCGAATCGACGATCGCCATGGGCGTGGCCAGCCAGGCGCACGGTCTGATCAGCACCGCGCTGGGTTCCAATAGCTACGCCGACGGCGAAGGTGCGTTGGCCACGGGCGCCTATTCCACGGCGACCGGCATCGGCGCCACCGCGACCGGTTCGGGCAGCGATGCGACGGCCTACTTCGCTACCGCGCTGGGCGGAAACAGCAAGGCTTCCGCCGAACACAGCGTCGCGATCGGTTCGTATTCGGTCGCCGACCGCGCCAACACGGTGTCGGTGGGCAAGGCCGGCAGCGAACGCCAGATCGCGAATGTCGCGGCCGGCACCGAAGACACCGATGCGGTGAACGTCGCGCAACTGGAAGATGCGACACGTTACGTCGCCGCCAGCGGCAGCGCCGATAGCGACAATGCCGCGGCGGTCGACGGCGACTATGCCACCGCCGTTGGCGAATCGGCCTTTGCCGGCGACGTCGGCGCCAGCGCCCTGGGCAGCGGCGCGTTCGCGATGGGCGCGAATGCTACCGCGACCGGCTTCAACGCCGTCGCCTCGGGCGACGATAGCGCCGCGTTCGGTGGCTTCAGCGAAGCTTCCGGCGCCAGCAGTGTGGCCGTCGGCGGCGAGCTGCACCACGAATACATCGATCCCGAAACGAACAAGCCGGTCGTGCTGGAAGGCGTCACCGTCGCTTCCGGCATCGGCGCCGCCGCATTCGGCGCAGGCGCGCAGGCTGCGGGCGAACTCGGCACCGCGGTGGGTGCGCTGGCATCCGCATCCGGCCAATGGGCGACGGCCGCCGGTTCGCGCGCCAATGCCGAAGGCGCCAGCAGTGTGGCGATCGGCGACATGGCCAAGGCGACCGGCGATCAGAGCACGGCCGTCGGCGGCAGCCGTCCTGCAGGCGGGTATTTCGGCCATATAGGAACGACCGCATCGGCCGAACGCGCTTCCGCATTCGGTTCGTCCGCGCAGGCGACCGGCATTCAATCCACCGCTCTGGGCTGGAACGCATTCGCCACCGACGTCAGCGCCACTTCCGCCGGCGAAAGCGCGTTCGCGAATTCGAAATGGTCGACCGCGCTCGGCGGCAGTACGTTCGCCGACGGGCAGGGCGCGACCGCGATCGGCTTCTACGCCAATGCGTTGGCAGAAAACAGCGTCGCGCTCGGCGCGGGTTCGGTCGCCGATCGCGCCGGCACCGTGTCGGTGGGCGCCGGCCCGAACTGGGACGGCTTCCCGGAGAACCGCCAGATCACGCACGTCGAGGCCGGCACCGAAGCCAACGACGCGGTCAATCTCGCGCAGTTGGAAGAAGCCACCGACGACATCAAATATCTCGCCGCCAACGGCGATGCCGACAACGACCAGGGCGCCGCGGCCGAAGGCGATTTCGCCACCGCCGTCGGTTCGGCCGCATCGGCGCTGGAATTCGGCGCCACCGCGTTCGGCAGCGGCGCGTTCGCGCTCGGCGAATACGCCACCGCGGCCGGTTTCAACAGCGCCGCTACTGCGAAGTGGGCCACCGCTTACGGCGTCGGCAGCCAGGCGACCGGGCAAAGCGCAGTCGCGGTCGGCGGGCAGATGGTCGTCATCAACGGCTCGACCTGGGAAGAGGAAATCTGGTCGACCGAAGCTTCGGGCCAGGAAAGCACCGCGGTCGGCACCGCCGCGCGCGCGACCAGCTACGGCAGCACGGCGATCGGCGTCGTCTCCGAAGCCAGCGGCGAAACGTCGACGGCGATCGGCGCGGCGAGCACGGCTCGCGGCGATTGGAGCGTCGCGGTCGGCGGCGAATCGCGCGCGTACGGCGTATTCAGCACCGCGCTGGGCAATCAAGCGCAGGCGCGTGGCGATCGCACCATCGCGATGGGCGGCTTGGCGGTCGCCGAAGGCACGGAGAGCCTGGCTTATGGCGGCCTGTCCGCGACCGGCGGCGTTCAAAGCGTCGCATTGGGCTGGAACAGCATCGTGTTCCCCGGCGCCGACGGCAGCATGGCGCTGGGCGCGAACAGCGAAGTCGCACCGGGCGTGCAGAACTCGGTCGCACTCGGCAGCTTCTCGTATGCGGACCGTGCGAACGCCGTGTCCGTCGGCACGCCGGCGCGCGACCACAACGGCCAGTTGCCGGTGCCGGTCGAAGCGATCGACCGGCAAATCATCCACGTCGCTGCGGGCACCGAAGCCACCGACGCGGTCAATCTTGCGCAGTTGGAAGATGCGACCGGCAGCGTGAAGTACCTCGCCGCCAGCGGCGATGCCGACAACGATCAAGGCGCATCGGTCGAAGGCGATTTCGCCACCGCAGTGGGTTCGGCCGCATCGGCGCTGAACTTCGGCGCGACCGCGCTGGGCAGCGGCGCGTTCGCACTGGAAAAGAACGCGACCGCCACGGGCATCAACAGTGTGGCCTCCGCCAGCAATAGTTCCGCGTACGGCGCGGGCAGCCAGGCGACCGGCGAAGGCGCCACCGCCATCGGCGGCCAGATGCAGGTGATGAACGGCACCACCTGGGAATGGGAAACCTGGAGCACCGAGGCGACCGGCAAGCAAGCCGTCGCCGTCGGCACCGCCGCCCACGCCACCGAATACGGCGCGATCGCGCTCGGCGCCACTTCCGAAGCCAGCGGCCGGCAGACGCTCGCGTTGGGTTCGGCCTCCACCGCGCGCGGCGACAAGGCCATCGCGATCGGCAACCAGTCGCGCGCTTACGGCGTGTTGGCGGTCGCTGTCGGTGCGAGCGCACAGGCTCAAGGTGCGCGCAGCGTCGCCATCGGCGCGAACGCGGTCGCATACGACGAATCCAACACGACGGTCGGCCAGTACTCCGGCACGGCGGGCGCGTATTCCAGCGCGTTCGGCCGCCAAGCCAAGGCGCGCGTCGAGCGCGGCACCGCGCTCGGTGCGCAGACCGATGTGCGTGCGGTCAACAGCGTCGCGCTCGGCGCGTATTCCGTCGCCGATCGCGAGAACACGGTATCGGTCGGATCGGCGGGCGCGGAACGGCAGATCGTCAATGTCGCCGCGGGCACCGAAGCCACCGATGCGGTCAACCTGTCGCAATTGGAAGAAGCCACCGGCAGCGTGAAATACCTCGCCGCCACCGGCGACGCCGACAACGACCAGGGCGCATCGGTCGATGGCGATTTCGCCACCGCAGTAGGCTCGGCCGCATCGGCGTTGGCGTACGGCGCGACGGCGACGGGCAGCGGCGCGATGGCATTGGGCGCGTACTCGACCGCATCCGGCCTGAACAGCACCGCTTCGGGGCAGTGGAGTTCGGCTTACGGCGTCGGATCGGAAGCCAGCGGCCAGAGCGCCACTGCGATCGGCGGGCAAATGGAAGTGTTCGATTGGGAAAGCCAGGAAATGCAGACCTGGTCGACGATCGCTTCGGGCCAGGAAAGCACCGCGATCGGCGTCGCCGCAGTCGCCAGCGAATACGGCACGGTCGCGATCGGCGCGGTTTCCGCCGCGACCGGCGAAATGGCGATCGCCGTCGGCCCCACCGCGCGCGCGAGCAGCTACAAGAGCTTGGCGATCGGCGTGCAGGCGCATTCGGACGGCGACCGCAGCATCGCGATCGGCGCATCGTCCGAGGCGATGGACGATCGCAGCGTGGTGGTCGGTTCGGACGCGATCGCTTACGGCGAAGCCAACACCGCCGTCGGCCAGTTCGCCGGCACCGCCGGCCTGGACAGCAGCGCGTTCGGCCGACAGGCCAAGTCGCGCGTGCAGGGCGGCACGGCGTTGGGCGCGCAGAGCGATGTGCTGGCGGAAAACGCCGTCGCGCTCGGCGCTTACTCGGTCGCGGACCGCGCCAACACGGTTTCGGTCGGCAGCGCGTACGAAATCGTGGACAGCGACGGCTATCCGATCGGCCCGTTCCAGCGCCAGATCACCAATGTCGCCGCCGGCACCGAGGATTTCGACGCGGTCAACGTCGCGCAATTGAACGAAGTCGCCGGCGACATGAAGTACGTCGCCGCCAACGGCAGCGAGGACGACGATCAGGGCGCGAGCGCCGACGGCGATTTCACCACCGCGGTCGGTTCGGCGGCGTCGGCGTCGGAACTGGGCGCCACCGCGTTCGGCAGCGGCGCATTCGCATTGGGCGAATACGCCACCGCGGCCGGTTTCAACAGCACCGCTTCGGCGAAATGGGCCACGGCTTACGGCGTCGGCAGTCAGGCGACCGGGCAGAGCGCGGTCGCGGTCGGCGGACAGATGGTGGTGTGGGACGGCAACACCGGCGAAGAGCAGATCTGGTCGACCGAAGCGTCCGGCCAGGAAAGCACTGCAGTCGGCACTGCGGCACGCGCCACCAACTACGGCAGCACCGCGATCGGCGTGGTCTCCGAAGCCAGCGGCGAAGCGTCGACGGCGATCGGCGCGGCCAGCACCGCGCGCGGCGATTGGAGCGTCGCCGTTGGCGGGGAATCGCGCGCGTACGGCGTGTTCAGCACGGCACTCGGCAATCAGGCGCAGGCGCGCGGCGATCGCACGATCGCGATGGGCGGTCTGTCCGTTGCCGAAGGCACCGAAAGCCTCGCCTTCGGCGGTCTCGCGGCGACCGGCGGCACGCAGAGTGTGGCCTTGGGTTGGAACAGCATCGTCTTCCCCGGCGCCGACGGCAGCATGGCATTGGGTGCCAATAGCGAAGTCGCGCCCAACGTCTCCAATTCCGTCGCGTTGGGCAACAACTCGTATGTCGACCGCGCGAACGCAGTGTCGGTAGGCACGATCGCACGCGTGCACGACGGCCAGCTCCCGATCGACGTCGAAGCCATCGACCGCCAGATCATCCACGTCGCAGCCGGTACGGAAGCTACCGACGCGGTCAACTTGGCGCAGTTGCAGGAAGTCGCCGATCAAGTCGGGGAAGGGAACCGTTACTTCAAGGCCGATGGCCTTGAAGACGACGACGCGCAAATCAGCGGCAAGTACGCCGTCGCCGCCGGCGCGCGCAGCAGCGCTCGCGGCACCGGCACCACCGCGATGGGCGGCAGCGCATTGGCCGACGGCCAGTACGCGACCGCGGTCGGCTTCGGCAGCAACGCGATGGAGGACGACAGCGTCGCCGTCGGCGCCGGTGCGCGCGCATCGGCGGCCGGCGCGGATGCGTTCGGCGGTTCGTCGCGCGCTTCGGGCGTCAACAGCACCGCGATCGGCACCGGCAGTTATGCCGGCGCGGCGAACAGCGTGGCGCTCGGCGCGGGTTCCGTAGCCAATCGCGCGAATGCCATTTCGGTTGGCGCGGCCGGCGTGGAGCGCCAGATCACCAACGTCGCCGCGGGCACGGCCGATACGGATGCGGTCAACGTCAGGCAATTGCGCGAAGCCGGCTTGGTCGGCGAAGACGGCATCACGAAGGGCGCCGTCAGCTACGACGATGTGAACAAGGACAGCCTCACCCTGGCCGGCGAAGACGGCACCGCGCTGCGCAATATCAAAGCGGGCGTGGTCTCGGCCGACAGCGGCGATGCGATCAACGGCAGCCAGCTGTTCGGCGCGCAACGCGGCATGGCCGATGCGCTAGGCGGCGGCTCCACCGTCAACGCGGCGGGCGCCATCGTCGGCACCAGCTTCAACGTCATGGGCGGTGCCTTCGGCAATGTCGGCGATGCGCTGGAAGCCTTGGATCGCGGCTGGTCTTCGCTGGACGGACGCGTCACTGCGCTCGAAGACGCCGGTCCCGGCGAACAACCGGGCGGCGGCAACAGCGGCCACGTAGCCGTGGACGGCGCAGGCGACGGCAGCGACGACGCCAGCGTCAATCAAGGCACCGGCGCCGTCGCAGTCGGCTCGAACGCATCGGCCGGCGGCAACAACGGCACCGCGATCGGCGGCAATGCGGTCGCGGTCGGCGCCGGCGATACCGCGATCGGCGGCAACGCGAAAGTGCATGCCGACGGCAGCACGGCCGTAGGCGCCAACAGCACGATCGCGGTTGCAGGCACCAATGCGGTGGCGATGGGCGAAGGCAGTTCCGTGCAGGCCGCTTCGGGCACGTCGTTGGGGCAAGGCGCAAAGGTCGGCGCCGGCGCTACCGGTGCGGTCGCGCTCGGACAGGGTTCGGTGGCCGACCGTGCGAACACCGTGTCGGTCGGTTCCGCAGGACACGAGCGCCAGGTCGCCAACGTCGCCGATGGCTCGCGCGATACCGACGCGGCCAATGTCCGCCAGGTCAATGCCGGCGACGCCAAGACGCTGACCCAATCCAAGGCCTACACCGATGCGCGCTTCCAGGAAGCGATGGCGGCGCCGATGGCCGCAGTCGACGACCTGCGCGACCTGGTCGGCAAGCGCTTCGACGAAACCGGAGAGCGCATCGACCGCATGGGCGCGATGAACGCGGCCATGATCAACATGGCCACCAGCGCCGCAGGCGTGAACAAGCAGAACCGCGTCGGCGTCGGCGCCGGCTTCTCCGGCAACGCGCAAGCACTGTCGGTCGGCTACCAGCGCGCCATCAACGACAGCGCCACGATCACCATCGGCGGCGCCTTCAGCGATGAGGAAAGTTCGGCCGGCGTCGGCCTCGGTTTCGGCTGGTGACCGGCAGCGCGTTTCGCGTCCATCGTTAGGGCCAGGGACGGCCCGTTTTTCCCGAATTTCGATCACGCAACAAGGCATCGGTCCGGCCCCCGCACGGCCGATGCTCCCATCACCCTGGAGAGAGATGCAATGTCCAAGAAGTCCCTACGCACCACCACATGCCTGCTCGCCGCGGTCGTCGCCATAGCCGCGCCGCTCACCTTCGCCGCCGGCAAGACGCCGTTGCGCGCCGTAGCCGCTGCCGCCACGCCGGACCCGGACGCACGCGTCGACCGTCTGATCGTGCGTTACCGCCCGGGCGCGATCGAGCGCAGCAACCAGCAGCGCCTGGTCGGCGCCGTGCAGTCGGCGCTGAACCGTTCCGGCATCGCCGCCGCCGGCAGCGCATCGGTGCAATACGTGCGCAAGACCGCTACCGGCGCCGACGTGGTGAAGCTGTCGCGCAAGCTCGACCGCGCCAGCGCAGGCGCGCTGATGCGCACGCTTGCTGCCGATCCGTCGGTGGCCCATGTCGAACCGGATCTGCGCGCCTTCCACGCCGACCAGCCGGTGCGCGCCAAGACGGCCGTTTCGCCCATGCTAACGCCGGACGACGAATACTTCGCGCAATACCAATGGCACCTGCACCATCCGACCGGCGGCATCAACGCCACGTCGGCCTGGGACGCGTCCACCGGCGAAGGCGTGGTGGTGGCGGTGCTCGACACCGGCGTCGTCGACCACGAGGATCTCAACGGCAACGTGCTGGAAGGCTACGACTTCATCACCGACCCGTTCGTCTCCCGCCGCGAAACCGCCGATCGCGTGCCCGGCGCGCACGACTACGGCGATTGGAACGACGACGGCAGCCAATGCCCCATCCGTCCCAGCAGCTTCCACGGCACGCACGTGTCCGGCACGGTCGCGGAAATGACCAACAACGGCATCGGCATGGCCGGCGTCGCGCACCAAGCCAAGGTGCTGCCGGTGCGCGTGCTCGGCCGTTGCGGCGGCTACACGTCCGACATCGCCGATGCGATCGTCTGGGCTTCCGGCGGCGAAGTCGAAGGCGTGCCCGCCAACGAGAATCCGGCCGAAGTGATCAACCTCAGCCTGGGCGGCAACGGCGCCTGCACCGCGGGCTCCGAGTACCAGCTCGCCATCGACCAGGCCATCGCCAACGGCACCACCGTGGTGGTCGCAGCGGGCAACAGCAACGTGAACATGTCGAACTTCAGCCCCGCCAGCTGCGCCGGCGTGATCGCGGTGGGCGCCACGCGCGTCACCGGCGGCAAGGCCGACTATTCCAACTTCGGCGCCGGCGTGGATCTGTCCGCACCGGGCGGCGGCGGCGCCGTCGACGGCAATCCCAACGGCTACGTCTGGCAGAACATCAACGACAGCGAAACCGCGCCGGAAGAAGGTACGCAGACCTACATGGGCATGACCGGCACGTCGATGGCCGCACCGCACGTGGCGGGCGTCGCCGCGCTGGTGCAGAGCGCGGCCGAAACGCCGCTGACGCCGGCGGAAATGGAAACGCTGCTGAAGAACACCGCGCGTCCGTTCCCGGTCAGCATCCCGGGCAGCACGCCGCTGGGCGTGGGCATCGTCGACGCGGAAGCCGCGCTCGGCGGCATCGTTCCGCCCTGCGAAGGCGACGACTGCACGCCGGATGCGACGCCGATCGTCAACCGTTCGCCGGTGACCGGCCTAATGGGCGACAAGGACGCCGAACTGCTGTTCTCGCTGGACGTGCCAGCCGGCGCCAGCGGCCTGAGCTTCATGACCTACGGCGGCTCGGGCGACGTGACGATGCTGGTGAGCTTCGCCGCGGAGCCGACGGCGGACGACTACGACCTCCGCTCCACCCGTCCGGGCAACAACGAGCGCATCAATATCGCCGCGCCGAAGGCTGGCACGTACTACATCAAATTGGTGGGCGTGGCCAAGTTCGCGAAGGTGACGTTGGAGGCGCGGCACAACTGATCGCGCATTGCCCGCAGGTCTCGCCACCGGGACCTGCGGGACCCGCTCTTCGTAGGAGCGGCTTCAGCCGCGAGCTCTTATGCCGTCATCCCGAGCGCAGCGAGGGACCTGCTCCACGGAAACTGCAGATTTCTCACTGCGTTTTGGACGATAAGAAGGATCAAGAGCTCGCGGCTGAAGCCGCTCCTACGGATCTAGCCGACGCGGCGTGCGCTTCGTCGCACTCGTCGCATACGCAGGGCGGATGCAGGAACACGTTCTGGTCCTGACCGAGCCGCAGAAGCGCCGCCTCGACCACGTCCCGCGAGCGCATCAACCGCGCCTGTGCGCGCCCGACGATGCCCCGGCGCTGCTGCCCGCTCGCATCGAGCCATCCGTCGAGCTTGGCGAAGTTCTCGCAGCAATGATCCAGCTCGCTGTACTCGTATCGCAGCGGCGTGCCGTCTTCGAGCACGATCAGATGCTTCGGCCGCAGATACCGCGCGCCGGC
Source organism: Luteimonas galliterrae (assembly GCF_023374055.1). Lineage (NCBI taxonomy): Bacteria > Pseudomonadati > Pseudomonadota > Gammaproteobacteria > Lysobacterales > Lysobacteraceae > Luteimonas > Luteimonas galliterrae. The sequence goes on along the minus strand of NZ_JAMBEP010000003.1, from coordinate 197,819 downwards.
CATGTTCTCGGCGAGATGGACGGTGGTATTGGCGTCGTGCCCGACGCCGAGCAGCAGCACCTGCCCATCGAGTTCGTAGACGCGCCCCACTGGGCTGTCGAGCCCATGGGGTACATCCAGCGGATGCGTCGCTGTAATCCGCGCCGCCATCGGACCCACCGCCGCGAACGCATGCGGGTTGTCGCTGCGCATCACGCCCGGCATCCGCCAGAACGTATCCGCCACCACGCCCATGCCCGCGCATGGCGTCGATTTCGCATCGAAAGGCACCTCGTCGTCGTCGGACATGCTGGGCATGACCAGCGTGCCGTCCGGGCCCAACGCGTCGCGCAACGCCGCGATCAGGCCTTCCGGGCCGCCTTCGATCGGGCCCAGCTTCGAGAATGCGGCGTGCACGACCAGTATGCCGCCTGGGCGTACGCCGAGTGCCGATAGTTGCGCGAAGAGTTCTCTGCGGCTTCTCGTGTCGATGTTCACAGACGCATGCCCAGCCATATCACTGCCTCGGTAGACGCCGACACCACTGGCGAAAGGACACGCGGCCAGAACGACCCGGTTTGGATGTGGGAAGCGGATCGATCGTGATGTTCCTGCTCTTCGGCGAAGATCGACGAAACGGCTCTGGTCGCATCGGCATCTCTATTGCCTAACTCGTCGAGTTGGTGCGACAAGTGCCGAAGAACGACGCGCTCGACCGCCACCGTGGTGGCGGCGATAGCGCGGCGGCCAAACAGCCCGGTAACGGCTCCAAGGACGAAGCCACCGGCGCCGCAAAGCCAATAGCTGCGGCATCGGGGGCGGCCGCGGCGCTCCAATTCGTTCCGGAAGACGGATCGGTGCCCTTCTTCGTGCGACTTGAAAGTGCGCAGCTCCGCAAGCATATCCCGAGCGGTCAGCCGGGCCAGCAATATCTGTCCTGCGTAGATATTCACCGCACCATGCTCGCCGGCATGGTTAACCCTGAGCACCCGATCGCCGTAGGTTTGTGCGACGCCGTTTTGCATGGTCGGCATGATGGACCAGCCGACTGGACTATGTCATCCGAGAACGTTGGGGCCAGATCAAACGTCAGGGCCGGTTCCGTTCGAGCGAGGCCAAATCCTCCAGTGCCTCGCGCGTCGACTGCTGCCTCGGCTCGTTGAGCTGCACCCGCAACGCCAAAGCGCGGGTGAAGCATTCGCGCGCGCCGGCGTAATCCTTGGATTCCACGCGGAACCTGCCCCAATGGTGAAGGGTGTAGTGTTCCAGTTCCAGCGCGTCCAAGTCGCGCGCGATGGCCAGCGCCTCCTCGAACTGCGGACCCGCTTCGGAGCGTCGATCCAAGTACTGGTTGGCCGTCGCCAAGTTGAGCAGCACCCAGCCGAGCGCAGCTGTCCGGCCGTAGGGCCGGGCTTCGTCCAGTGCGGCAGCGAGGATCGTGCGGGCTTCGCTCTCACGGCGAGCGGAGGTCAGCATGCCGCCGATATCCGCAGCGATGCGTATCGCCTCGAGCCGGTCGCCCCGGTAGCGGGCCGCGGCCATCTCGGCGCGGGCTTGGTCGATTTCGCGATCGAGGGCCTTGAAGTCGGCCGGGGTAAACCTCCGGAAGTACGGGTCTCCAGGCGTTCCCGCTGTTTCGGATTTGGGTGCGCAACCGATCACGAACATCATGACCGCGATGAACAGGAAGAAATTACGTGCTTTCACGGCGATTCCGATGCCTGCTGAGACCATGGCAGAGCAGCAGGCTTACAGCTGCTCGCCAAGGTACAAGGTATGGCCCTGATCGTCATGGATAACGATCTCCCTGGTGTTCCAAGCCGTCTCGTGCACGTCCTTCACCAAGGGCACGTCGCGCGCTCTGAGCTGAGCGGCGATGGCAACCACGCCATCGGTCTTGAGATACAGGTGGAAGTGTTCGCCATCTGCAACGTAGGTGATCGACGGATCTTTTTCATCCACGAGCTTCAGATGGAAGACTTGTTCGCCGACGCGAATCCCGGCGTAGAAGTCCTGGTAGTTGAACTCGACGGAGAATCCCAGCTTCTCCGTATAGAAACGAATGGACGAGGCCATGTTCGTCGTGCGCAGCTGCGGAACGATTCCGGTAATCGCCATTTTGCTTCTCGTGACTGCCAATGTGCCGATCGGCTCGAATAAATTATAAGAGGCCCACTAGACGGTCTCATGGCTGACGGAAAGAGTGTAGTCGGAGCGCTCAACGGAAGCCTGGAAAGCGGGTAGAGCCTCCACGGCGGCAAAGAACGCATCAGCGGTTGGGTAGTCGAAAGACCATAGCGAGGCCTCCATGCCGCTCAACGCGGCATCGGGCGAGCAGGTCAGCTCGCAATGCAGCTGCTCGAAATGGTCGTGCTCTCCATCTGCATCGGTGATCTCGAACTGGCACACCGGGTCAAAATGGAAGAGCGGGCTGCCCGTAAAATCGTAAGTGCCTACCTGAAACAACAGGCCGATGCTCTGCGGCCCGAATACCTCGCGGCCATAGGCTTTAAAGGCGGACCATGCCGCTAGGCCATAAACCGGTTGACCGTCGACGCCATGCTGGCGCAGCAGCGCAACGAGACGATCTTCCTGTGGAGTGCTAGACACTAGGATAGCCCTCTAAATGCTTGAGTTAAGCCGGCTCGCGGAGTGTGGTCGGCTTGAACGAATTGTCAGGCGCCATCTACGTTGGCTCCAGCGGCTGCGACCAAATGTGGGGTGAAGCATAGGCGCAAAAAAACACGCCAAAGATGCTCAACGCATAAGCGACTGCAGCGATAACGGCAGCAGTCGACGCAATGCCCGCACACACACCGCCCTCAGGACTGCGGGTCGAACTGGAAGACGCGCAGCTCCTGGTCGCAACGGCAGGCCTTCGCAATGCGCGCGGCCCACACGATGGCTTCCTCGCGCGAGAGCAGTTCGAGCACGGTGAAGCCGCCGTCGAGCGGGGGCGCCCACGGGTAGCCACCCTCGGCGACCGCGCCGTCTGCCGAGACCAGCACGGGCGGCACGTCTTCGTCGATGCCGCCGCCGAAGACGTAGACCCCGGCGGCCTTCGCCTGGTCGATCACGGCGTGCGCGTCGCGGCCCACCGCCTCCCACTCGCCGTCGGGCACGACCATCGCCGCGCTGGGGAAAGAGATCAGGTACTTGGCCATGGCGCTCCTTCTTGGGGATGGTCGTAAAGCGTGGGTGCGGCCTAACGCCTGAATTAAGCCGTGCCGCGAAGCGGGTTCGGCTTGAATGAATGGTTAGGCGCCGTGCCGTGGCAGCGGAGCCAGATAATCTGATATCGGCTCAAGAATAAGCTCAGGCAGGCTCTCCGCGATGGCTTCCCGCATCTGTTGCCAGGCTTCCGGATCCACTGGCGGCCGGGCAAGACCTTCTGCTTTTGCTTCAGCGGACGGCCACTGCGTGTAACTGTACCAAACGTCATCCGGGCCACGATGCAAGCGCGACCCAAGCGAGCCGCGTTCGGCTCGCAATAGCAGGGTCACACGCGACCAAGCCTGCACGAAGGAAGCTTCAGAGCCGGGATGCAAGCGCCAGCGATAAATGGCGCAGAAGATAGGTTGTAGAGGGGTCATGTGCGCGAAACCTGGTTTGAGCGCCTGGCTGCATTTAGGCCCCAATGGGTATAACAAATATCGTCCACCGCGGGCGCGGCCCGGTCAACAGGCAATGAAATCGACCTGTTGCCATTCGCCCAAGTTAGTTTCGCCGCAATAACGCTACCTAGAGCTCGCCACCATCGAGGGTGCGCCGCCAGCCTTCGTGCCCCAACCGCGTCAGCGTTTCGATATTGCGATCCACGATCGCATCCGGATCCGGAAACGCTTCCACCGCCCGCGCCACGCTGTCTTCGCGCAGCAGGTGCAAAGTCGGGTAGGGCGAGCGGTTGGTGTAGTTGGCGATGTCGTCGGGTTCGCTGCCGGCGAACTGGTAGCCGGGGTGGAAGCTGGCGACCTGCAGCACGCCGTCCAGGTCCATGGATTCGACCAGGCCGTCGGCCAGGTCGAGGAAATCGTTGTAGTCGAGGAAATCGGTCAGCGCGTGCGGATGCACGATCAGCGTGGTGTCAATCCGGTCGGCGGGCGTGTCGCGCAGCAGCGCCAGTTCTTCGCCCAACGCCTGCAGCAGATCTTCAGGCGTCGTCGCATCGCTAAGCACGAAGCGCACCTGCTGCTTGGCGACAACGGCTTTAGCGAACGGGCACAGATTCAAGCCGATCACCGCGCGTTGCAGCCAACGCTGCGTGGCGGCGATGGGGTCCTGTGGCGCGTCGGCCATCGCGGCGGCGTCAGTCGCGGAAATTGTTGAATTGCAGCGGCAGCCCGAAGTCGCCCTTGCGCAGCACCGCCATCGCCGCCTGCAGATCGTCGCGCTTCTTGCCCATCACGCGCAGCTTGTCGCCGTTGATCTGGGTGTCGACTTTGAGCTTCGCGTCCTTGATCGCATTGACGATCTTCTTGGCCTGGTCGCGCTCGATGCCTTGCTTGACCTTGATCTGCTGGCGCGCGCCGGCGACGTTGGTCAAAATTTCGCCAGGTTCCAGGCAGCTGATGTCGATCTTGCGCGCGATCAGCCGGTTGCGCAGGATGTCCACCATCTGCTTCAACTGGAATTCGCTCGGCGCGGACAGCGCCACCGTGCCGTCTTCCAGCACGAAAGAAGCCTCCACGCCCTGGAAGTCGAAACGTGTGGTCAGCTCGCGGTTGGCCTGGTCCACGGCGTTGATCAGCTCGTGGGAAACGACCTCCGAAACGATGTCGAACGAGGGCATGGCGGCAGGGGCGAGTGAGGGCGCGCGATTATGACAGGGCTTCGGGCTGGGCCTCAAACCGCTGCGCGTACTTGCGTTCGTCGGCGATCGATTGCACCTGCTCGTCCGACAGGTCGGGCGCGCCGTACACGGCATAGACCGGCTCGCCGTTCTGGCGGCCTATCTGGTGCAGCCGGTAGCGGGACTGTCCGCTGCCCGTATTGGGCGGGTAGTGCAGCGGCGCTTCGCCGCCGTCCAGGTCCAGCTCGCTGTTGTCGACGGTGCCGCCTACGAAAAGTGCTCGCAACATGCAGGTTCTCCGGAAGGGTACGCGCCGATGATGCGATGCAGCGCGTTCGCTGCGGATGAAACACGCGTTTCAACCGCGGAATGCTGGGTTGCGGCGTCGCGAACGCCTGACTTTCCGCCTATTGAGGCGCCCCTGCCGCGCCGTTAAGGTGCAGCGTGCGATCGGGCAAGGGGGAAAGCGGATGAAAGCTTGGCTGGCGATGCTGTGCCTGTGTCTCGCGACGATGCCCGCCAGGGCCCAAACTCCACCCAAACCGACGCCGGAAGCCGCCACGGCTGCCTTGGTCGAAGGCGCTAGAAACTCGCGCAGCGACGCCATGCTGGTATTGCGCGACGGCAAGACCGTCGCCGAGTACTACCGCAGCGGCCAGGCGCCGGGCCCGATCGAAATGATGTCGGCGACCAAATCGATCGTGGCGTTGGCCATAGGCGGGTTGATCGCCGACGGCAAGATCCCCTCGCTGGATGCGCCGGTGCACACCTGGTATCCGGAATGGAAGCAGGGGCGCAAGCAATCGATCACGCTGCGCATGCTGATGGACCACACGTCCGGCCTGCAGAACGTGATGCGCGCCGACGAGGAAATCTATCCGTCGCCGGATTTCGTGCAATTGGCATTGGCCGCGGAATTGGATAGCGAACCGGGCAAGGCGTTCGCCTACAACAACAAGGCGGTGAACCTGCTGGCCGGCATCGTCGCCAAGGCATCCGGTGTGCCGATGGACCAATACCTGCAACGCAAGCTGTTCGCGCCGATGGGCATCCAGCCCGGTCAGTGGGAACGCGACAAGGCCGGCAATCCGCATGCGATGTCCGGTTTGCCGTTGCGCGCGGCGGATGCGGCGAAACTCGGGCAATTGGTGTTGGACGATGGTCGTTGGAACGGGGGGCAGTTGCTGCCGGCCGCGTTCGTGCGCGAGATGTTGGGCAAGAGCGAACTGGTCGAGGAGTCCGGCCTGCTGTGGTGGCGGGTGCCGGCGTGGGGGCGTTTCATCGCCGATGCCGGCAGCCTGGAAACCATGCGCAAGGCAGGCGTGCCCGAAGCTGTGGTGCGCAAGCTGCAGCCGTTGGTGGGCCGCAGCTTCGAAGGCCAGGGCGAGCTGATCCCGGCGATCGAAGCGGCGCTGGGCGAAGACGCGATGGAAACCTGGGGCAAGGAAGTGATGTCGCGCGGGCTCAGCCCCGGCAAGATCTTCAAGATCGACATGGGCCCGATGGTCGCTTATGCGGCCAAGGGCTTCCAGGGGCAGTTCATCGTGATCGTCCCGCAAGCGCGGCTGGTGGCGGTGCGTTTGGTCGCTTCGACCGAAGACTGGAAGCCCAGCGATGGCTACGACGATTTCACCACGCGCGTGATCGCGTTGGCCGATGCGATGGTGCAAGGCGACCTGAAGCCACTGCCGTAGCGCAGTCCAGCGTGCCTGCGTTTCAGCGATTGTAGAGCGGGCTTGCTGGGCTGCCTTTGCCCTCAATCCGTCATCCCCGCGAAGGCGGGGATCCAGCGCCTTTGCCGTTGCTCTGTGTAGAGCGGAGCTTGCTCCGCTGCCTTGGCTTGGGGGTTGTCGCGACCTGCCGGCCTTTCAGGCCGGGGTTTCGTCCGCTAAAATCGCGGCCGAGTTACTTTCTTTTTGTGGAGCCCAAAAAGAGAAGTAACCAAAGAAAAAGGGCCTTTGGAAGGGATCCCGGCGATGGGTTACCCCATGTTTCGGCTACCGCTCGCTAGCGCTCGGGATTCCTCCGTCGTTTCGACATTCAGATTCGAGGCGATCGACCCGAACGCCTCCTTAGCGAAACTCCGCAAAAGCCACGTCACCCATGGGCTGCGAATCAAAATCTAGTACCTGCGTAAGAAGGTCAGCCACGACGAAAGCTTAGGCCGCTGGCGGATTTTCAGGCGCGACGCATCGCACCGCAGTTCAGGCCTTTTCTTTGGTTACTTTCTTTGGGCCAGCAAAGAAAGTGACCCGGCGCAGCCGGAAGCCTTTGTCCATGGCGCGAGTCGCAGCGCAGGCCGCCAGGACGCGGGCCTGGATCCCGGCCTTCGCCGGGATGACGGCTTGGGGAGCACAAGCAAGATGGGTCCCAGCGTTCGCTGGGATGACGGCTTAAGAGCGAACGGCTTAAGAGCGAACGGCCTAAGAGCGAACGGCCTAAGAGCGAAGAGCAGCGGAGCAAGCCCCGCTCTACAAAGCGGGAGCAAGGGCAGCAGAGCAAGCTCCGCTCTACAAAGGCGGAGGCGGAGTCGTTGGAGCTTGCGATCTCAGCCGCAGGGAAGCCCCGCGGAGCGGCTCCGCGCTCTAGAGGGCACGGCCCGCCCGACGTGCGCGATACTTGCCCGATGAGCCGACACGCCACCCACACCCGCGCCATGCTGTACATGCTGATCGCCGTGGCGCTGTTCGCGCTGATGGATGCCGGCCTGAAACTGCTCGCCCCGCACTATCCGCCGCTGCAGGTGGCGATGCTGCGCGGCGCGTCCGCGTTACCGCTGGTGTTGGCCTGGACATTGCTCAGCGTCGGTACCCGCGCCCTGCTGCGCGTGCACTGGCGCCTGCACCTGCTGCGCGGCGTGCTGGGCGTGGCGATGATGTTCGGGTTCGTATACGGCTTGCGCACGCTGCCGTTGTCCACGGCGTATGCGATCACCTTCGTCGCACCGCTGCTGGTCACCGCGATGGCGGTGCCCTTCCTGGGCGAAAAAGTCGGATTGCGGCGCTGGACAGCGATCGCGATCGGCCTGGTCGGCGTGCTGGTGGTGCTGCGACCCACCGGCGCGGGCATGCTGACCCTGGGCGGCCTGGCGATCCTGCTGGCGGCGATCTGCTACGCCGCTTCGGCCATCACCGTGCGCATGCTGGCCCAGCGCGACAGCACCCAGGCGATGGTGTTCTGGCTGATGGTGATCATCGCGCTGGGATCGGGCGTCCTGTCGGCGCACGAATGGGTCGCGATCCGCGCGCAGGACGCATGGGTGATCGCCGGCATCGGCATCACCGGAACGCTGGCGCAGATCGCGTTGACCGAAGCCTTCCGCCGCGGCGAAGCGTCGCTGATCGCGCCGCTGGAATACACCGCATTGGTATGGGGAGTCTTGCTCGACGTCACACTTTGGGGCGTGCTGCCCGACTCGGTGACTTGGCTGGGCGCGGCGATCATCGTCGCCAGCGGCCTGTACTTGTTGCGGCGCGAAAAAACCCACGCCGTCGCGGTACCGCCTTGATGCGCTAAATAGAGAGTCCCGCTCCGCGCCTTCGGGCGCAGAGCGGGACCGGGTTGTACGCCAGCGCCTTACTGGCTGCCGCCGGGCGTCCAGCTGCCGCTGGGCGAGCCGCCGCCTTCGCTCAGGATCTGTTTCCAGGTGACTTCCTGGCCCTTGCGATGGCCCTTCTCGGTCAGCTTGAGCCCGGTCGGATCGATGGTGAGGGTGTAGGCCTTGTCGTCGATTTCGATTTCGCGCCTCAGCGACTTGTCCAGTTTGGTGGCCATCGGTGATCTCCTCGATATGAAAATGCCCTGCCACTGTTCGGATTCCGCATTCAGATGGCGTGAAGACGGCCGACGCTGCGCCGCGCCATGACCGTTTAACGCAGCCGGAGTAGGCTCGGCGGTCCGCGGTCCGTGAAGGTGTTGCGATGGTTCAGAGCAAAGCGGAAACCGTCGCCCGATACCTGGCCGAATTGCCCGCGGAGCGACGCGCCGTGGTGTCGCAGGTGCGCGACATGGTCAACGCGCACATGCCGGCCGGCTACGTAGAGACGATGGCGTTCGGCATGATCGGCTGGGGCATCCCGCTGTCGCGCTATCCGGACACGTACAACAAGCAGCCGCTCGGCTACGTGGCGCTGGCTGCGCAGAAGAACGGCTATTCGCTGTATCTGATGGGCGTGTACGGCGCCGGCGAACAGGAAAAGAAATTGCGCGCGGCCGCGGCCGCGCAAGGCAAGAAACTCGACATGGGCAAGAGTTGCATCCGCTTCAAGCGGGCCGAAGATTTGCCGCTGGAGGCGATCGGCGAGCTGATCGCCAGCATGAGCGTGGCGGATTACATCGCGGTGTACGAAGCGAGCCGTTAGCGCCGACGCCGATAGAACGTAGCCCGGGTAAGCGCAGCGCACCCGGGACACGTCGCGACCCGGGTGCGCTGCGCTTACCCGGGCTACGACTTCCTGTCGAACCGCTAGCTTTGTTTCACCAACTCCACGCGCCGGTTCTTGGCACGGCCGGCCTCGCTATCGTTGTCGGCGAGCGGCTTGTCGGGACCGAAGCCTTGCGCGGTGAGCCGTTCCGCCGCGATGCCCTTGGCCACCAGTGCCGCGCGCACCGCCTCGGCGCGTTCCTTGGACAGCGTGCGGTTGCGCTCGGCGGTGCCGGTGCTGTCGGTGTGGCCGTCGATGGACAGCTTCAGCGCCGGATCGGCCTGCAGCAGCTTGGCGATCTCCTCGACCACCGGCGCGGCGTCGGGCCGTAGCGTGGCCTTGTCGGTGTCGAAGTTGACGTACAGCGCCACGCGCCCGTCCGCGTCGAGCTTCTTCTTCATCGCTGCGGCGTCGAGGAAGGCGAGCTTGCTGGCCATCGCCTGTTTTTCGAGCACCACCAGCTCGCCGTGCAGCGGGATGGCGCCGGTGCTGACCTGGATCCAGTATTCCTTGTCGCCCTGGCGGATCAGATACGTGTGGTTCTCGCAGCCGTCGCTGGCGCAGGTGCCGTGGTAGTGCTTATCGACCGCGGCGCGGCCGCCGAAGGCCTCGTTGACCTTGTGCGTGTACTGCACGCGGCTGACCTCGGCGCCGCCGAGTTCGGCGATGGCGTTGGCATAGTTGCGGTGGAATTCGATTTCCGAATATTCGCGCTGCTCGGGATTGGTCAGCTGGAAGCGGTCGCGGAAGACCTTGCCTTCCACGGCCACGACCTTGTCGCCGGCGATCATGTGCTCGCGGTCGAAATTCTTGCGGCGATCTTTGTCGGCCAGCGTGCTCACCAGGCCTTCGGGTTCCTTGAAGAAGGGGAAGGGCGGCAGGCTGGCGCTGCTTTCCGGGACGTTGGCGGGATCGAACTCCGCCGGTGCCTGCGGAGCCGGTGCAGCTTCCGGTTCTGCCTCGGCCGCGGGCGGCGTCGAGGGAACGGCGCCTGTTGCGACCGCATCGGGTGTGGCAGCGCTCGCATCTGCGGGCGGCGAGGGCGCGGCCAGGGACGCGCCTTGCGCCGCATCGGCGTTTTCGCTGCGGCAGGCGCTGAGCCAAAGCAGCACGAAGGCGGACAGCAGCAGGACACGGGTACGCATGAGCGGCCTCCAGGCGGGCGCGAATCGGTCGAAGCTATATACGCGAAAACCCCCGCGGAACTGCCAGGATCCGACCAACGGCATCCGGGCGCGAAAAAAAGAAACGGGCCCCGCAGGGCCCGTTTCGATAGCTTGCGATGCGACCGGTCAGAAGCGCGCGCCGACGCCTACGCCGACCACCCACGGATCCATCTGGGCTTCGCCGACCTTGACGTCGCCCGACTTGATGTCCGCATCGCCCTTCATGTAGCGGGCATCCGCGCGGGTGAACCAGCGCTCGTTGATGTTGAAGTCGGCGCCGACGGTGCCGATCGCGCCCTTGGGCGTGGTCAGGCCGACGTGCTGGCCGTTGAGCTTCTCGTCGCTGACGTTGGACTCGTAGTAGCCCAGTCCCACGAAAGGACGGATCGCCTGGCCGGCGGTGCCGAAGTGGTACTGGCCGCTCACCGCGACCGGCTGCTGCTTGATGCTGCCGACATTGGCGCCGTCGGCGCGGACGCGCTGCTCGGACTTGTCGGCGGCGCCCCACAGTTCGACCGCGAAATTATCGGTGGCGTACCAGCTGCCGCTCAGGGTCGGCATGCCGCCGCCGTCGAAGCCGGTCTTGCCCGGCGCGTTTTCCAAGGCGTCGGACTTCGGTTTCATGTGCGCATAGCCGCCGGTCACGGCGAAACGCTTGCTGGCGGCGGAATCGGAAGCGTCCTGGGCGAAGGCCGCAGGCGCGAACGCCAGCGTGGCGGCGACAGCGATGCTCAGGTTGCGAAAGGACAACATAGGAAATCTCCTCGTTAGTATTCGAATGCCCGGGGAGAGGGCACGGGAATCCTAACGAGATCTTTATGAACTCCCTTTGTGCGTACCATGAATATTCCGCGGGTATTCATGGAACTTTTTCGATGCGTTCATTTTCGTGCCGTGCGCACGCGCAGGCGCGCTTTCGCCAAGCGCGAGAAAAAGCATGAGTTTGTTGCGCGGCTTGCCGCCTGCGATCGGCGACGGCATGCGCGTACTGGTGCTCGGTTCGATGCCCGGCGAAGCGTCGTTGCGTCAGCAGCAGTACTACGGCCATCCGCGCAACCGCTTCTGGCCGCTGATGGAAGCGTTGTTCGGCGTCGATGCGGGCTTGCCTTATCCGCAGCGGATCGCCGCGTTGCATGCCGCAGGCGTGGGCCTGTGGGACGTGCTCGGCGCTTGCGTGCGGCGCGGCAGTCTGGACAGCGCGATCGAACGCGATAGCGAAATCGCAAACCCCATCGCCGCGCTGTGCGCGCGGTCGCCGGGTTTGCGTGCGATCGCTTTGAACGGCGGCAAGGCGGCGCAAGCGTTCGCGCGCCACGTCGAACCGCAACTGGACGCGGCGCTGGCGCGACGGCTGTCGATCCACCGCCTGCCGTCGACCAGTCCCGCCAACGCGTCCTACGCGTTGGCGCAGTTGCAGGCGGCGTGGTCCGCGGTGACGGCCGCCCGTTCCGGCGAATAAGTGCGGATGCCAGCGGCCGAGGCGCAGGGACTGGCGGCGTCGGGGCGGTAGAGGCCGTAGCCGCAGCCGATCCCGGCGGTCAGCAGAGCCAGCGCCAGCGCGCCGCGCTGGAAGACGTGTTGCAAGCGTTGCATGGCGGTCACCGTAAGTCTTTCATTCCGCATCCCGGGTCCCTTGCATTTAGGGATGCGCCGCGAGCGCCCGGCGTTGCATGGCCGCCTGTTCACGTGACGAAGGTCATGGCGCCGACCGGCAGGGGACGCGGAGCGCCGGATTTGGCAAGCTGGCGGCGTCCGGAATATCCGACATGGGAAACGATCATGCGTTCGGCTTCGATAGGGCTTTCGTTGTTGCTGCTGGCCGGCACCGCCCAGGCGGATATCAACGTCGAATGCGACGTCGATAGCGATTACGACTTCGCGATCACCGACAAGAGCGTCATCTTCACCCGCAGCACGGGCACGCCCAAGGCGATCGTGATGCGCCAGGGCCGCATGTTCGTCGACGACCGCTGGGTGACCTTGAGTGCGGCCGACAGCAAGCGCATCGCGGACTACGAACGCGAGGCGCGCGCGGTGATGCCGCTGGCGCGGCAGGTGGGCCTGGATGCTGCCGACATCGCCTTTACCACGCTGGCCGAAGTTGCCGCCGGATTCGGCGGCGATCCGGCGCGCACCCGCAGCAAGCTCGACAAGGCCCGCACGCAACTGGACCGCGAACTGGCGCGTGCGGTGAGTCCCACCCACTACAACAGCGAGGCCATGGGCGAAAGCATCGGCAACGCAGTCAAGGACGTGTTGCCCACGCTGATCGGCGACATCGTCAGCGGCGCGCTCGGCGCGGCATTCTCCGGCGACGAGGAGCGGCTGAAGCGGATGGAGAACATGGACAAGGACATCGAAGCGCGCATCAAGCCGCGCGCCGACGCGCTGGAAGTCCGTGCCCGCGCCCTTTGCCGGAAGATGGAAGCGCTGGACGGCATCGACAACACGCTGGAATACCGCCTGGCCGACGGCCGGACGCTGGACCTGCTCGAGCTCAAGCCGCCGGAAAAGCGCCGCGACCGCGATTGAGCGTCCTGCTCTTCGTAGGAGCGGCTTCAGCCGCGAGCTTTTATCCGCATATTTGCTGCCGGGCAAAAAAGCTCGCGGCTGAAGCCGTTCCTACTAAAAGCGCGCTTTGCGGGCATCCGGCGCCGTACGGGCCGATCGTGGTTGGCGCTTAACGCTTCACCCGCCACAATAGCCCTCTCACTGTACGTCGGAGGGCCGCATGGCCGAGTTGAAGGAAGCGCGCGTCCCGGATATCGGCGGCTACGACGACGTGCCGGTGATCGAGGTGCTGGTCGCGGTCGGCGACAGCGTCGCCAAGGACCAGGGCCTGATCACCCTGGAGTCCGACAAAGCGACCATGGAAGTGCCGGCGCCGTTCGCCGGCGTGATCAAGGAATTGAAGGTCAAGGTCGGCGACGCGCTGTCCGAAGGCAGCGTGGTGGCGATGATCGAAGCCGCCGATGCCGGCGCCGCCGCTTCCGCCGACAAGCCCGCGTCCGCGCCGGCGCCGGCGGTGATCGAGTCCAAGGACGATCCCATCGTCGAACCCGTCGCACCGGCCGCCAAGCCAGACAACATCGCCGAAGTCTCTATCGCCGCCAGCCAGGCGGCGCAGGCCGCCGAAGCCGCGCCGATGGGCGCCGGCCTGCCGCCGGTGCGTTTCGACGCCGAAGCGCTTCTGCCCGGCAAGGTGCCTTACGCCAGCCCGGCGGTGCGCCTGTTCGCACGCGAACTCGGCGTGGATCTGCTGCAGGTCAGCGGTTCCGCGCGCGGCGGCCGGATCAGCAAGGAAGACGTGCAGAACCACGTCAAGCACGCGCTGCAAACCGGCGGCGCCGCGACTGCTGCGGTCGGCGGCGGCGGCGGTTTGAATTTGCTGCCTTGGCCCAAGGTGGATTTCGCCAAGTTCGGCGAGACCGAAACCAAGCCGCTGTCGAAGATCAAGAAGATCTCCGGCGCCAACCTGGCGCGCAACTGGGCGATGATCCCGCACGTCACCCAGCACGACGATGCCGACATCACCGGTCTGGAGGAACTGCGCGTCGCCCTCAACAAGGAAAACGAGAAGGCCGGCATCAAGCTCACCATGCTCGCCTTCATCATGAAGGCCAGCGTGGCCGCGCTGCAGAAATTCCCGGATTTCAATTCGTCGCTCGATGCGAGCGGCGAGAACCTGACGCTGAAGAAATATTTCCACATCGGCTTCGCCGCCGACACGCCCAACGGCCTGGTCGTGCCGGTGGTGCGCGACGTCGACAGGAAAGGCGTGATCGATATCGCCCACGAAACCTCCGAACTGGCCAAGAAGGCGCGCGACGGCAAGCTCGGTCCGGCCGAGATGAGCGGCGGCTGCTTCTCGATCAGCTCGCTCGGCGGCATCGGCGGCACCGCGTTCACGCCGATCGTCAATGCGCCCGAAGTCGCGATCCTGGGCGTGTCGAAGTCGGCGACCAAGCCGGTCTGGGACGGCAAGCAATTCGCGCCGCGGCTGATCCTGCCGTTGTCGCTGAGCTACGACCACCGCGTGATCGACGGCGCCGCCGCCGCGCGCTTCACCGCCTATCTGGCGCAATTGCTCGGCGACATGCGCCGCGTGCTGTTGTAAGGGGCGCGACGATGGCCAATACGATCGAAATCAAGGTTCCCGACATCGGCGGCTACGACGACGTGCCGGTGATCGAAGTGCTGGTCGCGGTCGGCGACACCGTCGCCAAGGACCAGGGCCTGGTCACGCTGGAATCGGACAAGGCGACCATGGAAGTGCCGTCGTCGGCCGCGGGCGTGGTCAAAGAATTGAAAGTCAAGGTCGGCGACAAGCTGTCCGAAGGCTCCGTGGTCGCGATCCTGGAGAGCGAAGGCGCCGCCGACGCCAAACCTGCCGAGGCCAAGCCCGCTGCCGCAACCCCTGCTCCTGCCGCCGAGGCTCCGACGCCCAAGCCGCCGGTCGCGCCATCGCCGGCCAAACCTGCAGAACCTGCGCCGCAGGCCGTCGCGACCAGCGGCAAGAAAGCCGACATCGAATGCAAGATCGTCGTGCTCGGCGCCGGCGTCGGCGGCTACAGCGCCGCGTTCCGTGCTGCGGATCTGGGCATGGACACGGTGCTGATCGAGCGCTATCCCACGCTCGGCGGCGTCTGCCTCAACGTCGGCTGCATTCCGTCCAAGGCATTGCTGCACGCCGCTGCGGTGATCGAAGAGGCCGCGCACGCCGCCGATTTCGGCGTCGACTTCGGCAAGCCCAAGATCGCGATCGACAAGCTGCGCGCCTACAAGGAAAAGGTCGTCGCCCAGCTGACCAAGGGCCTGGCCGGCATGTCCAAGCAGCGCAAGGTGCGCGTGGTGACCGGCGTTGCGAAATTCGTATCCGCGAACGAAATGGAAGTGGTCGTCGACGGCAAGCCGCAACTGCTGCGCTTCGAGCAGTGCGTGATCGCCGCCGGCTCGCAGCCGCTGAAGCTGCCGGGCTTCCCGTGGGACGACCCGCGGGTGATGGATTCCACCGATGCGCTGGAATTGGCCGAAACGCCGAAGAAACTGCTGGTGGTCGGCGGCGGCATCATCGGCCTGGAAATGGCTACGGTGTATCGCGCGCTGGGCAGCGCAGTCACCGTCGTCGAACTGGCCGATCAGTTGATGCCGGGCGCCGATTTGGACCTGGTCAAGCCGCTGGCGGACCGTTTGAAGAAGCAAGGCGTCGCCATTCACCTGAAAACCAAGGTCGTCGAAGCCAAGGCGCAGAAGAACGGCATCGTCTGTACGTTCGAAGGCGCCAGCGAACCTGCCGACAAGCTGTTCGACCGCGTGCTGGTGGCGGTGGGCCGCGCGCCCAACGGCAAGAAGCTCGACGCCGAAAAGGCCGGCGTGCGCGTCGGCGAACGCGGCTTCATCGACGTCGACCGGCAGATGCGCACCAACGTGCCGCACATCTTCGCGATCGGCGACATCATCGGGCAGCCGATGCTGGCGCACAAAGCCTCGCACGAAGGCAGGCTCGCCGCCGAAGTAGCGGCGGGCGAAAAGAAGGAATGGGTCGCGCGCGTGATCCCGTCGGTGGCCTTCACCGATCCGGAAATCGCCTGGGTGGGCGTCACCGAGACCGAAGCCAAGGCCAAGGGCATCCACTACGGCGTCGGCAAGTTCCCGTGGGTGGCCAGCGGCCGCGCCATCGGCATCGGCCGCACCGAGGGCTTCACCAAGCTGATCTTCGACGAAGCCACGCACCGCATCATCGGCGCCGGCATCGTCGGCGTGCATGCCGGCGACCTGATCTCCGAACTGGCGCTGGCGATCGAGATGGGCTGCGAAGCGGCCGACATCGGCCATACCATCCACCCGCATCCCACGCTCGGCGAGTCGGTGGGCATGGCGGCGGAAGTGTACGAAGGCACCATCACCGACCTGTATATTCCGAAAAGAAAGTAATCGCGACCACGCCAGGAGCGGCACATGCCCAAGCTTTACGACAAGTCCAACGACCGCCTGCTCGGCGAGGTCAGCCAGGAAGACGTGGATCTGCTGATCGCGCAGTTCGAAGAAGAGTCAAGCCGAGACCGCGACTACTACGTCAACAACGACACCTTCATGATGCTGGCCGACGCCGGCGCGTCGTCGGCGCTCCTCGATGCGATCAAGTCGGCGCTGGACGCCAACGGCGAGTGCGAGATCCGCTGGCAGGCCGATTGATCTCGTAGAGCGGAAACCTCTGCTTGGTAGGTGCGAATTTATTCGCACGCTCTTGATTTTGTCGCAAAGAGCGTGCGAATAAATTCGCACCTACAGAAAGCAGTGGAGCAAGCTCCGCTCTGCAGGTCGGATATCAGAACGCGAACGTCACGCCCGCGATCGGCCCCTTGAAGCGCTGGTCCAGGCCCAGCACGCCGTCGTTGCCGCCGCGCTCGACGTCGATCTTGAACCAGTCGTAGCCGAGGTAAGCGCCGAAGTTCTTGGTGAAGCGGTATTCGGCGATGGCATTGGCGCGGCTGATGTCGCCTTCGTAGTCGTCGAAGTTGCCCCAGTCCGCATTCAAGTACTGGCCTTGCACGACGAAACGCCAATGGTCGTTCGGCGATGCCGTGTAACGCAGGCCGACCACCGGCGCGTAGCCGTCGTCGCTGGCGCTGTCCTCGTAGCTGAAGGGCCCGGCCTGCGCGAACAGCTTCGCTTCGAGCTTGGCGTACTCGACGCCGATCTGCAGGCCCAGGCTGTTGGTCGGGGTTTCGACGATCGAATAGTCGTACATCGCGCTGGCCAATTCGAACTGCGCTTCGGTCTTGGCGAAGCTGCCGCGCGGGATGGTGATGTTCTGGAACGAGAAATCGTTGTCCAGCGTCGCGCGGCGGTCTTTGTCGTAATTGAAATAGTTGAACAGCAGGCGGTGGCGGTCGCCGAACTTGAACATGCCTTCGACGCGCGGAACGAGCTCTTCGCCGCCGAAATCGAAGTCTTCCTCGAAGCTCAGGGGCTGGCCCGCGAATACGGTGCGGCCGGAAAGGGTGCTGTCGGCTTCGGCGTTCATCGCGCCCAGGCGCAGCACGAAACGGTCTTCGTCGGCATGGGCGGGCAGGGCGAGTAGCGCGCCAGCGAGCGTCAGGCCCAGGGTCAGGGGGATTTTTTGGGGGATCACAGCAAGGCTCCGGAGTCGAAAAAAGAGGCGGTACTTCATGTACCGCCCGGTGTATTAATGACGGATCCGGGGTGCAGCGAGCGTGAAAGCGTTTCCATCGAAGCGATCGCTTCAGCCGGAAAAGGCGAAGCCCCGGTCTGGACCGGGGCTTCTGGGGCCTGCCACAAGGATCGACGAGGGTTGTGGGGCAGGCTTCACTAAGACTGACCCGCCGTTTCGGCAAAGGTTCCGCAGCGATGCGAACAGGCGCGCACGGACATGAATATCGCAACTCGATGACGGCGACCGAACTTTCAGCGGTTGCCGCAGAAAAAGGCCGACTGCTATAATTTTGCGGCTCCGCGGGGCGTTATTGGCGCCCCATCCTCCGCAAGCTGAACAGGGTCGAGCGTGCACGATCCCATTGCTGCTGGCCGCCGCTCGGCGCTTCGCGCCGCGGCAGTCCAGGTCGCCGTCGCCCTGTTGGTCGCGCTGGCGTTCCTGATGCAAGGGCCGCGGCAGGCGTTGGCGGCGGGGATCGGCGGCGGCGCGTTGGCCTTGGGCAATGCGCTGGCGGCCGGTGTGTCGTTGGGGGGGATCGTGCCGGCAAGGGTCGCGTTCGCGCGGCTGCTGCTCGGCGCGCTGCTCAAGTGGGTGGTCGCGATAGGCATGTTCGCGATCGCATTGGGAGCCTGGCGCTTGCCGCCGCTTCCGATGGTGGCGGGGCTGGCGGCGGGATTGCTGGCTTATCTGTTGGCTTTGAATCTTCGGTTACATCCTTCAAAACGAACGCAAACGTAAGGGTCGATAGCGTGATCGTCGAAAGCACGGGTCAAGCGCCGGAATCCGGCGGCGGGGCCACCGAATACATCCAGCATCACCTTCACCATCTCCAATGGCAGGTGGGCGAAGGCAAGTTCATGACGATCAACATCGACAGCGTGGCGTTCACACTGGCGTTGTGCGCGTTGTTCCTGTTCTTCTTCATCCGCACCGCGCGCAAGGCCACACCGGGCGTGCCGGGCAAGTTCCAGGCCTTCGTCGAGATGGTCGTGGGCTTCGTCGACGGCATGGTGCGCGAGACCTTCCACGGCCGCAGCAAGCTGATCGCGCCGCTGGCATTGACCATCTTCTGCGTCGTGTTCCTGATGAACTTCATGGACATGATCCCGGTCGACTGGTTGCCGGGCCTGTGGGCCACGGGCCATGAAGTCGCCGGCCACGATGCGTCCCACGCCTATCTGCGCGTGGTGCCCACCGCCGACCTCAACACCACGCTCGGCCTGTCGCTGATGGTGTTCCTGCTGATCCAGGTGTTCGGCATCAGCCACAAGGGCCTAGGCACCTTCACCAAGGAAGCGTTCACCGCGCCGTTCCATGCCGAAGGCGCGGTGATGAAGATCTTGTTGGCCCCGGCCAACCTGCTGCTGCGCATCATCGAAGAGCTGGTGCGCCCGCTCAGCCTTACGCTGCGACTGTTCGGCAACATGTACGCCGGCGAGCTGATCTTCATCCTGATCGCGCTGATGACCTGGAACGCCGCGTTCTCCAGCGGAATGACCTACGTCATGGGCCCGCTGCAGTTCATCTCCGGGTTCGTGTGGACCGCGTTCCACATCCTGGTGATCACGCTGCAGGCTTTCATATTCATGATGCTGACCATCGTCTACCTGAGCATGGCGGCGGAGAGCCACTGACCCCGTTTCGAATTTCACCTCCCACCCACAGTTTCTTTTTATCTAGCGCAATACGGAGCACACCATGGAAAACGCAGCCCTCATCGCCGAAGTGATGAAGTTCACCGTCATCGCCGCCGGCCTCCTGATCGGCCTGGGCGCCCTCGGCACCGCGATCGGTTTCGCCATCCTCGGCGGCAAGTTCCTGGAGGGTTCGGCCCGCCAGCCGGAACTGACCCCGATGCTGCAGACCAAGATGTTCATCGTCGCCGGCTTGCTGGACGCGGTGCCGATCATCGGCGTCGCCATCGCGCTGCTCCTGATCTTCGCCAACCCGTTCCTGTCGGCGCTCGGCGCCTAATCAGCAACGCGGTCAGGCAATCGCCGATGGCATAGGGCCGTCGGCGCCAGGAGCAACGCAATGGATATCAACCTTACATTCGTCGTCCAGGGACTCGCGTTCTTCGCGGTCGCGTGGATGGTGATGAAGTTCGGCTGGCCGCACATCATCGCGGCCATCGAGGAACGCCAGCAGAAGATCGCTGAAGGCCTCGCCGCGGCCGACAACAGCCAGAAGGCGCTGGCCCAGGCGCAGGACAAGGTCAACGAAGAGTTGAAGGTCGCCCGCGCCAAGGCCAACGAGATCATCGAGCAGGCGCATCAGCGCGCCAATCAGATCATCGATGCGGCCAAGACCGAAGCGATCGCCGAAGGCGCACGCCAGAAGGCGTTGGCCGAAAGCGAGATCGCCGCGGCCTCCAACCGCGCCCGCGAAGATCTGCGCAAGCAGGTGTCCTCGCTGGCCGTGAGCGGCGCCGAGAAGCTGCTGCGCCGCGAAATCGACGCCAACGCCCACAAGGCGCTGCTCGAAGAGCTGGCGGCAGAGATCTGATATGAGCCAGGCCCTCACCCTCGCCCGTCCCTACGCACGCGCCGCTTTCTCGCTCGCTCGCGACGGCGGCAAATTGTCGGCCTGGTCCGATGCGCTCGGCTTCGCCGCGCGCATCGGCGCCGATCCGCAGATCGCCGCGCTGCTGGGCAATCCCAAGCTGACCCATGCCGATGCGGTGACGCTGCTGTCGCCCGACGGCGCCAGCGAGACCTTCGGCAACTTCCTCGCATTGTTGGCGGACAACCGCCGCCTCGCGCTGCTGCCGGAAATCGCGGGCCTGTACGAGGAGCTGCGCGCCGAAGCCGAGCGCGTGGTCAAGGCCAAGGTGACGTCCGCCGCGGCGCTGCCGGCCGGCGAACTGGAAACGCTCAAGGCCGCGCTGAAGAAGCGCTTCGGCCGCGAGGTCGAGATCGAGACGGCGGTCGACGAGTCGCTGATCGGCGGCGCGGTGATCGATGCCGGCGACGTGGTCATCGACGGATCGCTGCGCGGCAAGCTGTCGCGCCTGCAGTCCGCATTGGCCAACTAACGACATTCATTTAGTCAGCCGGCGGCGACGCCGGCACACAGGGAAACACCGATGGCAACCACGCAGCTCAACCCGTCCGAAATCAGCGAACTGATCAAGAACCGCATCGAGAAGGTCAAGCTGGCCGCCGAGGCGCGCAACGAAGGCACGGTCACCTCGGTGTCCGACGGCATCGTGCGCATCCACGGCCTGGCCGACGTGATGCAGGGCGAAATGATCGAACTGCCCAACAACACGTTCGCGCTGGCGCTGAACCTGGAGCGCGACTCGGTCGGCGCCGTGGTGCTCGGCGACTACGAACACCTGCGCGAAGGCGACACCGCCAAGACCACCGCGCGCATCCTGGAAGTGCCGATCGGCCCGGAACTGCTGGGCCGCGTCGTCAACGCGCTCGGCGAGCCGATCGACGGCAAGGGCCCGATCGCCGCCACGCAGACCGCGCCGGTGGAAACCATCGCCCCGGGCGTGATCGCGCGCAAGTCGGTGTCGCAGCCGGTGCAGACCGGCTACAAGGCCATCGACTCGATGATCCCGATCGGCCGCGGCCAGCGCGAGCTGATCATCGGCGACCGCCAGACCGGCAAGACCGCGGTCGCGATCGACGCGATCATCAACCAGAAGGGCACCGGCGTTAAGTGCATCTACGTGGCCATCGGGCAGAAGAACAGCTCGATCGCCAACGTCGTGCGCAAGCTGGAAGAGCACGGCGCGATGGCCCACACCATCGTCGTCGCCGCCGCCGCCGCCGAATCGGCCGCGATGCAGTACATCGCGCCGTACGCCGGCTGCACCATGGGCGAGTACTACCGCGACCGCGGCGAAGACGCGCTGATCATCTACGACGACCTGTCCAAGCAGGCCGTGGCCTACCGCCAGATCTCGCTGCTGCTGCGCCGCCCGCCGGGCCGCGAAGCGTACCCGGGCGACGTGTTCTACCTGCACAGCCGCCTGCTCGAGCGCGCCGCGCGCGTCAACGAGGCCTATGTCGAGAAATTCACCGAAGGCAAGGTCAAGGGCAAGACCGGCTCGCTGACCGCGCTGCCGATCATCGAAACCCAGGCCGGCGACGTGTCCGCGTTCGTGCCGACCAACGTGATCTCGATCACCGACGGCCAGATCTTCCTCGAGACCGACCTGTTCAACGCCGGCATCCGCCCGGCCGTGAACGCCGGCATCTCGGTGTCGCGCGTCGGCGGCGCGGCGCAGACCAAGATCATGAAGAAGCTGTCCGGCGGCATCCGTATCGCGCTGGCCCAGTACCGCGAGCTGGCTGCGTTCGCGCAGTTCGCCTCGGACCTGGACGAAGCCACCCGCAAGCAGCTCGAGCGCGGCCAGCGCGTCACCGAGCTGATGAAGCAGAAGCAGTACGCGCCGATGTCGGTGGCCGAGCAGTCGCTGTCGATCTACGCGGTCGACAAGGGCTACATGGACGAGGTGCCGGTCAACAAGATCGGCGCGTTCGAAGAGGCGCTGCACGCGCACTTCGCCAACACCTCCGGCGACCTGCTGAAGAAGATCAACGACAGCGGCGACTGGAACGACGAGATCGAGGCCGGCTTCAAGAAGGGCATCGAAGAATTCGTCGCAACCGGCAGCTGGTAAGCGCAGGGCGGGTCTCGACCCGCGGCTCGTAGGTTCCGAAGTCGTAACGGCGGGTTGAAACCCGCCCCACGGGAAGAAAGAGATGGCAGGCGGCAGAGAAATCAAAACCAAGATCAAGAGCGTGCAGAACACCCGCAAGGTGACGCGCGCGCTCGAAATGGTCTCGGCCTCCAAGATCCGCAAGGCGCAGGAACGCATGAAGGCGTCGCGTCCGTACGCGCGCGCCATGAAGCAGGTCATCGGCCATCTGGCGCAGGCCAATTCCGAGTTCCAGCATCCGTACCTGGTGCAGCGCGCGGAAACCAAGCGCGTCGGCTACATCATCGTCTCCTCCGACCGCGGCCTGGCCGGCGGCCTCAACAACAACCTGTTCCGCAAGCTGCTGGGCGAAATGCGCAAGTGGCAGGAGCAGGGCGTCGAGGTAGACGTGGTCACCATCGGCCAGAAGGCGTCGGTATTCTTCCGGCGCATTAAGGTCAACATGCTGGCCACCGTCACCCACCTGGGCGACCAGCCGCATGTGGAGCAGCTGGTCGGCGTGATCAAGGTGATGCTGGACGCGTACACGGCAGGCAAGGTGGACCGCGTGTTCCTGGTGTACAACGATTTCGTCAACACCATGACCCAGCGCGCGGCGTTCGATCAGCTGCTGCCGCTGCCGGAGTCGGACCAGCCGGTCGCGCACCACGACTGGGATTACATCTACGAACCCGACGCGCAGACCGTGCTGGAGCACGTGCTGACCCGTTACGTGGAGTCGCTGGTGTACCAGGCGGTGATGGAGAACGTGGCGTCGGAGCACGCCGCGCGCATGGTCGCGATGAAGGCGGCCAGCGACAACGCCAACAAACTGATCGAAACGCTGAACCTGGTCTACAACAAGGCCCGGCAGGCGGCGATCACCCAGGAGATCTCGGAAATCGTCGGCGGTGCCGCGGCGGTTTGATATCGCGTTTTTTGCTGGGCCTGTCGCTGCGCAAACGGCGGATCCGGTGGTTTGAAGTAGGAAACTTCTCTGCGCAATCGAAAACGCACCATCGAATCGTCCCCATCAGCAAACAAAGGAATCCTTGATGAATAAGCTCCTGATCGCCATCGCCCTGTGCGCCGCCCTGGCCGCATGCAAGAAGGAAGAAGCCGCTCCGGCCGCCGACGCCGCAGCTCCGGCTGCCGCTCCTGCGGACGCCGCCGCCACCGCTGCCGCTCCGGTTGCCGCGGGCCTGCCGCAGGAGTGCGAGGATTATCTGAATCGCGCCAAGGCCTGCTTCGCCAAGTCCGGCGGCAACGCCGCTGCGGCTGCGTTCCAGCAGGGCATCGATCAGTCCAAGGCGCAATGGGAAGCCGTGGCCGACAAGACCAGCCTGGTCGCCAGCTGCAAGTCGGCCAACGACCAGTTCGCCCAGGTCGTCGCGGCGCTGAAGTGCGAGTAATCGTTTGATCCCGTCGCTGTCCGTCCCCGGGCGGGCAGCGACGATCCCGCGGATGTTCGGGAAAGCCGCCCGGTTTTCCCGAACACCCGAAAAACTTTTTGAAGAGTGAGTCAGGCCATGAACACCGCCAACAACCAGGGCAAGATCGTCCAGATCATCGGCGCGGTCGTCGACGTCGAATTCCCGCGCGAGAGCGTGCCGCGCGTGTACGACGCGCTGAAGGTGCAGAACACCGCGATCACGCTGGAAGTGCAGCAGCAGCTCGGCGACGGCATCGTGCGCACCATCGCGCTGGGTTCCACCGACGGCCTCAAGCGCCACCTGGTCGCGGTCAACACCGGCAAGGCCGTATCGGTGCCGGTCGGCGTCGGCACGCTGGGCCGCATCATGAACGTGCTCGGCGAGCCGATCGACGAAGCCGGCCCGGTCGAGGCGACCGAGCATTGGGAAATCCACCGCACCGCGCCGAGCTACGAAGACCAGGCCTCGACCAACGAGCTGCTGGAAACCGGCATCAAGGTCATCGACCTGATGTGCCCGTTCGCCAAGGGCGGCAAGGTCGGCCTGTTCGGCGGCGCCGGCGTGGGCAAGACCGTGAACATGCTCGAGCTGATCAACAACATCGCCACCGAGCACGCCGGCCTGTCGGTGTTCGCCGGCGTCGGCGAGCGCACTCGCGAAGGCAACGACTTCTACCACGAGATGGCCGAAGCCGGCGTCATCAAGCTGGAGAACATGAAGGAGTCGAAAGTGGCGATGGTGTACGGCCAGATGAACGAGCCGCCGGGCAACCGCCTGCGCGTCGCGTTGACCGGCCTGACCATGGCCGAATACTTCCGCGACGAGAAGGACGCTTCGGGCAAGGGCCGCGACGTGCTGTTCTTCGTCGACAACATCTACCGCTACACGCTGGCCGGCACCGAAGTGTCGGCGCTGCTGGGCCGCATGCCGTCGGCGGTGGGCTACCAGCCCACGCTGGCCGAGGAAATGGGCGTGCTGCAGGAGCGCATCACCTCGACCAAGACCGGCTCGATCACCTCTATCCAGGCCGTGTACGTGCCCGCGGACGACCTGACCGACCCGTCGCCGGCGACCACGTTCGCGCACTTGGACGCGACCGTCGTGCTGAGCCGCAACATCGCCTCGCTGGGTATTTATCCGGCGGTGGATCCGCTGGATTCGACCAGCCGCCAGCTCGACCCGAACGTGATCGGCAACGAGCACTACGACACCGCGCGCCGCGTGCAGTCGACGCTGCAGAAGTACAAGGAACTGAAGGACATCATCGCGATCCTGGGCATGGACGAGCTGTCGGAAGAGGACAAGCAGGCCGTGTCGCGCGCGCGCAAGATCGAGCGCTTCTTCAGCCAGCCGTTCCACGTGGCCGAAGTGTTCACCGGCTCGCCGGGCAAGTACGTGTCGCTGAAGGACACCATCCGCGGCTTCAAGATGATCGTCGACGGCGAATGCGACCACGTGCCCGAGCAAGCCTTCTACATGGTCGGCGGCATCGAGGAAGCGCTCGAGAAAGCCAAGAAAATTACGGGCTGATCCCGTAATTTTCGGGATTAGTGATTAGGGATTAGTGATTCGGTAAAAGCGGGTGGGGGAACGAGGTTTTTGGGATTCGCGTTTGCCAATCCCGAATCCCGAATCCCGAATCCCGTTTCCGAGCAAAGCGAGGAAACATGGCATCCACCATCCGTTGCGACATCGTCAGCGCCGAAGCCGAGATCTTCCACGGCGAAGCGACCATGATCGTCGCCACCGGCGAACTGGGCGAGCTCGGCATCGCGCCGCGTCACGCGCCGCTGATCACGCGTCTGAAGCCGGGCAAAGTCGTGGTGACGCAGCCTAGCGGCGAAACCTTGGACTTCGCCATCTCCGGCGGCATCCTCGAGGTGCAGCCGCAGGTCGTGACCATTCTGGCCGACACCGCGGTGCGCGCGCAGGACATCGACGAGGCATCGGTCCGCGCGGCGATCGAGGAAGCCGAGCGCGTGCTGGCGCATAAGGATCCGAAGATGAGCGCCGAAGAAGCGCAGGCGCAGCTGGCGATGAGCGTCGCCCAGCTCAGCGCGCTCGAACGTTTGCGCAAGAACATGAAGCACTGATCTCCGCGACGACGAAACGAAAAACGCTGGCCTCGCGCCGGCGTTTTTTGCTTTTCAGCCCTCGCTTTGTAAGCGGGGCTTGCCCCGCTGCTCTTGCCCTTAAGCCCTTCGCTCTTATGCCGTCATCCCAGCGAACGCTGGGACCCATGTTGCTCTGGCCCCTCAGCCGCATCCCGGCGAACGCCGGACTGCGGAGGCAGGATGCCGGAGCGAACATCCGCGCAGCGGATGGCCCGAAGGGCATGCCGCAGGAGCGGCATGTCATCCAGGCCCGCGTCCTCGCGGCCTGCGCTGCGGCTCGCGCCATGGACAAAGGCTTCCGGCTGCGCCGGGTCACTTTCTTTGCTGGCCCAAAGAAAGTAACCCAAGAAAGGGCCTGAACTGCGGTGCGATGCGTCGCACCTGAAAGTCCGCCCGCTGCTCTTGCCCTTAAGCCCTTCGCTCTTATGCCGTCATCCCAGCGAACGCTGGAACCCATCTTGCTTTTGCTGTTGCCCCTAAGCTGTCATCCCGGCGAAGGCCGGACTGCGCAGGCAGGATGCCGGAGCGAACATCCGCGCAGCGGATGGCCCGAAGGGCATGCCGCAGGAGCGGCATGTCATCCAGGCCCGCGTCCTGGCCGCTTGCGCTGCGACTCGCGCCATGGACAAAGGCTTCCGGGCTGCGCCCGGGTCACTTTCCTTTGTTGGCCCAAAGAAAGTAACCCAAGAAAGGGCCTGAACTGCGGTGCGATGCGTCGCACCTGAAAGTCCGCCAGCGGACCTGCTTTCGTCGCAGGTGACCTTCTTACGCAGGTACTAGATTTTGATTCGCAGCGTATGGGTGACGTGGCTTTTGCGGATTTGCGCTAAGGAGGCGTTCTGGTCGATCGCCTCGAATCTGAATGTCGAAGCGACGGAGGAATCCCGAGCGTTGGCGAGCGGTGGCCAAGAATACGGGGTGGCCCCATCGCCGGGATCCCTTCCAAAGGCCCTTTTTCTTTGGTTACTGTTCTTTTTGGGCCTCACAAAAAGAAAGTAACTCGGCCGCGGTTTTAGCGGACGAAACCCCGGCCCAAAGGGCCGGCAGGTCGCGAGAATCTCAAGCAAAGGCAGCGGGGCAAGCTCCGCTCTACAGAGCAACAGCAAATCTCGCCCGACCCCTCTTTTTCAAAGAGGGGAGACAAGCCAAGGCGCTGGATCCCCGTCTTCGCGGGGATGACGGCTTTATAGAGCGACAGCAGTGGGGCAAGCCCCGCTCTACCAAGGTGAAGCGCTAGCGTTTATAGACCCAGTGCCGCGACAGCACGAAACCAATCACGCCCAGTGCAAGTTCCACGCCCGGCTTGGCCAACCAAGCCCACTTCAGGCCCAGGTAGTCGTCGATGGCGCCCATCGACCAGGTGCTGACCGCGGTGGTGCATAGCCACATCATCACGAAACGCTGCAATTGGGTGCGGCCGACCGCGGTATCGTCGCCGGCGAAGGTGAGCTTGCCGTTGAGCCAGTAGCCGAGCAGCGCGCCGCTGATGCGGCCGAGGATATTGGCCGGCTCCACCGCCATGCCCAGATGGCTCAGGCCGACCATCACGCCCCAGTCCACCAGCCACTGGATACCGCCGATCACCAGGTAATGCTTGCCCTGCCTGCCCAGGCTCATGAGCACGGATACCGGAAAGACGAGGGACGGTCCAAGGATTGCGGCATATCGTGGGAATCGCGGGACGATACGCATGCTAGCAGCGTAGCCCGTTAGAATCCTGCCATCGCAAGCACCGGAACCGCCATGGCCGCGCCCCTGCACGTCGTGATCCTCGCCGCCGGCGAGGGGAAGCGCATGAAATCCAAGCTGCCCAAGGTGCTGCAGAAACTGGCGGGGCGTCCGATGCTGGCGCATGCGATCGACGCCGCCCGCGCCCTGCAGCCGGCGGGCATCCATATCGTGTACGGCCATGGTGGCGATCAGGTGCGCGCGGCATTCGCCGACCAAGCCGATCTGCAATGGGCCGAACAGGCCCAGCAGTTGGGCACCGGCCACGCGGTGCAGCAGGTCATGCCCGATATTCCCGATGGCGCGCACGTGCTGGTGCTGTACGGCGACGTGCCGCTGATCGCGCCCGACACGTTGCGTCGCCTGCTGAACAGTCCGGGACGGCTGTCGGTGCTGGTCGCGGAACTGGCCGACCCCACCGGTTACGGACGCATCCTGCGCGATCCGGAAGGCCGCGTCGCGGCGATCGTCGAGCACAAGGACGCCGGCGAAGAGCAGCGCCGCATCCGCATCGTCAACACCGGCATCGTCGCCGCCGAGGCGACTGCGCTGAAAGGCTGGCTGGCGGCGCTGTCCAACGACAACGCGCAAGGCGAGTACTACCTCACCGACGTCTTCGCCCAGGCGGCGGACGAGTACACGCCGGCGGAAATGGTGATGGTGGCCGATGCCATCGAGACCGAAGGCGCCAACGATCCCTGGCAGCTTTCGCAACTCGAACGCGCCTACCAGTTGCGCGCAGTGCGCGCGTTGTGCGCGCAAGGCGTTCGTTTCGCCGATGTGAACCGCGTCGACATCCGCGGCGGCGTCGCGGTCGGCAACGATGTCGAGATCGACGTCGACGTGGTGCTGGAAGGCGACGTGCGGCTCGGCGACGGCGTCAGCGTCGGCCCGTTCTGCCGCCTCAAGGACGTCAAGCTAGCCGCCGGCACGCAAGTGCGCGCGCATTGCGACCTCGACGGCGCGATCACCGAGGGCGCGGTGCTGATCGGTCCCTACGCGCGGTTACGACCGGGAACGGTATTGGCAGACGGCGCCCACATCGGAAATTTCGTCGAAACCAAGAACGCGAAGATCGGCGTGGGCAGCAAGGCCAACCATCTGACCTATCTGGGCGATGCGGTGGTCGGTGCGGGCGTCAACGTCGGTGCCGGCGTCATCACCTGCAATTACGATGGCGTCAACAAGTCCACCACGACGATCGAGGACGGCGCGTTCATCGGTTCCAATTCGTCGCTGGTGGCGCCGGTGACGATCGGCAAGGGAGCGACGATCGGCGCAGGTGCGGTGATCACCAAGGATGCGCCCGAAGGCCAGCTCACTGTCGCGCGTATGCGGCAGAGCACGGTAGAGGGTTGGCATCGGCCGAAGAAAAAGGGCTAGCTTTTCCCTCTCCCCCGGCGGGAGAGGATGCTCGAAGAGCCCGTTCCAGACATGATCTGGAAGTAGGAGAAGGAACGCGAACGTAGCGAAGCGTGCGTTTGCTCTTGCTGTGAGATGGCGCGAAAAGCCGGGCCCTCTCCCTGGCCCTTCGGGCCTGTCCCTCTCCCGCGTAGGGGAGAGGGAAAAGCATGCGGCTCAATCCGGCAACACCATGCTCACGCACAGTCCGCCGCCGTCGCGGTTGAGCAGGGCGATGCGGCCGCCGTGCGCTTCGGCGATTTCTCGCGCAAGCGCCAGGCCCAAGCCGGTGCCGTTGCGCTTGGTCGAATAGAACGGCAGCAACGCGTTGGCCAGCACCGCTTCGTTCATGCCACTGCCGCGGTCGAGCACCTCGATGCGCCAGGCATCGGGCAGCCGGCGTAAGGATAGTTTGACTTCGCTCGGCGGCGTGCCGGATTCGTGCGCGTTCTTTAACAGGTTCAGCAGCGCCTGCTCGAGCTGCGCGCTGTCGAACCGGGCATGGCCATCGATCTCGTCCCCTTCCAGGGCGAAATCGACCTGGGTGCGTAGCTGCGCGATGAAGCGCGGCCAATGCGTGGGTTCGGCCCGCGGCGCGGGCAGCTTGGCGAAACGCGCGTAGCCGCGGATGAAACCTTCCAGATGGCGTGCGCGCTCTTCGATCGTGGCCAAAGCCTCGGGCAGGCGTTCGGGTTGGCCGCGCCGCAGCAGTTCCGCGCCCGAATGCGCCAGCGAGGCGATCGGCGCCAGCGAGTTGTTCAATTCGTGGCTGATCACGCGGATCACTTTCTTCCAGGTCTGCACTTCCTGGCGGCGCAGCTCGGTGGTGAGCTGGCGCAACAGCAGCAATTCGTGGCGGCGTCCGTTCAGGCGGAAGTGGCGGCGCGCCAGATGGTACAGCTCCTCGTCGTCTTCCGTGCCGACCGCGAACAGGCCGTCGCCGCCGCGCGCGAACGCATCGCGCAAGCTGGCCGGCGCGAGCGCGAGAATCTCGTCGAAGCGATGTCCTTCGATGCGGCGACCCTCGCCGAGCAGCTTGCGCGCGGCCAGGTTGCCGAACACGATGCGGCCTTCCGGTTCCAGCAGCAGCATCGCCACGGGCGTGTTCTGCACCATCGTGTCGAGCAGCAGCTCGCGCTGCACCAGGCCCAGCCGTTGTTCGCGCAGCGCATCGCCCAGTTCGTTGTGCGCGGCGACCAGCTCGCCCAACTCGTCCTTGCCGTCCCAGGACAGGCCGAAGCTGAAATCGCCGTCGCGATAGCTGGCCACGGTACCGCCCAACGAACGGAACAGCGAATTCATCGGCGCGAAAGCGCGGCGCACATGGTAGGCCAGCAACGGCAGCAGCAATGCCACCGCAACGACGCCCGCCGACCAGATCGTCAGCCACTCCTGCAACAGCAACGCCAACGCCGCGGCGGCCGCCATGTACGCGACGGTCAGCGCGGCGAATTTCAGGCTCAGCGGAATGCGGCGCATCCAGCGCATCGGTCAGGCCTATTCCCGGCGTATGCCCAGGCGGTCCAAGCGCCGGTACAGCGCCTGCCGCGACAATCCCAACTCCGCGGCGGCCTGCGCGAGCACGCCGCCGTTGCGCTCGAGCGCCGCTTCGATGGCATCGCGATCGGGTTCTTCGGCCGAAAGGACGGCGCTTGTGGCCGAAACCGGCAGATCGAAATCCGACGCTCCCAAAGTGTCGCCGCGCGCCAGCAGGGCCGCGCGCCGCACCGCATTGCGCAGTTCGCGCACATTGCCCGGCCAGCTGTGGCGCAGCAGGACGTTCGCGGCGTCGTCGCCCAGGAACTTGCCTTCGGGCAGGAAGTGGCGCGCCAGCGGCAGGATGTCGTCGGGCCGTTCGGCGAGCGGCGGCAGTTTCAGTTCGATCGCATTGAGCCGGTACAGCAGATCTTCGCGGAACTGGCCGTTGCGGATCAGCGCCGGCAGGTCGGCGTTGGTCGCGCTGATCACGCGCACTTTCACGTGGCGTTCGCGATTGCCGCCCAGGCGTTCGAAACGCCCGGTTTCCAGTACGCGCAGCAACTTGATCTGCCCGGCCTGGGTCAACGTGCCGATCTCGTCGAGGAACAGCGTGCCGCCGTCGGCGGCTTCGAACTTGCCCTCGCGCGATTTGTTGGCGCCGGTGTAGGCGCCGGCCTCGGCGCCGAACAGTTCGGCCTCGATCAATTCCGAGGGCAGCGCACCGCAGTTCACGGCCACGAAAGGTCCGTTGCGCACCGACGAGTTGGCATGCAGGATTTCGGCGAATTTCTCCTTGCCCGAACCATTCGGCCCGGTGATCAGCACCGGCAGTTCCGAACGCGCCACTTGGCAGGCCAGCGCCAGCACGCGCTCGCTGGCGGCATCGGCGTAGACCAAGCCGCGCAGATCGTACTCGCGCATCAGCGCGGTGCGCCGGCGGCGTTCGGCCGATCTGTGCCGCGACAGTTCGTTGCGCGCCTGCGACAGCTCCAGCAGGTTGTTGACCGTGGCCAGCAGTTTGGGGTCGTCCCAGGGCTTGGCCAGATAATCGGCGGCGCCGGCTTTCACCAGTTCCACCGCATTTTCCAAGTGCGTCCATGCCGTCAGCAGGATCACCGGCAGGTCGGGATGGCGTTCGCGGATCGCGCGGAACAATTCCACGCCTTCCTCGCCCGACGTGGTGTCGGCGTGGAAGTTCATGTCCTGCACCACCAGGTCGACGGGTTCGCGCTGCAGCAGGTCCAGGCCGGCCTGCGGCGACTCCGCGCGCACGGTGTCGATGTCGTGCAGCGAGAACAGCAGCTCGAGCGCGGTGGCGACGGAAGGGTTGTCGTCGATGACGAGAATCGTAGGCATGAGGTGGTCTTGTAGGTCGAGCCAACGCGCCCGACGGCTTGGGTTCGCGCGCGTCGGGGGCGTAGCCCCGACCTACAGGTTAAACGCTTCTGGTCGCGATCGCCGGGGGTACCGCCGCGGCGCGCAAGGCCGGGCCCAGCACGGAGACCTGGCCCAGCAGCCACAGCGCGATCGCGCCGATCGGCAGGTAGTAAAGCGGCAACCGCGGCAGCTCGTACTTGCCCATCAGCAGCTGGTTGATGGCATAGGCCAGCAGCATGCCGATCACGATGCCGAGCGTGGCCAGCAGGAAGTTCTCGACCTGGAAGTAGCGCAGGATCTGCGCCCGGGTCGCGCCCAGCGCGCGCCGCACGCCGATCTGGCGCGTGCGCTGCTGCACCCAGAAGCTGGCCAGGCCGACGATGCCGAGTGCGGTCACGATCAGCAGCGCCGCGCTGACCGCCACCAGCAGCCAGGCCATGGCTTTGTCCTGGCGGTAGTACTCGTTGCGCAGTTGCTCGAAGGGCTTGCTGTCTTCTTCCATGACGATGCGGTTGAGGCTATTGCGCTTGAGCAACTCGATGGCGGATTTGAGGGTTTCGTCGCGCCGCGTCGGGTCGCCGACACGTATCAGATACCTTCCGGAAGGGATATGCACGGGGAACATCATCGAATCTTCGTAGTGCGCATCCTCCTCGGAATTGTCCCGGGACCGCACCAAGCGCTCGACTATGCCGACGATCCGCATCGGCTCCTCGCCCCAGCTGTAGATCGATTTGCCGACGGCGTTTTCGCCGGGGAACAATTTATCGGCCATGTGCTGGCTGATGATCGCCGACGGGATCGAGACTTTGCTGCCTGGCGCCTGCAATGCCTCCCATTCGACGAACTCGTCGGCGTTGAACTTGCGCCCGGCGACCAGCTTCAGGCCCAGCGCGTCCAAAAGCTGCTCGCCGCCAAGATAGACCGAGGCGCTGAGGTTGCTCTGATCCTGGTCCTTGACCAGGGTGACGCCGCTGTTCCAGGATGAATTGCCGAAGGTGGTCTGGTTGACGGTGCTGACGGCGACGACGCCGGGCAATCCGCGCAGCGCGGCCAAATCCGAACGGGTTATCGCAGCGAGTTCCTTCTCATCGGTACCCATCCCCGTCCATTCCGCCACCACGATCCGGTCTTCCGCAATCCCGCTCGGGCGGTTCATGCGTTCGAGGCGGTTGCCGATCAGGAACAGGGCGTTGCAGATGATCGCGGTGCTGAGCGCGATTTCGAGCACGATCAGCGCCGCGGCGGTCTTGTGGCGGCGCAAGGTGGAAAGGATAGGACGCAGTTCCATGGTGGTTCTCCAGGGTTGTCATTCCGTACGGAGCGATGAACTTGCTGTCGCTTCCAAACAGGTCCCTCACTTCGTCCGGGATGACAAAAAAGTGAGCATGCGGGTTACTGCGATTTCAGCTGGATCGCCGGCGCCACCTGCATCGCGCGCCAAGCGGGCAGCAAGCCTGCGATCAAACTGGCGACGATCGAGAGCGCGAAAGTCGTCAACAGCATGGAAGGATTCAGGTGCGCCAGATCGGCGTAGTCGGCCGGCTGCTGCCGCACCGCCCACAAGCCGAGCAGGGCCAGCCCCAGGCCGAGCACTCCGCCGGCCAGGCCGACCGTGCCGGCTTCGATCAGGCACTGCACGAAGATCTCGCGGCGCGAGGCGCCCAGCGCACGGCGTACGCCGATCTCGCCGCTGCGGCGCAGGAACTTGGCCAACAGCAGCCCCACCGTGTTGATCAGGCACACCAGCAAGAAACCGAACGCCAGCCAGGTCTGCAGGCGCACGTCGCTGGGCACGACCTTGTTGATGTCCAGCCACTCCATCACGTTGCTCAAGCGTACATTGGTCGGACGTTGGAAACGTCCGGCAGCGCGCTGCTCGTCGGAATAGTTGCTCAGGTATTGGCGGTAGGCCTCGGCCTTGGCGGGCGTGTCCAGCTCCACCCAATACTGCAGCCAGGCGCAGGGCGCGTTGACGCCGTACTGGCCTTCCGGGTCGTCGTCGCTCTCCTTGTCGTCGTCCCAGCAGCTCATGTTGCCGTTGACGATCAGTTTCAGGTCGCGCGAGGTCGAAAACGGCACGAACACCTGCTCCAATTCGCCGTAGCGATCGCTGCTCATGTCGTAGAACCTAGGCGTAGGCCGCCAGTCTTCGAGCACGCCGACGATGCGGAAAGCGGTGTTCTGCAGCTGCACGGTCTTGCCGACGCTGTTGCCGCCATCGAACAGCTTGTCGTTGAGTTTCTTGGAGATCACCGCCACGCGGTCGCGCTTGGCGTCTTCGGTCGCCGTCCAGGCTGTGCCGTATTTGAACGGTGCTTCGAACATCGGGAAGAAATCCGCGGAGGTGTAGCGGGCGCCAACGCGGAAGGGGGTCATGCCGGCGATATCAGGGGTCACGCTGATGGCTCCGCCGCTCATCACCGCCTGGCGGTCGCCGCGCTTCTGGCGGAGCATGTTTTCCGCATCGAAGCGCGTCATCTGAAATTGCGGGTCTTGTCCGGGGACATAGCCACGCCTGGTCTCGGGATCCATCTGCGGATAGAACAGCTGGGCACTCTTGGTCGGGATCGGATCGCCCGACAGGATGTAGAACACGGTCAGCGTGGTCATGCTGGCGCCGATGCCCAGCGCGATCGCCAGCACCATCAGCGCGGTCAGCACCTTGTTGCGCTTGAAGCTGCGCAGCGCGAGGTTGAAGTAATAGCCGAACATGGCGGCGTCCTCAGGCGTGGGTGGAGGCGGCGTGGCCGTTGGCGTGCAGCAGGCCGCGCTCGGTGGCGATATCGGTGGCCATGCCGTCGACGATGTGCACGTTGCGCTGGGCGCGCGCCGCCAATTCCGGATCGTGGGTCACCATGACGATGGTGGTGCCCTGGGCGTTGATCTCTTCCAGCAGCTCCATCACGCCGCGCGCCATTTGCGAGTCCAGGTTGCCGGTGGGTTCGTCCGCCAGCAGCAGGCGCGGACTGCCGGCCAGGGCGCGGGCGATCGCGGCGCGCTGCTGCTGGCCGCCCGACAACTCGGCCGGGAAGTGCTTCATGCGCGAGCCCAGGCCGACCTGGCCCAGCGCGTCTTCGATCCGCAGCTTGCGCTCGGCCGCGTTCATGCCGCGGTAGCGCAGCGGCACGTCGACGTTGTCGAACAGGTTCAGGTCGGGAATCAAATTGAAGCTCTGGAAGATGAAGCCGATCTTGCGGTTGCGCAGCTTGCTTCGCGCATCGTCGGACAGGCCGCGCACGTTCTCGCCGTCGAGCACGTATTCGCCGCCGGTGAAGTCCTCCAGCAGGCCGGCGATGTTGAGGAAGGTAGTCTTGCCCGAGCCGGACGGGCCCGTGACGGCGACGAACTCGCCTTCGCGGACGTGCAGGTCCAGCGAACGCAACGCGTGCGTCTCGACCAGTTCGGTGCGGTAGACCTTGGACACTTGGCGCATGTCGAGCATGACGTTCTTCCTCTGGCGGTGTTGTTGCGTGATGTGGCGTTCGTGGTTGGTTGCGGTGCCGCGATGGCGGGTTTAAAACCCGCCTGCATTCTTCAATTGATTTTTATGCGCTCGGCATCGCCGAACTGGTCGCTGCCGGAAACGACGATGCGTTCGCCCGGTTGCAGGCCTTCCAGTATTTCGACTTCGCCCAGGCTGCTGACGCCGGTCCGGATCGGCCGGCGTACCGCGCTGCTGCCGTCGACCACATAGGCGTAGCGGCCGCCGTTCTGCTCCAGGAACGGGCCGCGCTCGACCTTCAGCGCGTTGCGGCGCGTGTCCAGCACGATCCGCGCGCTCAGGCGCTGGTTCTGGCGCAGGCCGGGCGGTTGCTTCTTGTCGAAGCGCAGGCGGGCGTTGACTTCGCCGTTGACCACTTCCGGCGATACCGCGGACACCTTGCCCGGATACGGGTCGCCGGTGCCGCTGGTCAGCTGCGCCGGCATGCCGATGGCGAGATCGCGCGCGAAGCTTTCCGGCACCTTGATTTCCACTTCGAACACGCTCAGGTCGACCACGCTCAGGATCGGCGCGTTGATCGCCACGTTCTGGCGCTGGGTGATCTGCACCTGGCCCACTTGTCCGTCGAAGGGCGCGCGCAGCGTCAGCGCTTCCACCTGGCGCCGTTGTTCGATGACGATCGCGCGCTGGCGGTCGGCCAGCAGACGCTTGTTGCGCGTATCCAGACCCGCGCCCTGGCCTTGCAGGCCTTCGTCCTTGCGTGCGTGCTCGAGGCCGATCTCGGCCTTCTTCAGTTCGTCCTGGGCCTTGGCCACGTCCACCTGCGCGACCGCGCCGCCTTCGAAGCCGCGCTGGTAGCGTTCCAAGTCGCGTTGCGCGGCGACGCGTTCGATCTCGGCCTGGTCGAAAGCCTTGCGTGCGGTCGCGCGCGCGAGTTGCGCATCCAACGCCGCGCGGCTGGCCTCGGCCTCCAGGCTGGCGAGCGTCGCTTCCTCCTGCGCCAACTTGCTACGCAGTTCGGGACTGTCGATCTCGGCCAACGCCTGGCCTTTCTTGACCACGTCGCCGGCCACCACCTTGAGCGTCACCGTGCCGCCGGCGATCGCGTACAGCGTCGGGCTGTTGGCAGCGATCACGCGGCCGTCGGCGGATATGTCGCGCACCAGGTCGCCGCGCTTCACCTCGGCGATGCGCACGCGCGCGCTGTCCACGGAGCGGCTGCCGCCGCTCCAGCCGCTGACGACCCAGGCGCCGAGCAGCAGCACGGCGAGGCAGGCGCCGCCGATCAACAGCGCGTTCTTGCTCGGCAGCTTGCGGGCCTTGCCCGGCATGGCGAAGCTGCGGTCCTGGCCGGACGTGTCGCGGATGCCGATGGTGCGGTCTTGGCCGGAGGTGTCGCGGATGCTCATTCGGGTTCCGAAACGATGAAAGTCCTGGTTCCGTTAAAGCAAGCCCCATGCCAACGCACAACACGTTGATCCGATTGATTATTTAGCTGTATCGCAGGTGTCCGGCCGTCCGTTGTCCGGGCGGCCGGACGGCCGCCCGCCGCGGCGGCCGTTAAACTGGGCGCATCCCCAGCAAGGATTTCCCATGTGCGGCATCGTTGGCGCGATCGCGGATCGCGATGTGGTTCCGTTATTGATCGAAGGCCTCAAACGGCTTGAGTACCGCGGCTACGATTCGGCCGGCATCGCCGTGGTCGACAGCGATGCGGTAAGGCGCGTGCGCCGCACCGGCCGCGTCGCCGAGATGGAGGCCGCCGCCGGCGCCGAAGGTTTCCATGCCTCGCTGGGCATCGGCCACACCCGTTGGGCCACCCATGGCGGCGTCACCGAAGGCAATGCCCATCCGCACATCAGCCACGGCGAACTGGCCCTGGTGCACAACGGCATCATCGAGAACCACGAGCAGCAACGCGAACGCTTGCGCGCGCTCGGTTACGAATTCGAATCGCAGACCGACACCGAGGTCATCGCGCACCTGATCCACCATTATCAGAGCGAAGGCCACGATCTGCTCGCCGCGCTGCAGCGGGCGGTGAAGGAACTCGACGGCGCCTACGCGATCGCCGTGATCAGCAAGCGCGATCCGCAACGCATGGTGTGCGCGCGGATGGGCTGCCCGCTGCTGGTCGGCCTGGGCGAGGGCGAGAATTTCGTCGCCTCCGACGTGTCGGCGATCGTATCGGCGACCCGCCGCGTGATCTTCCTGGAGGAAGGCGACACCGCCGAAGCGACGCGCGAGCAGGTGCGCGTGTTCGACGCCGCCGGCAACGAAGTCAAGCGCGAAGTGCACGTGTCCGACGTGTCGCTGGCCTCGCTGGAACTCGGCCCTTACCGGCACTTCATGCAGAAGGAGATCCACGAGCAGCCGCGCGCCATCGCCGACACCATCGAAGCGATCATCGACCAGAACCGGTTCACGCCGGCCTTGTTCGGCGCGGGCGCCGAAGAAGTCCTGCGCGACATCGATGCGGTGCAGATCCTGGCTTGCGGCACCAGCTATTACGCCGGGCTCGTTGCGCGCTATTGGATGGAGTCGATCGCCGGCATTCCCTGCGCCGTCGATATCGCCAGCGAGTACCGCTATCGCCAGGTGGTCGCCAATCCCAAGCAGCTGATCGTCACCATCTCCCAGTCCGGCGAAACGCTGGACACGATGGAGGCGCTGAAATACGCCAAGTCGTTGGGCCAGGAGCGTACGCTTTCGATCTGCAACGTGCCCGAAAGCGCGATCCCGCGCGCCAGCAAGCTGGTGTTCTACACCCGTGCCGGCGCCGAGATCGGCGTCGCTTCTACCAAGGCCTTCACTACCCAGCTGGTGGCGTTGTTCGCGTTGACCGGCACGCTGGCCAAGCTGCACGGCCGCCTGGACGCGCGGCAGGAAGCCGAGCTGCTGGAAGCCCTGCGCCATCTGCCCGGCAGCGTGCAGCACGCCTTGAACCTGGAACCGCAGATCATGGCCTGGTCGGAGCGTTTCGCGCCCAAGCAGCACGCGCTGTTCCTGGGCCGCGGTGTGCATTACCCGATCGCGCTGGAAGGCGCGCTCAAGCTAAAGGAAATCTCCTACATCCACGCCGAGGCCTACCCGGCCGGCGAACTCAAGCACGGGCCGCTGGCGCTGGTCGACGCCGACATGCCGGTGGTGGTGATCGCGCCCAACGACAAGCTGCTGGAGAAGGTGAAGTCCAACATCCAGGAAGTGCGCGCGCGCGGTGGCGAGATGTTCGTGTTCACCGACCAGGACAGCCAGTTCACCGATTCGGAAGGCGTGCACGTGATCCGCACGCCGCGGCATGTCGGCGTGCTGAGCCCGATCGTGCACGCGATACCGGTGCAGCTGTTGGCCTACCACGCCGCACTGGCGCGCGGGACGGATGTCGACAAGCCACGCAACTTGGCCAAATCCGTCACGGTCGAGTAGTTTTTTGCCGTTACCCCCCTTGAACAACGGGGTCAAAGGGGATTTGCTTGCCCGCACGCTCAAAGCAAAATCAAAAGAAAATCCTCCCCGGCCCTGCTTTTTCAAAGGAAGGAGCTAGGAGCATGGCTTTGCGAGCGGTTGCGAACGCTGTCCTGATCTGGTCGGCATCCATCGCAGTCGCCGCCGAGCCGCCGAAGCCGTGGTTCCCCGCCGAGCCATCCTGCACAGTCATCACCGCGCCGGCCGACGCCGTCGCCGTCGTCACCCCGGGCGGCTTCATGCTGGTGCATCCGCGCAACGACCGCATCGCCGACGACTACAGCGGCTGCAAGACCTTGTGGATCTACGACGATCCGGACGTCCCGCGGCGCTGGGCGACGCTGCGCTTCGCGCACGGCGAGCTGGTGCGCGCGGTGATCTGGCGACGCGATGCGCAGGAGGTGGCCGACCGCGTCTGCGATCGCCCGGCCAGCGCGCAGGCGCCCGAGTGCAGCGGCGTCGAAGGCAACGAGTTGACTGCGTTGCGGCTGCCGAGCTGGCCGCGCGTGTGCGCGACCGATCCGGATCGGAAAGAATGCGCGCAAGATCCGCGTTGATCACTGTCTGATTCCGGGATACCGCGTCGAAGATGCGCAAGATCCTCCACATCGACATGGACGCTTTCTACGCCTCGGTCGAGCAGCGCGACGACCCGTCGCTGCGCGGCCGTCCGGTGGTGGTGGCCTGGCGCGGCGCGCGTTCGGTGGTATGCGCAGCTTCCTACGAGGCGCGCAAGTTCGGCGTGCGCTCGGCGATGCCGGCGGTGCGCGCCGAGCGGCTCTGCCCGCAGGCGGTGTTCGTGCCGCCGGACTTCGTGCGCTACAAGGCGGTGTCGCGGCAGGTGCGCGAGATCTTCCTGCGCCATACCGATCTGGTCGAGCCGCTGTCGCTGGACGAAGCCTATCTGGACGTCACCGCGCCCAAAAGCGAATTGCCCAGCGCGACCGCGATCGCCGAAACGATCCGCGCACAAATCCGCGACGAAACCGCCTTGACCGCCTCTGCCGGCGTAGCGCCGAACAAGTTCCTAGCCAAGATCGCTTCCGACTGGAACAAGCCGGACGGCCAGTTCGTGATCCGTCCGGCCCAGGTCGAAGCCTTCCTGATGCCGCTGCCGGTGGCGCGCATTCCGGGCGTGGGCAAGGTGATGCAGGCCAAGCTGGCCGAACTGGGCATCGATACCGTCGGCGATCTGCGCGCGTTCGCGCTCGAGGACCTGGAAGCGCGCTTCGGCAGCTTCGGCGCGCGCCTGTACCGCCGCGCGCGCGGCATCGACGAGCGTCCCGTCGAACCGAACCAGCCGGTGCAGTCGATCTCGGCCGAGGATACGTTCGAACGCGATCTGCCGCTGTCGGAGATCGAGCCGACGATCCGCCGGCTGGCCGAGAAGACCTGGCAAGCGGCGGCGAAGACCGAACGCGTCGGCAGGACCGTGGTGCTCAAACTGAAAACCGCGCAGTTCCGGATACTGACCCGCAGTCATACACCGGAAGCGCCACCGGCTTCGCTGCAACAGTTTGTCGACATCGCGTTATCGCTGCGCCATCGCGTCGATCTGGCGGAAGACACGCGCTATCGGCTGGTGGGCGTGGGACTTGGGGGGTTCCGTGATCGCAACCTTGCCCCGCAAGCCGCCTTGTTCGAAACGGACACGGAGGACGGTGGCTCTCGGTCACGCTAGGCAGATAAGAAACCAGCAGGCAAGGAAGAAATCCTCGCCTGCCGGCACGACTTACTGCACAAACTCAGCTACGAACGCATCAATTTCCTGGCTCATTGGCTTATGGCTTCCCGGTGACGATAGGGCCTCATCTGTGGAATTGCTTGGGCCCGTCACGTATATGTGATTTTGGGCATCTAGAGCGATGCCTCCACCGGGCCTCGCAGAACCAAAATCACTTGTACCGAGTTCAGCGCCGTTGCCGCCATACAGCGTACCCCAGAGTTTGTGAAGGTCGGCGTCCAACTTCGTCAGAACGAGGTCATTTTGCCCGCCGCCATACAGAGTGTCATAAGCACCAGGCGTCACCATGCCGGTCCAGTTGGCGCTGTTTGCCTCGCTGAAGACATATACATTGCTTTCGGCGTCCAGGCCAACATCTAACAGAGTTTGCTCGACGTGTATGGTGCCGAGATAACGCCCAGTTTTCCGAGAACCGCCGGCATCGAACCTGGCCAGGAAGAGATCTGCCCCTCCATTGAGGTCTACGTCCTCTGCATCCGGAGTAGCGGCGAAGGCGTCGGAAAGCGTTACCCCGCCAAGAACTGCATCGAAATTCTGATCTATTGCTACGCTTGTCTGGTCTTCCATGTCGCTACCGCCATAATAAGAACCCCAGACGGTCTTTCCGATTGTGCCACTGATTCTGGCCAAAAAAGCGTCAAACTCGCCGCCAAAATCTATGTCGTGCCCATTTTTCGTTGCGATGCCGCCTGTAGAACTGGTTTGGCCAGTGATGAAACAAATATCTTCTGCCATTGCAGGTCTGCACGCGATATCAGTTGCGAGGTCTATTGACTCACCGCCGTAGTAACGCGCCCACAGCAAGTTACCCTGCGTGCCGAATTTTGCGACGACCCCATCCCACCCGCCGCCATGGGTGGCATCGACGCTCGAGGGAGGGACTAGCCCCATTGAAGAAATTGTGGAGCCGATCAGATAAACGTTGCCGGCGGGCGTAACTGAAATTGCGGTTGCGCCATCCGT
This sequence comes from Luteimonas galliterrae, assembly GCF_023374055.1. Classification (NCBI taxonomy): domain Bacteria; kingdom Pseudomonadati; phylum Pseudomonadota; class Gammaproteobacteria; order Lysobacterales; family Lysobacteraceae; genus Luteimonas; species Luteimonas galliterrae. The sequence continues at coordinate 156,481 of NZ_JAMBEP010000003.1, read as the reverse complement.
GGAATCGCCACCGAAATAAGTGTTCCATTGCAGAGCCCCGCCAGGGCTGAACTTAGCCAGCACCATGTCTGAGGGACCGTCGCAAGATTTATCGAAGGTATTTGCCAGCCCTTCGGATGGACACTTCGTCGTCCCGACCACATAGACGTTGCCATTTTGGTCGAGACCGACATCGACGAGCTCCGTGCCCGGACCGTCGCCGTAATAGGTGCTCCATATCAGTGCACCATCGCTGTCGAATTTGGCGAGGTAGCCCTCGGCGGGGTTGTTGAAGAAGGGATCAAACCCGTCGGGTGTGGCAATGCCGTCTCCAGAGTGGGTTTTGCCTACAACGTACACATTTCCTGCTGCGTCGACTGCGACCTTATGGCCGATTTCTTCCTTCATACCGCCGAAAAACGTGCCCCAAGCTCGGGTCTGGGCGGCTGCGTCGGTTGTGTAAGTGGCTAAAGAAGCGGCTAAACAGCCAACCGCCAGTATTCCGAACGATTTCATGGCAATTCTCGTCTTTCGACCGGGGGATTCCGGTCGTTTTAAGACGACAAGTGCCGAAGGAAGTGGCCACGACAAGGCCGATGTTGATGTGGAGACGCCGCTGATTTGGAGCGATATGCCTCGGCGAAGGCTGGGGTCAGTCCTGATCGTGCTCGGTGTCGCCCGGCTCGTCGAAGAAACTCAGCGCCGGCGGCGCCTCTTCCTGCATCATCGTCGTGGTAACCGGCGTGGCCGCGGGGCGGCCGCGCGGCGGTGGCAGTTTCGCGATGGCGGCTTCGGCGGCCTGCACGAGTTCGGCGCGGCGCGCTTCGGGCACTTCCTGCCAATGGCAGTCGAGCAGCGCGCCTTCCAGCGCGTACAACAGATTCAAGCTGGGTTTGAAGCCGGCACGCTTGACCCGCATGAAAGCTTCCAGCGCACCGGCCGCTTCCAGGTCCGCACGCGAGCGCAGTCCCACCTGACGCAGCCAGGCTGCGCTCTTGGGGCCGATATTGCGCAGTTTCTCGCCGCTCATGACAGCGACTCCACGAAAAGGGCGGCGATGGCTTCCAGGCCGCGCTGGTCGTCTTCGTCGAAACGGTCGGGAATCGGGCTGTCGATATCGAATACGCCTATAAGTTCGGTGCCGCGCAACAAAGGCACCACCAACTCGGAACGCGAGGCGGCATCGCAGGCGATATGGCCGGGGAACGCATGCACATCGGCGACGCGCTGCGTCTGCCGGGTACGCGCCGCGGCGCCGCATACGCCCTGGTCGAGCGGGATGCGCACGCAGGCGGGCAGGCCCTGGAACGGCCCCACCACCAGCTCCTGGCCGTCGTAAAGATAGAAGCCGACCCAATTCAGATCGGGCAGGGCATGGGCTACGAGCGCCGACAGGTTGGCGGCGTTGGCGATGCGGTCGCGCTCGCCGGCCAGCAGCGCGCGCGCCTGCTCCAGGAGTTGCGCGTACTGCTCCGGCTTGGTGCCGGCGAGGGCGTTGGCGGCGAACATCCGGCGAGTGTAACAGGGGGCGGGGGCAGGCATTACCATGGCCGAAACGAGGGGTTTGGCATGAATTCGCGGTTCTACATCACCGGCACCGATACCGGCATCGGCAAGACCGTGGCCAGCGTCGCATTGCTGCATGCGCTGCGCGCGCGCGGACTGCGCGCGGTCGGCATGAAGCCGGTCGCCAGCGGTTGCGAACGCATCGACGGCGCATGGCGCAACGAGGACGCGCTAGCGCTGCAGAAGGCGAGCGATCCCGCGACCGGCTATGCGGACGTCAACCCTTACGCGCTGCCGTCGGCGACCGCGCCGGAACTCGCGGCGCGCGAAGCCGGTGTCGAGATCGCCTTGCCGCCGATCGTCGAAGCCTACCGGCGGCTTGCGGCAAATGCCGATGCCGTCGTGATCGAAGGCGTGGGCGGCTGGGCGGCGCCTTTGTCGGCGCGACTGGACCAGCGCGACCTGGTCCGCGCGCTGGATTCGCCGGTGATCATGGTGGTGGGATTGCGCTTGGGATGCATCAACCACGCGCGGCTCACCGCGCAGGCGATCGCCGCCGACGGCGCGAACCTCGCGGGATGGATCGGCAACGACATCGATCCCGCGCTGCCGCAGGCGGATGCTTATTTCGATCTGTTGCGGCCGCGGCTGGCCGCGCCTTGCCTGGGGCGGCTGCCGTTCTTGGCCAACGGGTCCGCGAGCCGACTGGCGCGCCTGATCGATTGCGAACCGTTGCTCGCGATGAGCTCTTCGTAGGAGCGGCTTTAGCCGCGAGGTCTTCCGCCACGCTCGCGTTGGCTTGGGAGAAGAAGCTCGCGGCTAAAGCCGCTCCTACGAAAAGAAAAAAACGGGCGCATCGCTGCGCCCGTTTTTCGACACCTATTGCGGAACCGGTCAGACCGCGTGCGGTTCCGGCCCGTGCGAGCCTTCCGCTTCCAGCGCCGACTTTTCGCGGTCGCGGTCGTGCGCATGGTCGCGCGCCAGGTACAGGTAGAACGCCGGCAGCACGAACAGGGTGAACATCGTACCGATCGTCATCCCCGAAGCGATCACCACGCCCATCGAGAAGCGCGATGCGGCGCCCGGGCCGCTGGCGATCAGCAGCGGGATCATCGCGAAGACCAATGCCGCGGTCGTCATCAGCACCGGACGCAAGCGGATCGCAGTGGCCTGCTCGATCGCATCTCGCTTCGACAAGCCTTGTTCCATCTGCAGCTTGTTGGCGAATTCCACGATCAGGATGCCGTGCTTGGAGATCACGCCCACCAGCGTCACCAATCCCACCTGGGTGTAGATGTTGATGCTCATCCCCGGGAAGGCCTCGATCTGGGCCATGCCGAGCACGCCGCTGAGGATCGCCAGCACATTGAGCGTCAGCAGGGCGCCGCAGATCGCCATCGGTACGGTCAGCAGCATGATCAGCGCATCGCGGAAGCTCTCGAACTGCGCCGATAGCACCAGGAAGATGATGACCAGCGCCAACGCCAGCGTCAGCAGCATGGCCGAACCTTCCTGTTTGAACTGCCGCGATTCGCCCGCGTAATCCACCGTGTAGCCCTGCGGCAGCACTTCCTTGGCCGCCTGGTCCAGGATCGCCAGCGCTTCGCCCTTGCTCACGCCGGGACGCGGCGCGAACGTGATCGACACCGCGTTCAGCTGCTGGAAGCGCTTGAGCGACTGCGGCTGCGCGGTTTCCTTCAGCGTGACGATGGTGGACAGCGGGATCAGTTCGCCGTCGCGGGTGCGGGTGTAGTAGTTCTGCAGCGCGCTGGCATTGAGCCGGTCGCTGCGCTGCACCTGCGGGATCACAAGGTAGGAGCGGTTCTGCATCGCGAAGCGGTTGGTGTAGCCGCCCGACAGCATCGCCGCCATGTCGGCGCCGAGCGTGCGCATGTCGATGCCCAGGCTGGCCGCCTTGTCGCGGTCGATCTCCACTTCGATGCGCGGCTTGTCGATCTTCAGGTCCTTGTCAAGGAAGATGAAGCGCTTGCTCTCCATGGCCTTCTGCAGGATCGCGTCGGCGATCTCGCTGAGCTGGCTCAGCTCGCCGACGCCGCCGACGATGAATTCGCCGCCGCCGTCGCCGCCGGCGCTGGGCAGCGAAGGCGGCACCAGCGCGAACACGTTCAAACCGGTGACCTGGGCCATCTGCGGCTGCAGTTCCTGCTCGAGCACAGCCTTGGTCGACTTGTCGCGCTCGCTCCACGGTTTGAGCACGAAGCCGGCCATCGCCATCGGGCTGGCGCCGCCGCCGCTGGCGCCGAAGCCGCCGTTGAACAGGAAGTAGTCCTGCACTTCCGGCACGGTCTTGGCGAGCGCGGTGATCTCTTCGGTGTAGCGCTCCACGTAGTCGAGCGTGGCGTACGGATCGGCGTTGCCGATCGAAAAGATGAAGCCTTCGTCTTCCAGCGGCGCCGGTTCCTTAGGCGCGGTCATGTACAGGAAGGCGCAGGACACCAGCACGATCAGGCCGAAGATGGCGATCACGGCCTTGGTTTCCAGCGCGCCGTGCAGCTTGCCCTGGTAGCCGTCGCGCAGCCAGTCGAAGCGGGCGTCGAGCCAGGCTTCGAGCTTGCCCTTGCTGCCCTCGGCGTGCGGCTTGAGGATCTTCGAGCACATCATCGGGGTCAGCGTCAGCGCGATCACGCCCGACAGCAGCACCGAACCGGCCAGCGTGAACGCGAACTCGGTGAACAGCACGCCGGTCAATCCGCCCTGGAAGCCGATCGGCAGATACACCGCGACCAGGGTCGTGGTCATCGCCACCACCGGCCAGGCCAGTTCTCGCGCGCCCTTCACCGACGCATCGAACGGCGACATGCCTTCCTCGATGTGGCGGTGCACGTTCTCCAGCACGATGATCGCATCGTCCACCACGATGCCGATCGCCAGCACCATCGCCAGCAGGGTCAGCAGGTTGATGGTGAAGCCCATCAGCAGCATCAGGAACAGGGAACCGATCAGCGACAGCGGCACGGTCACGGCCGGAATCAGCACGCTGCGCAGCGAGCCCAGGAACAGGAAGATCACCACGATCACGATGATCACCGCTTCGATGATCGTGCTGACCACTTCGTTGATCGCGTCCTGGATCGACTCGGTGCTGTCGTAGGGAATCGTGGCTTTGATGCCTTGCGGCAGCTGCGGCACGATCTGGCCGTCCCACAGCTTGCGCACGTCCTTGATCACGTCCAGCGAGTTGGCGTCGGGCGCGACGAAGATGCCCATGAACGTGGCGGCCTCGCCGTTGATGCGGACCGAGGTCCCGTAGTTCTCCGAGCCGAGCATCACGTCGGCCACGTCGCCCAGGCGCACGATCGCGCCGTCCTGCTCGCGGATCACCAGCTTGCGGAATTCTTCGGCGTTGCGCAGGTCGGTGCGCGCGGTCATGTCGATCGCGACCATCTGGCCCTTGGTCGAACCGACCGCCGACAGCACGTTGTTCGATTCCAGCGCGGTCGCGACATCGCTCGCGGTCACCTTGAGCGCGGTCATGCGGTCGGGCTTCAGCCAGATGCGCATCGCGAACGTGCCCGCGCCCAGGATGTCGGCGCGCTGCACGCCCGGCACGGTGACCAGCTTGGGCTGCACGACGCGGGTCAGGTAGTCGGTGATCTGGTTGTTGTCGAGCGTCTCGCTGGCGAAGGACACGTACATGGCCGCGATCTGCTGGCCCTGCTGCAAGTCGATCACCGGGTCCTCGGACTCCGGCGGCAGCTGGCCGCGCATCTTGTTGACCTTGGCGGCGATCTGGGTGAGCGCTTCGTTCGGGTCCTGGTCCAGGCGGATGTAGGCTTGGATCGTGCTGATGCCGGCCGAACTGGTCGAGCTCATGTACTCGATGCCTTCGGCGCTGGCGATCTCGCGTTCCAGCGGCGTGGTGATGAAGCCCTGGATCAGGTCCGCATCGGCGCCGAAGTAGGTCGTGCTGATGTTCACCACCGCGTTGCGCAGCTCCGGGTATTGGCGCACGTTCAATTCGGTGAACGAGCGCATCCCGAACAGCAGGATGAACAGGCTGACCACGATCGCCAGCACCGGTTTGTTGATGAAGATATCGGTGAATTTCATCGGGTGTCCTCTCCCTCTCCCGGTTGCGGGAGAGGGCTGGGGGTGAGGTTGCGGAAGGCGATCAGCGATTCTGCGTCTCGGGCCGCGCGTCGGCGGTCGGCTGCACCTTGTTGTTGATCGTCACTTCCGCGTCGTTGCGCAGCTTGAGCAGGCCGCTGGTGGCCACCTGTTCGCCCGGCTTCAATCCGTCCGTCACGGCGATCAGGTCGCCGCGCGTGGCGCCGGTCTTGATGAAGCGCTGCTTGACGATCAGCTTGTCGCCGGTCAGCGGCTTGCCTTGCATGTCCTTCTCGCCCTCGGCGCGTTTGGTCTTGCTGATCACGTACACCGCGTTGCCGTAAGGGTTGAAGCTGACCGCGGTCTGCGGGATCACCACCACGGTGCGCTCGCTGCCCAGGTCGAAGCCGACGTGCGCGAACGTGCCCGGACGCAGATTGCCCTCGCCGTTGTCGAGCGTGGCCTGGACCCCGAAGTTGCGCGTATTCGCGTCGACCTGCGGCTCGATGGCGGTGACTCGCCCTTCGAAGGTGCGGCCGGGCATCGCATCCACCGTGGCGCGGACGCGGGTGCCTTCCAGCACTTGGCCCATGCGTTTTTCCGGCAGGCTGAAGTTGAGGTAGATGGGATCCAGCGCCTGCAGGCTGACGATCGGATCGCCGGGATTGACGAACTGGCCCAGGTTGACCTTGCGGATGCCCAGGATGCCGTCGAACGGCGCGCGGATGGTCTTCTGCGCGATCAGCGCGCGTTGCGCGTCGGCATTGGCACGCGCGCTGGCGGCGGCCGTGGCGCGTTGTTCCACTTCATCCTGCGAGACCAGCTTGTCCTTGCCCAATTCGCGCCAGCGGTCGCGTTGCACCGCGGCAAGCTTGGCGGTGGCTTCCAGCGAATTGAGCGTGGCCAGTTCGTTGGCGGTGTTCAGCCGCACGAGCACCGCACCGGCTTTCACCGGCTGGCCGGCCTCGAACTCGAGCGACTTGACCACGCCGCCGGCTTCGGTAGTGACATCGGTGCCGTTGATCGCCACGAAGGTGCCGACCGATTCCTCGTTGTCGCTCCAACGCTCCGACTTCGCCGTGGCCGAGGTCACAGCGGACGCCGGCTGCGGCATGTTGTCGAAGAACTGGTTCATGCCGGCGCTCATCATCGCCTTGACGCCGAACACGCCGCCGAAGATCACGATGACGCCGATCAGCATCCAAATCATCCGTTTGCGCATGGACGGCGCGCGCGGGGTGTCATGCTTGGGCATGGGGGACTTCCTTGAGGGGAGAGAAGGTGGGGTCGGGCAAATAAGGCGAGCGACAGCCGAACACGGCCTCGCTGACGCGTACGACCAGCGCGTCGACGGCATCGTCGTCCACCGGGTCGAACAGCGGCCGCCAGCCGTAGCCGTTGAACAGGTACTGCAATTGCTTGAACAGCAGGCGATAGGGATCGCCGAAACCCTTGTGGTCGAACATGCCGTCCTGCTGCAGCAGGGTGTACATGCCCAGGCACATCGCCCAGGGCCCCACGGTGAGCGCCTGCGGCGACAACCGGATGTCGGCCGGCAGTTCGCCGCTCTGTATGGCTTTCACCACGATGCCGTCGACCAGCTCGCTCAGCGGCGCGCTGGCTTCGAGCGCGCGGCGCCGGCTCGCTTCCGAGGCCGCGCCCCAGATCACGTCGGTCCAGACGAACTGCGCCAGCCGGAAATGCTCGGGTTGCGCGCGGATCATCATCAGGTCGGCCAACGCGATCGCCAGCATGCGTTCGCGGGTCGGGCCGTTCCAGCGCGCGGCGCGTTCGAACAGTTCGACCCGGCTCACGCAGTTGCGCGTGGCCAGGGCCACCAGCAGATCTTCCTTGCTGGCGAAATGGTTGTACAAGGTGCCGATGGCGTAGTCGCACTCTTCCGCGATCCGCGCCATTTGCAGCGTAAGCAAGCCGTCGCGTTGGATCAGCTCCTGGGCCTTGTCCAGAAACAGCTGCTCGCGGTCGGCCAACTCGCGTCGGCGGCGTTCCTTGGTGCCCATGATCCGGTCGATGTCCGCGCTCGGGGCGCAAGTTTGAACATGGTTCATGGATTGATCAAGGCTTTTCTGCGGGACCGACGCCGTCGGCGGGCCTTGGCCAGAGGCGATGAGCTTCGGCGATGAGCCTCGACCGATCGGAGGATGCGGTTAGCCAGCATTCACATGCTGCCCAGAGCGTGTCGCAAACACTGCGACATCGCGCGGGCGACGCATTACGTCGCCGGTCGATACGCGCCTCCTGGACCCCCGTGTGGATCCTGACTTCCGGCACGGGCACAGTCTCAGACGAATGCTAGACTGATCAGTATAGAAAATCGACAACACACATTAAACCGACGAGGCCCCCATGCGTCGCTATTGGTTCGCCCTACTGTCGCTGGCGACGGTTGCCGCTTGCAGCAAACAAACCCCGCCTGCCGCTCCGCCCCCGCCCGAAGTGGGCGTAATCGTCGTCAATCCCGCGAGCGTGCCTTTGCAGAAGGACCTGGTCGGCCGGCTCGCTCCGTTCCGCAGCGCGGACGTGCGCGCCCGGGTGCCGGGCGTGCTGCAGAAGCGCGTCTACGCTGAAGGCAGCGACGTGCGCGAAGGGCAGTTGCTGTTCGTGATCGACCCCGCGCCGCTGCAGGCCGCGCTGTCGCAAAGCCAGGCCTCGCTGGCGCAGGCGCAGGCCAACTACACCAATGCCAAGGTCGCCGCCGATCGCGCGCGGCAGCTGGCGCCGACCAACTTCATCTCCAAATCCGATCTGGACAACGCCCTGGCGGCCGAGCGCAGCGCTGCGGCCTCCGTGCAGGCGGGCAAGGCCGCCGTGGACAGCGCCCGCATCAACCTGGGCTACGCCAGCGTGCGTTCGCCGATCGCCGGCCGCGCCGGCAAGCAGCAGGTCACCGAGGGCGCGCTGGTCGGCCAGGGCGATGCGACGCTGCTGACCACGGTCGACCAGGTCGATCCGTTGTACGTCAATTTCTCGCTGAGCGTGACCGAACTGGAACAGGTGCGCCGCATACAGCGCGGCCAGGCGCAAGGTCAGACGCAGGTGCAGGTGCTGCTGCCCGATGGCACGCCATACGAGCGCATGGGCGTGCTCGATTTCTCCGGCGACGTGGTCGACCCGTCCACCGGCGCGATCGCATTGCGCGCGCGCATTCCCAATCCGGACAAGACGCTGCTGCCCGGCACCTATGTCACCCTGAAGGCTACGCTCGGCACGCAGCCGAACGTGTTCCTGGTGCCGCAGGGCGCGGTGCAACGCGATGCCAGCAGCGCCTATGTGCTGGTCGTCGGTCCGGACGGCAAAGTCGTGCGCAAGGACATCGTTACCGAGCGCAGCCAGGGCACGAACTGGGTGGTGGGCAAGGGCCTCGCAGCGGGCGACCGGATTGTCGTCTCGGGCGTGCAGCGCGCGCAGCCCGGCCAGCCGGTCAAAGCGGTGCCTTACCAAGCCAATGCCGGCAAGGCCGCGCCGCCCGGCGCCAAGAAAGAAGGCGAAGGCGCAGCGGCGGCGGGGAACTGATCCGCCATGTCCAGATTCTTCATCAGCCATCCGGTCTTCGCCTGGGTCATCGCGATCCTGATCACGCTCGGCGGCGTGCTCGCGATCTTCAATTTGGGCGTGGAGTCGTACCCGACGATCGCGCCGCCGCAGATCACGGTGGGCGCGACCTATCCCGGCGCCAGCGCCGACACCACCGAGCGCGCGGTCACTCAGGTGATCGAGCAGCAGCTCACCGGCATCGACAACCTGGAGTATTTCAGTTCCTCGTCCAGCTCCAGCGGCCGCGCGTCGATCACGCTGACTTTCAGGCCGGGCACCGATCCGGACATCGCCCAGGTGCAGGTGCAGAACAAAGTCGCGCTGGCGACGCCGCGCCTGCCGTCGGAAGTGACCCAGCAGGGCGTCGTGGTGGCCAAGGCCAACGCCGGCTTCCTGATGGTCGCCGCGGTGCGCTCGAACAATCCGGCCATCGACCGCAACGCGCTGTCGGACCTGTTGGCATCGCGCGTGCTGGACCAGATCTCGCGTCTGCCCGGCGTCGGCAGCACGCAGCTGTTCGGCGGCGAATACTCGATGCGGATCTGGCTCAACCCGGACAAGCTGCAAGGCTACGGCCTGTCGGCGAGCCAGGCGCTGGACGCGGTACGCGGGCAGAACGTGCAGTTCGCCGCCGGCTCGGTGGGCGCCGCGCCGTCGCCGCCGGAGCAGGCGTTCACCGCCACCGTCACCGCCGAAGGGCGCTACAGCACGCCCGAACAGTTCGGCGACATCATCCTGCGCGCCAATGCCGACGGCACGACGGTGCGCCTGCGCGACGTTGCGCGGATCGAGAAGGGCGCATCCGCATACGGCTTCGACACCAAATGGAGCGGCGTGCCGACCTCCGGCTTCGCGATCCAGCTGGCGCCGGGCGCCAATGCGCTGGGCGTAGCCGAATCGGTCAAGGCGCGCATGGACGAACTGCAGGCGACGTTCCCGCAGGGCGTCACCTGGTTCTCGCCCTACGACAGTTCCACCTTCGTGCAGATCTCGATCGAGGAAGTGGTCAAGACCCTGCTCGAGGCGATCGTGCTCGTGTTCCTGGTGATGCTGATCTTCCTGCAGAACTTCCGCGCCACGATCATTCCGACGCTGGTGATCCCGGTGGCGCTGATGGGCACGTTCCTGGGCATGTACCTGATCGATTTCAGCATCAACCAGCTGTCGCTGTTCGGCATGGTGCTGGCGATCGGCATCGTGGTCGACGACGCGATCGTGGTGATCGAGAACGTCGAGCGGATCATGACCGAGGAAGGCCTGTCGCCGAGGGAAGCCACGGTCAAGGCGATGAGCCAGATCACCGGCGCGGTGGTCGCGATCACGGTGGTGCTGGCCGCGGTGTTCGTGCCGTCCGCGTTCCAGGGCGGCAGCGCGGGCGAAATCTACAAGCAGTTCGCGATCACCATCGCGATGGCGATGGCTTTCTCGGCGTTCCTGGCGCTGGGCTTCACGCCGGCCCTGTGCGCGACCATGCTCAAGCCGACCGGCCACCACGAAGGCCGCAACTTCGTTTTCCGCGCCTTCAACAAGGTCTACGACAAGGTCTCGGGCACCTACGTCGGCCACATCGGCAGCGCGGTCACGCATGCGCCGCGGTGGATGATCGTGTTCGCGGTGCTGGCGCTGCTGTGCGGTTTCCTGTTCACGCGCATGCCGGGCAGCTTCCTGCCCGAAGAAGACCAGGGCTATGCGCTGGCGATCGTGCAGCTGCCGCCAGGCGCTACGCTGCAGCGCACGCAGGCGGTGTTCGAGCAGGTGCGCGGCACGCTGGAGAAGCAGGACGGCTACGAAGGCATGATGCAGATCGCCGGCTTCAGCTTCGTCGGCCAGGGCGAAAACGTCGGCATGGCCTTCATCCGCCTCAAGCCGTGGGACGATCGCGACATCACCGCGACCGAGTTCATCCAGAAAGCCAACGGCGCGCTGCAGGGCATCCGCGACGCGCAGATCTTCGTGATCAACCTGCCCACGGTCAGCGGGCTCGGCCAGTTCGGCGGCTTCGACATGTACCTGCAGGCGCGCGGCGGCCAGGATCGCGCCGCGCTGGGCCAGGCGTTGGGGCAACTGCTCGGCGCGGCGGCGAAGGATCCCGCGCTGACCGCGGTGCGGCCGAACACGCTGGCCGATGCGCCGCAGCTCAAGTTGAATGTCGACCGCGTGCAGGCGCAGGCCATGGGCCTGTCGGTGAGCGACATCTACAACGCAATCCAGCTGATGCTGGCGCCGGTCTATGTCAACGACTTCGTCGACGAAGGCCGCGTCAAACGCGTCACCATGCAGGCCGATAGCGCCTACCGCACCGGTCCGGACTCGCTGGCGCGCTTCTACACGCCCGGCCCGTCGGCGGCGACGGCCGGCAGCGCGTCGTCCGCGGGCATGGTCCCGCTGTCGAACGTCGTCAAATCCGACTGGATCATCGCCCCGCCTTCGCTGACGCGTTACAACGGCTATCCGGCGGTGCAGATCAACGGCTCGCCGGCGCCGGGACATAGCTCCGGCGAAGCGATGGGCATCATGCAGAACATCGTCGAGGAACAGCTGCCGGAGGGCTTCGGTTACGACTGGACCGGCCAGTCCTACCAGGAAATCCTGTCCGGCAACCAGGCGCCGATGCTGATGGCGCTGTCGATCCTGGTCGTGTTCCTGTGCTTGGCGGCGCTGTACGAAAGCTGGTCGGTGCCGGTGGCGGTGCTGCTGGTGGTGCCACTGGGCGTGCTCGGCGCGGTGGCCTTCTCGCTGCTGCGCGGCTTGCCCAACGACATCTATTTCAAGATCGGTTTGATCACGGTGATCGGGCTGGCCGCGAAGAACGCGATCCTGATCGTGGAATTCGCCATCGAGCAGCGCCAAGCCGGCATGCCGTTGCGCGACGCGGTGATCGAAGCGGCCAAATTGCGTTTCCGTCCGATCCTGATGACCTCGTTCGCCTTCATCATGGGCGTGACGCCGCTGGCGATCTCCACCGGCGCCGGCGCCAACGCCCGCCATGCAATCGGCACCGGCGTGATCGGCGGCATGCTGTTCGCGACCTTCCTGGGCCTGCTGCTGATCCCGGTGTTCTACGTGGTGGTGCGGCGGATGCTGGGCGACAAGCTCGACGAAAAACCCGCCGTCAACGGATGACGTAGCCCGGGTTGAGCCGAAGGCTCTACCCGGGACGCGCGCAACTACCATGAAAGATGGCGACCCCGGGTAGAGCCTTCGGCTCAACCCGGGCTACGGCAAGCTGGTGCGGAGTTTGCGCAACAGCTTCGCCAGTTCCGCGCGTTCTGTTGCGCTCAGGCCTGCGAGAGCTTCCTCGGCCTGGTCGAAGCGCGCGACGATCGCTTTGTCGATCAATTTGCGGCCTTGGGCGGTCAGTGTCGCCGCCAGCGAACGCCGATCGCCATCGTCGGCGCTGCGTGCGATCAGGCCGCGCGCCTCGAGCCGGTTCAGGCAGGCGGTCATCGCTCCCGACGTGAGCAGCACGGATTTGCGCAAAGCGGTCGGCGTCAACCGGTAAGGCGCGCCGGAGCGCCTCAAAGTGGCCAACACGTCCAGATCGGTGTAGTTGATGCCCGCTTCGCGCAGCCGCTCGCCGGCGCCCGCCTCCAGCAGCCGACCCAGATGCAGGATCCGCCCGACCACGGCCATCGCCGACGCGTCCAGTTCCGGACGTTCGCGGCGCCAGTCGCGCAGCAGTTGGTCGACCAGGTCGTGGTTTGCGTCGGCGTCGGACGGCTTTCTGGGCATGCCGTCATTATATATTCATATAAAGTATCTTGACATGAAGATATCTAGGTGGAAGCATGGCGGCCACCCCACGAACCGGTGACCGCGCATGCGTTCGATCGTCCAGATGCCGCTGTGGCGGCTGCTGTTGCCTCTGTTTTTGATCCTGCCGACGGCAGCCGTCGCCCAGCACAGGCCGGGTGAGATCGTCGTCGAACGCGGCACCGTGCGCGACGAACAAGGCAGGGCGGTGCCTTACGAAATCGGCACGCTGTACGTGCCGGAAAACCGGAGCAAGCCGGACAGCCGCCTGATCGGCGTTGGCTTCGCCCGGATCAAGTCGCCGCAACCGAGCGGCGCGCCGCCGGTGTTCTGGTTCCCGGGCGGCCCCGGCCTGAGCGTGCTCGACGCTTTCGCCAAGAACGATATGGGCAAACTGGGCATCTGGCTGCGCTTGGCCGCCGTCGGCGGCGATGTGGTCGTGGTCGAGCAACGCGGCTACACCACGCGCGGCGAAATGCTGATGGCGCCGAGCCCGGCGTGGCCGCTGGACAAGCCCGCGTCGGTGCGCGCCTCGGCAGCGGAAATGCAGGCGCGAGCCAAGGCCGCCGTCGCCGCCAATCCCGACAAGGATCTGTCCGGCTACGACATCGGCGAGTTCGCCGCGGACGTCGACGATCTGCGCCGCGCGCTGGGCTACGGCAAGATCAGCCTGTTCGGCGGCAGCTTCGGCTCGCAGTGGAGCCTGGCGGTGATGCGCCTGCATCCGGACATCGTCGCGCGCGCAGTGCTTTCCAGCGTCGAGCCGCTCGACAACGGCTACGACATGCCATCGCACGTCTATGGCGCGTTGCAGCGCATCGCGTACGACGCTGACCGCGATCCCGGCTTGAAACCGTATCTGCCGCCGGGCGGCGTGATGGCGGCGGTGCTCGCCCTGCGCGATCGTTTCGCGAAAGGGCCGGTAAGCGTCACGGTGCGCGGAGAAGCCGGCAAGACGCAAACGGTCGTGCTCGGCGCCGAAGACCTGCAACAGGCGCTGTTGTCGCATACCGCCGAGGGCGAGCGCTGGCCGGCGTTCATCCTGTCGCTGTACCACGGCCATTACGAAGCGTGGGCGAGGGAGACGATCGACGATCGCGCGGCGTCCGATACGATCATGATCGGCCCATTGGCGGACAGCAGCCTGGGCGTCAGCGCCGAGCGCGAACACCGCTTGCGCACCGATCCGACCGTCGCGCTGCTGGGTACATGGAATTTCGAAGCCAACATCGCGTCGGCGCCCGATTGGCCGACCCGTGACATGGGCGACGCGGTGCGCAAGCCGATACCGAGCGACATCCCCATCGTGTTCGTCCACGGCGATTGGGATACTTCGACGCCGATCGACAACACGCTGGGCCTGCTGCCGTATTTCCGCAACGGACACGCGATCCTGGTCCATCGCGGCGGCCACGATGGCACGATGTACCAGCTCCGGAACGACGACGCGGCGAGACGGGCGGTCTACGATTTCCTCAAGACCGGCGCAACGGAAGCGCTGCCGGTCGAGGCGACGCTGCCCGTGCCGACCTTCCCGGTGCCCGGTTTTCCGCCGCCGTAATCGAACACGCGCAGTGGTTGATTTTTGTAGGAGCGGCTTTAGCCGCGAGCTCTTTCCATCACGTCACCGCGACCTGAAGGAAAAAGCTCGCGGCTAAAGCCGCTCCTACAAAAGCGGGGGATAAAAAAACCCGGCAGCCGAAGCTGCCGGGTTTCGTTTTTCCGATCGCGCGAGGAGAGAGCCGCGCGGACCGAAGTGCTTACTTGGCGGTCTTGCCGGCAGCCTTGACGACCTTCTCGGCATTGGCCTGAACCTGCTCGGTGGCCGCTTCGAACTGGCCCTTGGCGATCTGGCCGATGGCTTCGTTGGTCTTCAGCGTCTGGCCGTAGACTTCCTGACCGGTGCTGATGGCGCGCTCCAGGTTCTCGCGGGCAACCTGCACGCCGGCCGGCACGACGGCCTTCAGGGCGTCGAAGTCACGGGCGTCGGCGACCTTGCCGAAGAACGCGAAAGCGGCATTGGCGCTGTCGTTGAACGCGGCCAGCTGCAGGCCGAACACCTTCTCGGCGTTGTCCAGGGCCAGGCGGTTGATCTGGGCCGCCGTGTCCGCGAACTGACGGGTCGCGGCGGTGAACTGCTCGTTGAACTGCGGATACATGGCGGAACTCCTGAGGAAATCGGCGGTTTGCCGGTTTGTGCGGTGCAGCATAACGCCGCTAATGTTGCAATGCAACAACAGGAGTCGAATTTTTCGGGGATAAATATTTGCCCTTGTAAATCAATAGCTTAATGTCAATAGCTGTTCAGTTGGCAGCCGTCTAGGCTTGCCCGGGCCCGCGATAGCGGCAGCCGGAGGTGCAGGTCTCGTGGACCACGATCTGGGTCAGCGGCGGCAGGACAGGCTTCAGGCGCTCCCAGATCCAGACCGCCAGGCGTTCGCTGGTCGGGTTCTCCAGACCGTCGATGTCGTTGAGATAGTGATGGTCGAGCTGGTCGTACAGCGGGCGGAAGGCGGCCTTTAGATCGGCGAAATCCATCACCCAGCCGCTGCGTTCCCCTGGCTCGCCCGAGACGTGCACCTCGATCCGGAACGAATGCCCATGCAGCCGCGCGCACTTATGGCCTTCCGGCACGTTCGGCAGCCGGTGCGCGGCCTCGAGGGTGAAGACCTTAAAGATATCCATCCAGACATTCTCGGCTGCCGGAGACGCGTCGGCAAATACGGCGTTATTGTAGGAGCGGCTTCAGCCGCGAGCTCTTTCCTTCGAGCTCGCGCGAACGTGGGGAAAGAGCTCGCGGCTGAAGCCGCTCCTACAAAAAGCAGGGCCTCTCACGGTAAGGCGGGAAAGGCCCTGGCGGCATCAACGCGCGATGGCGGCGGCGCGGTTGGGCGCGAAATCGGCGCGGCGACGTTCGTGGATCCGCTCGCCGTCGATCCGGCCTTCCACCAGTTCGTAGCCGAGCAGGGCGAACACGCGGTTGCCGATGAAGATCGGGCGCGCATCGCCGTACCAGTCCACGCAACTCGCTTTGCAGCCGTCGTCGACGGCGCGCTCGGCATGCGCGTCGAGTTGCCCCATGCGGCCCAGGTGCAGGCCGTTGTTGCGCAGGTACAGCACGCTTGCGGTCTGGTCCAGATAGCGCTGCATGCTGTTGCTGCGCGCCTGGCCGACGATCGGCAGGCCGACGATGCCGCGCCGTTCGCCTTCGTTGCGGTAGAAGAAGCCGTGCGTGCGGCTTTCGCCCTGCGCGGCGTCGCGCTGCACGAACACGCTGCGGCTGGCGGCGCGCTGGCCCAGGCTGACGCTGGTGAAGTGCAGATCCTTGCCGGCGCCGCCGACCAGCACTGCATCGCCGCCCATCGCTTCGATGCGTTCTACGCCATGATCGACGTCGAGCGCGTGCAGGATGCCGCGATCGGCATAGCGCAAAGCGTGAGCCGGCGGATGCTTGGCGCCCGCCTCGGCCTTGCGCCAGCGGTACGGCGCGGCGCCGTAAATCAGCCAGTCGCCGACGAAGCGGTTCTGCACCTCGCTGTCGCCGATGTTCGGCAACGGGCGGTAAGCCGACGCCGGCGCGGCCGTGCTGCCGTCGCCGAAGTCGCGCAACCGCACGCGCAGCAGGGCGATGTCGCCGCTCTTGGTCTCGGCTTTCCACATGCCGTCGCCGTCGCCCTCGGCGCTGACCAGCACGTTGAGATAGCCGTGCCCGTCCTGCAGGAACGACAGCTGGTCGATCGGGCTGCCGCTGGTCTTGAGGGCGCTCGGCGCCTTGCCGTCCAGCGGCAAGCGGAAGACCGCGGCGCGGTTGGGCTTGCGGTCGTCGCGGTCGTAATGCGTTGTCCAGACATAGACCGAATCGGCCGACACGTAGAACACGCGGCCTTCGGGGCCGAGCACGGCGCTGGACTTGCACTGCATGTCGCTGCGGCCCAGATCGCAGACGCTTACCGTGTGCAGGGTCGCGTCTTCGAGGGGATCGAGTTCGTCGTCGCTGCGGTAGATGCGGGTGGCCGGCAGGATGCGGCGGAAATCCTCGGCCGTGGCTCCGGACCGCCAGCGGCGCAGCCCCGGATAAACCTGGTCCGAACCCGCGTCCCATACGCTCAGGCGCATCGGCGTGTAGAAGATCAGCTGGTCGCCGATCAGGCGGCTGGCGTAGTTGCGCGAGGAGTAGTAGTCGTTGCTGCGCAGGTGATAGGTCGCGCGGTACGCCAGCCCGCCCTTGCCGTCGATATCGAACAGGCCGATCTCGGTGCCGCCGCGCGCATAGCTGTAGCCGATCACGACCACGGTGTTCTCGGACACCAGCATCTCGTCGTACCAGGCGCCGGAAGGGTCGGTGCCCGGCGCGTAGGCATCCACCTTCGACACCGGCTGCAGCGCGTCGCCGCCGATGCGCACCGTGAACAGCCGGCCGCGGCGCAGGATCACCAGATGGTCGCCGTGGCGCTTGACGATGCCGCCTTCGTCGACGCCGGCGGTCTGTACGTTGGTGATGGATTCTTCCTTGTCACCGGCGGCCGCCGCTTCGTTGGTGGCGACGCTGCCGGGCGCCATCAGCGCTACGGAATCGGGCGCGGAGGCGGGCGGCGGCGGCGGCGCCATGACGGCTTGCTTGGCGACCTCCCGGCGCTTGCGCTCGGCCTGCGCCCGCCAACGTTGCAGCAGCTTCGAGAGTTCCTGTTCGCCGGAGAACGCGCGCAGCGTCTTGCGCGGCGTGGTGTCGGGGGCCTGGGATTCAGCCGCGGCCGCCACGTCGTCGTTGCAGGCGGCCAGCAGACCCAGGGCCAAAAACAGGTAGGCGATCCGGGGCATGACGATTCCTTAAGGTTCGAAGGGGTCGCGGCCGCGATTGTGCCGCGTTCATGACGGCAAACGCACGAACGTCGGATCGGGGTTAACGCTAGAGGAGGCCGCCGGCCGGCGGAGGCATCGAACGCCCGCTGTGGGAATCGTGCCGGGCGCTTCGCTGCGCGCGGCGCCTTTGTCCCGCGCAGCCGTCGTCAGCGTGCTGCCGTAGCGGCAGGAGCTGTCGCCGTCGCGGAAACGCTGGACCGCTGCACTGCGCTTGGCACGGTCTCGTTGCTCTGCAGTTCGTGGCGGCGCTGGCCATGGGTCATCGCAGGATCGCCCTTGCGCCCACTGGTTGCACCGGGCGGTTGTTCGCATGCCCCAATGCTTCGCGCACCATCGCCAGCTGCCCCGCATCCGCCTTGGCGGCGCGCTTCAGCACGAACCAGCGCACGCCCTCCGAACATGGTGGCGTGGTCAGCGAGCCTTCGTAGCGGTAGTAATCGCGATCGCCGTGCAGCAGGTCCGCCGCTGCGACCGACGGCGCCAAAGCCGCCTTGCCATTTTCCACCCTCGGCACGTGCGGCCACACTTGCTCCAGCGCACGGTTGCTCGCGCCCTCCTCGAACATCAGCGCGACCACGGCCAGGTTGCCGTCGGCATCGACATGCACGAAGTGCGCCTCCATCGGGAAGGACTTGCCGCCGATCGTGTTTTCGCTGGGGGAGTGGAAATGGTACTGCTTCAGTTCGAAGTCGATCCGGTCCACGGTGATCTTGCTGCCGGGGCTGTAGTTGACCTGGATCGCATGGCCGTTGTTGACCACCTGATGGCCGCCTGGCTTGTAGTCGAAGGCGATCCGGGGCAGGTCGGCCTCGATGAAGTTGTGGAGATCGATGGGCGATTGGTTCCTGCCGCTGCTGCACACCCCAAAGTCGGCTTCGAACTCCTGCCAATGCTCAGGCCCGACTTCGCCCTCATAGCCCCAGTGTTTCGGGTGGCCTTCCTGTGCCGAGGCGTGCAGACCGAAGGAAAGCAGAAGCAATCCGGTGAATCGCGTCGCGGTGTTCATAGTTGCTTCTCCTTGCGCTGGATCGCTCGCGCCGAGGCGGTGGCGATGCGTGGTGCTCGTGAGTCGCCGGTCCGCCGATGCCCTTGCTTAGGCTGACGCGGCCATCGGTTCGAGTCATCGGGTTGTCGGTTGCGTCGCCTCCGACATCGTGTTGCGCAGGTCGACCAGTGGCTGCTGGGTCACCTTCAGCACGCCGCTGTCGGGACGATCGAGGGTCGCGATCAGCGTGATCACCATCGCGAATGAGATGACCAGGACCGGCTGGATCATGGATCGCTTCGACTCGGCGATCGCCGTCTGGTAGCCGACGACCAACATCCCGAGGCCGATGAGGAAGAACAACGCGATCCAGATCTCCTTCGCGATCCGCGCCTGGATCCCGATGGCCACGCGCATGGCATTGACCGCGGCCATCTCGTTCAGCGCTTCGATGTAGAGGGCCGCGACGTCCGAATCCATGTCCCTGCGCGCGTTGGCGACCGCCATGCTCCAGAGGCGGTCGTGCAGTTGCCGGGTTTCGGCCAGCGCGGCGCGGACATGGTCGGAGTCGAGCTTCCTGGCCTCGGTGAAGCGCAGGCGCGTATCGAGGTAGCGCGCAAGCAGCCCCTTGGCCTGCACGCGATCGGCTTCGGGAAGGAAATCCGACCGCTGCCACGCGACGCGGATGGCATTGGCGTCCTCGCGCACCAGTCCCTTTTTGGCGTCGTGGCGCGCAGAAACGATGCCGAAGGTGAACGCGAGCATGAAGGCCGCGAGCCCGAGGATCGATCCCGAGATGACCGACACCGGCGACTCTTTCTCATCCGCCGAACGCCGGCGCACCGCTTTACCGAGCAGGTATCCGATCTCGACGGCAGCCGCGACGACGATGATCGTTGCGACGAACACGACAGGAATGGGGATTGGGTCGGTCGGCATGGGCCTGGTCTCCGTCAGGACCGGGGCCGGCGCCGTCGCATGCGCCGGCCCCGGTCGCGTACTGTTATTGCCGCGCCATCGCGACCCGAATCCGTTCCTCGGGAGAAATGTAGTGGTCGGCATCTTTCGCATCGTCGCCGAGATCGATCTGGACCCAGTTCAGGCGTCCGTTGAAGCGGCTCGTGTGGGTCGTGTAGTCCGGGCTCACGGTGGTGCCGGATTCGTAGCCCACGTCTGTGGTCTCGTCGGCGGAAAAGACGAAGCCCTGGGTCTGGTCGACGCGGCCGCTTCCGACTTCCTTGCCGCTGTAGTAGAGCTTGACGCTGCCGCCCTTGTTGAAGCCGCCGCCGTCGTAGGTGAACTCGGCGCGCACTTGGGCTTTTCCCGTCGGAATCGGCGCTTTCGCTTCGATCTCGTAGAAATTGATGCCGAGCACGTTGTAGAAGAACTTCGCCTTGCCTTCGTGCGCGTACAGGCTCCAGCCGCCGAATCTGCCGCCCTGGGCGATGAACACGCCTTTCGCGCCGTCTTCGGGCACTTCGATGTCGGCGGTCACCGCGAACGACTTGTTCTTGATGTTGACCACGCTGTTCTCCGACAGCCTGCCCATGCCGGCGAACAGCAGTTGCGAGTTGCCCTTGACCAGCAACGGGCGCCCGGCGAGGTCGGAGTTGATGCGTTCGATCTGGCGGTCGTCCAGCGGCAGCACGTTGTACTTCACCGCTTCGATCAGCCATAGCCGCTGCAGCTCGTGCAGCTTGTCGGGCATCTTCTTGGACAGATCATCGGCCTGGGTCCAGTCCTTGCTGCCGTCGTACAGCTCCCACAGGTCGTCGTCGAACGCCGGCATCTTCTGCCCGCCCATTTCCCAAGGCGTGCGGTGCTTGGTCACCGCGCTCCAGCCCTTGTGGTAGATGCCGCGGTTGCAGAACATCTCGAAATACTGGGTTTCATGCCGCTCCGCTGCTTTCGCATCGTTGAAGCTGTACAGCATGCTGGTGCCTTCGTACGGGCTCTGCTGCACGCCGTTGACCAGCGTCGGCTGCGGCAGTCCTGCGGCTTCGAGCACCGTCGGCGCCAAGTCGATGATGTGGCTGAACTGCTCGCGGAGGCCGCCCTTTTCCTTGACGCCGGCCGGCCAGTGCACGACCACGCCGTTGCGGGTGCCGCCCCAATGCGACGCGACCTGCTTGGTCCACTGGTACGGCGAGTTCATCGCCCACGCCCAGCCGACCGCGTAATGGCCGTAGGAGCCTTCGCCGCCGAACTCGTCGAGTTTGGACATCATGAATTCCGGCGTCTCCAGTTCGGGCATGCCGTTGAAGTTCGCCATCTCGTTGAAGGCGCCCTGCAGCGTGCCCTCGGCCGATGCGCCGTTGTCGCCGACGATCAGATAGATCAGCGTGTCGTCGAGGATCTCCATGTCGGCGAGCGCGTCGATCAGCCGGCCCACATGATGGTCGGTGTGCTCCATGAAGGCGGCATACACCTCCATTTCGCGTTCGAGCACAGGCTTGAGTTTCGGATCCATGTCGTCCCAAGCGGGAATTTCCTTATGCCGCGGCGTCAGCTTCGCGTCGGCCGCGATGACGCCGAGTTCCTTCTGGCGCTTGAAGGTCAGCTCGCGCTGCTTGTCCCAGCCATGCGCGAACTTGCCCTTGTACTTGTCGATCCACTCCTTCGGCACGTGGTGGGGCGCATGGGTGGCGCCAGGCGCGAAATACATGAAGAACGGCTTGTCGCCGAGCAGGGCCTTCTGCTGTCGCGCCCAGGCGATCGCCTTGTCGGTCAAGTCCTCGGTGAGGTGATAACCCTCGGCCGGCGTCTTCGGCGGCTCGATCGGCGTGGTGCCCTCGTAC
The DNA here is from genome assembly GCF_023374055.1 of Luteimonas galliterrae. Classification (NCBI taxonomy): domain Bacteria; kingdom Pseudomonadati; phylum Pseudomonadota; class Gammaproteobacteria; order Lysobacterales; family Lysobacteraceae; genus Luteimonas; species Luteimonas galliterrae. The sequence continues at coordinate 134,977 of NZ_JAMBEP010000003.1, read as the reverse complement.
AAGGCCGGATCCCACTGGTTGTTCTCGCCGCCGATGAAGCCGTAGAAATATTCGAAGCCGCCGCCGCCGGTGGGCCATGCATTGAACGGACCCGCGGGACTGGTCTGCCAGACCGGCACCTCGTGGCATTTGCCGAACTGCGCGGTGGCGTAACCGTTGAGCTTCAGCGTCAGCGCCAACGGCGCCTTCGTGTTCGACAGCACGGAGTTGTAACCCGGCGCCGCGGTGGCGATCTCGGTGATGCCGCCCATGCCGACCGAATGATGATTGCGGCCGGTGAGCAGCGCTTGCCGCGACGGCGAGCACAGCGCGGTGGTATGGAAGCGGGTGTAGCGCAGGCCGCCTGCGGCGAGCTTTTCGAAGTTGGGCGTGCGGCACGGGCCGCCGAATACGCTGGCGGCGCCGTAGCCGGCATCGTCGATCAGGATCACCAGCACGTTCGGTGCGCCTTTCGGCGGCCGCAGGTCGCGGATCGGCGGGAATTTCGTGTCCGGATCCTTGGCATCGTAGGTGGTCAACCCCGCATGCGAGATATCGGGGATCGGAAGGATCGACCGCTGGACGTCGTCTTGGCTGCTCATTTCGCTGCTCCGTCTGGTTCTGCCGTTGAAGGGGATGCCTGCGCTCACGTGACGTATAGAGCAAGGTCGCTTGCCGATGCTGCTTACCTTCCTTGCCGTAGCCGATGTCGATCCGGACCATCCATTGCGTTCTTTCCTCAGTCGTAGTGGGGTTCAAGCGCGACCGAAACGATGCGGCCGTTTGCCGGGCTTTTTCGGGTCCGGACGCTGGCCGCGCCTGCGTTTACTTCACGCTGTAGCCCCGACCCTGCATGCAGGCGCCATAGGCGCGGTAGTACGTGTCCATCGCTTGCGCCTTCGAAGCGTCGGCTTGCTGCGCGCGAGCGGCCTGGTTGACGCGCGCGCGCCTGCCGCCCGCGAGCGCGCCGACTGCGGCGCCGGCGCCGGCGTCGTCGGCGACGATTTCGCCTACGACCGCACCGCGCGCCGCGCCGCGCAACCGTTCTCCCTGAGGTCCCGTGGGCGCCGGTTGCGCATTGGCCACGGCCGCCGGATCGATGCCGGTGCTCTGCTTGGCCCAGGCGAGGCATTGCTCATCGTCTTTTGCCTGTTGCTGTGCGGATTGACCTTTGCCCGGGTAGGCGCTGGGCTTCTGCGCCGCAGCTGCGGCGCACAGTGCGAACGCGGCTGCGGCGAATGTGAGGCGGGCGATGAGGCGCATGGGATTCTCCTGCGATCTGCGCTTGCGCGAGTGGTGCGTCAGAACCGGAACGCGTACCCGATTTCCGGGCCGCTCATGGTGATGTCGGTATTGGCGTTTCCGGTGTCGAATTCCGCGTCGAGGTGGCGATAGCCGAAGGCCCACGCGCCGTTGCCGGTGCGGTACTGGACGACCGCACTCGCATTCCAGGTGCCTTCGGTTTCGCCGAACGAGCCGTCGCCGCGCACGGTCAGGCCCCAGCGATCGGTGAAGGCCCAGGTATAACGCCCGCCGATCATGAAATCGCTGAAAGACTGGCTGGCTTCGACGCTTACGTCGCGGAAGACCGGATTGGCCGGCTTCAGTTGCACGGTCAGGTCGACATCGATGTAACGCAGGCCTGCGATCAGCTCGGCGCCGCGGTAGCGGTCTTCGCCGGGGCTCCAAACCGCGGCGAGTTCGAACAGGCGCGTGTCGAGATCCGATTCCATCTTGAAGCGCGGACGGTCGCGGTCGTCGGCCAAGCCCAGATAAGTGAAGTCGGTGAGCACGCCGAAGTGGTCGCCCTGGCCTTCGATGTGGATCTGGAACGCGCCGTCGATCTTGTCGACGATGTCGCCGAATTTGGTGTCGGTGCTGGCGGTCGACGGCGGCGTGCGCGTTTCCAGGTCGGTGCCTATGCTCGCCGCCCAGCCGTAGGGGGCGACCAGCCAGTCCCAGCCTTCGGCTGCCTGCGACGGCGTTGCGAAAGACAGCGCCATCGCGGCGCACAAGGCTGCGGTAGCATTCGTTTTCGGGCTCGCGGTCATTTCATGTCCTCGAAAAGTAGGAACGGCGCGCGTGAGGCGCGAAAGGCCGGACATCGCGTGTCATCGCCGTGCACGCGCCAGGCGCGTGACCAGCCCGCGCACGATCAGGTAGGGCACGATGGCCAGGGCCAGCGCCACGACGATCGCTTCGCCCGGATAGACGAAGCGCGCTACGACGAACTGGTAGATCACGTCCAGCACCAGCGCGAGCAAGAACACTTTGCCCACGCTCTTCCAACCGTCGCGGATCATTTCCCGGCGATGCGCCGGCTGGGTGAGCAGGCTCCAGAAGTAAGGCGTCTTTCCGGCTTTGGCGTCGGCGAGCCCGCCGATCGTCGCGAAGATCAGCGCCATCAGCGGCTGCAGGACCAGCCTGAACTTCATCGGGCCGCTGATCCGGTCGCCCATGTTCTCGACGAAGCGCATCCAGATATCGTCCATGGTCAGGGAGACTCGTTTGGCGTAAAGGATCGACGTGCCATGGCTGCGCTCGCTATGCGTGCTAGTGCTGGAGGAAAAGCCAGGCGGTAGTGGTGCCGCCGGCGAGGATCAGCAGGACCGTGAGCATGATCACCGCGCGATGCAGCGGCCTGAAGCGCGCCTGCTCGATGTCCTGGTTGACGTGCCAGTACCGGTACAAAGACCACACGATCAGCAACAGCCCTATCGCGACCATGCCCGCGCCGGCGTGTTCGGAGCTGCGGAACAGCATCGCGGTCTGGCCTATTTCCACCTTCCCCTTCTCCTGCAGGAACACGCTGAAGCGGTTGATGGTGATACCGAAGCCGATCAGCGAGATCGCCGTGCGCAGATAGGACAGATGCGTGCGCTCGTTCGACAGATGCGAGCGCAGGTCCGACAGGCCGGTGCGCTTGATCGAAAGTTTCGTGCGATGGGTCGACAGCAGCGTCGAAGCGGTGCCGCTGTCCTTGCCGGCGATCGATTGCGCCAGGTCCGGCGGCAAAGCGGGTTCGGGCGCTTCGGGCGTGTTCACATGGCCTCCTGCAGGTGTTTTGCGGCCTCGCGATCGCGCGCGAGGAAATAGTCGAGGAAATGCGGATGATCGCGACCGTCCCCGATCGAATGATCGGCTTCGCACGCGAGCAACAACGCGCTGCGCAGCAGCAGCGGGATCGACCGGGGCGGCACCTGTAGGTAGTTCTCAGACGGTCCCGGCATCCCGCTTCTCCTGTTCGCCAAAAAAACTGGCAGCACGGTTGGCGCCGCGCCTGCGTATCTCCGTAAATGCTGGCAGCACGGCTAACGCCGCGCCTGCGTATTTCTACTGGAGGAAAGCTGCGGAAAACGCTGCTGCTACGTGCGGAATGCGGCGATCGGCGTCAGCTTGAAAAAGCGCTTTCTTCCTGCCGCAGGCGTAGCCCGGCTCGCAGCGCAAGGCGTCAATCTCAGGCGAAGAACACGGGTCGTCGCATCCTGTTCGCAGGCCCGGTCGTATCTTCGGGACGGATTTTCGAGATTCCCGGATGAAAAGGCTGGAATTCGCCGTCTTGCTTGCGCTTGCCGTCGTCGCGTTCGCATCTCCGGGCGCTCGCGGCAGCGCGCGACCTGCGCCGGATGCGGCGGCAATGGGCGCCCCGGCATCCCTGCTAGGGCATCGGCAACCAAGGGCGGAACCCACGGCAGCCTTATGCGACCGCGGGCGATCGGGCGTACCTGATCGGAACGCAAGACGGCGATTTCCCCGATATGGGACAGCACGTGCCTGGCGAAATGGGCGGGTTGTGGCTGCCGCCGATCAAGCTCGTCGATAGTTTCCCGGCGCGGGTCGAAGATGCGGAGGCCGGAGTCTCCGGCTTTTTCGGAATTTTCGGCCCTTTCACGGCAAGCGATCGTTTCCGGCTGTCTTGCCGACGCGCATGACGCAAAGCGCCGCCAGCAGCAGACTGACGCCGCCGATCAGCATCGCGTAGATCGGTGCATTGCCGAAGAACGTCTTCAACAGGAAGCCGAGGATGCTGGCGGCGAGCAATTGCGGAATGACGATGAACAGATTGAAGATGCCCATGTACACGCCCATCTTTCCCGCCGGCACGCTGTCGGACAGCAGCGCGTAGGGCAGGGACAGGATCGACGCCCAGGCGAAGCCGACGCCGACCATCGACAGCAGCAGCCAGTGCGGATCGCGGATCAGCAGGAACGACAGCAGACCGCAGCCGCCCAGGACGAGATTGAGCAAGTGGCTCAGGCGCAGCCCGAGCCGGCGCGTCATCCAGGGAATCAGCATCGCCGCGAGTACGGCGAAACCGTTGTAGGCCGCGAACAGCACGCCGGCCCAGTTCGCGCCGTCGTTGTAGGCGGCCGAGCGAGTGTCCTCCGCGGCGAAATGCACGCTGGTCACCGCGGCCGTCGTGTAGATCCACATCGCGAACAGCGCGAACCAGGAAAAACACTGCACCGGCACGAGTTGGCGCATGGTCGCGGGCATCGTCAGCAGATCGGCGACGATGGCGGTGAGCGGGTTGCGTGCGCGGCTGTAGCCGGCGATCAGCTGTATCGCGCCGTAGGCGAACAGGCCGGCGGCAAGCAGGTGCAGTCGCGCATCGGCCTGGGTCAGACCGATCGCGAGGAACGCGGCCAATCCTGCCGCGCACCAGAGCACGCCCGTGTATCGTACGTACGCCGGCAACGGCGCTGCGGGCGCAGCCGGCTCCGCGTCCTCGAACGCGGCGAGCACGTCGGGCGGGTATTCGCGCGTCGACAGCACGGTCCAGACGAGTGTGCCGAACAAGACGGCGGCGCCGAGATAGAACGCCAGCTTCACCGTATCGGGAATCCCTCCGGCGGCGGCGAGGTTGCTGATCCCGAATTGCGCGAGCAGCCAGGGCAGCAGGCTGGCGATGACCGCGCCGGCCGCGATGAACAAAGTCTGCATCGCATAGCCGGCCGGCCGCTGCGACGACGACAGCTGATCGCCGACGAACGAACGCAACGGCCCCATCGAGACGTTGATCGCGGCGTCGAGGATCCACAACAGCGCCGCCGCGGTCCACAGCGTCGGCGAATTCGGCATCGTGATCAGCGCCAATGCGGCGACGATCGCGCCGGCGAGGAAATACGGCCGGCGTCGGCCGAGCCGGCCCCATGTGCGATCGGAGCAATAGCCGATAATCGGCTGCACGAGCAACCCGGTCAGCGGCGCGGCGATCCACAGCGCAGGAATGTCGTCGATGCTGGCGCCGAGGGTCTGGAAGATGCGGCTGACGTTCGCGTTCTGCAGCGCGAGGCCGAACTGCAGCCCCATGAAGCCGAAGCACATGTTCCAGATCTGCCAGAAGCCGACCGGGGGCCTGTTTTTCGTGGCAGCCATGGATATCGACAGAGGCGTGCGGCGTTCGCGGCGGCGCCGCTCAGCGCCGCTTCGCGGAAACCGGCGCGGGTCCGCCCGACTGGCGGATCATCAGTTCGTAGGGCACGCTCACGAGCGTGCCCGCCTGCGGATCGCGGATCGCGGCGAGCAGCTGCTCGGCGGCGATGCGGCCCATCTCGCGGCATGGCTGTCGCACCGTGGTCAGGCTCGGCCAGATCTGGCGCGAGGCTGGTGTGTCGTCGAAACCGAACACGGACAAGTCTTGCGGGATGCGCATGCCGCGTTCGAACGCTTCGTGCATGACGCCGCAGGCGCTGTCGTCGTTGGCGGCGAAGATCGCGGTGGGCGGATGCTTCAGATCGAGCAGTCGCCTCGTGCCGGCGACGCCGTCGTCGAAGGTGAAGCCGCCATCGACGACGAGCTCGGGATCGTAAGGGATGCCCGCGCGGCGCAGGCCGTCGCGATAACCGGCCAGGCGCCAGGCGCGCCCGCCATGCGGCGTAGGGCCGGCGATGTGGGCGATGCGGCGATGACCGAGCTCGACGGCGTGCGCGATCATGTCCGCCGCCGCCTTGCGCTCGTCGAGGATGGTGCCGATGCGCGCGTGGCCGAGCTTGGCCTTCGCGGAGATCGTGGCGTAGCGCACGCCGAGGGCGTCGAGACGGTGCAGCAGTTTGACGTCGTCGGCGAACGGCGGCACCAGGATCAATCCGTCCGGTCGATATTGCGCGATCGATTCCTCCACCGCGCGGATGTGGTCGGCATTGGAATATTCCAGCGGACGCAGCATCGTGCTGTAACCCTGGCGCTCGCAGGCGGCGAGCACGCCAACGATGATCTCCATGACGTAGCTCGATGCCGCGGCGGGATCGTCGTACACCAGCGAAATCAGGTAAGAACGGTTCCCCGCCAAGCTGCGCGCCGACGGATTAGGGCGGTAGTTCAGCGTCTGGGCCGCCGCCTCGACCTTGAGCCGGGTCTTCTCGCGCACGTTCGGTTCGTGGTTGAAGACGCGCGAGACGGTTTTCATGGAGACGCCGGCGGCCTGGGCGACATCTTCGATTCTGGCGCGCATCGATGCGTTTCCGAAGGGCGGGGTGGAGCGAATCATGTTATCGCACGCGACGGCGCCGGCTAGCGCTCCGTTCCGACGGGCGTCAGGCGGTCTGCGGCATCCGGTCCCGTTGCGTTTCGTAGTCGCGCGCCATCGCCTCGACCAGGGCCCGGTGCGCGGGCAGATCGTCGAGCGCCAGGCCGGCGACGTGCTGGACCGCGGCGAACTCGCGACGCGCGGATTCGACTTGGTCGTAGACGTCGCGCAGGGCCGACAGGTCGGTGCGGAACTCCATGCCGTAGAGCACGTATTGCCAGCTGGCCGGCAGAAACATCTCCAGGTCGGAAATGAAATCCAACCGGTGCGGCGGCCGGCAGCGCCACATCGCGAGTTTGTCCTGCAGCGTCTGCGGGATGCTGGCGGCATCGACGTTGTCGATCCAGAACGGGGTATCGCGACGCTGGCTGAGGCAGTAATGCAGCTTGATGAAGTCGAAGATGCGCTCATAGCGCGCGGCCATCATCGCGTTGAACGTCTTGGATACCGGCGTCATGTCGCCGTCGGCCGGGAACAGGTGCGCGATCAGGTACGCGGCGATCTCGATCAGCGCGATGCCGGTGGATTCGAGCGGCTCCACGAAGCCGCCGGCGAGGCCGACCGCGACGCAGTTCTTGTGCCACGGTGCCGTGCGGTGGCCGGCCTCGAACTTGATGAGCTTCGCCGTCAGCCCGTCTGCGGCCTTGCCCAGATAGCCGCGCAGCACCTGCTCGGCGCGCGTTTCGTCGGTGTGGCGGCTGGAAAACACGTAGCCGACGCCGCGACGCTCGTGCAGGCCGATATCCCACGTCCAGCCGGCTTCGTGCGCCCTGGCAATAGTGAACGACGGGATCGGCGTGTCCTTGCGTTCGTACGGCACCTGCATCGCCCAGGCGCGATCGTTGAACAAAACGTCCTTCGCGCTGCGCCAACCCACGCCCAGCGCCTGTCCGCACAGCAGGCTGCGGAATCCGGTGCAATCGACGTACAAGTCGGCGCTCAACGCGCCTTGCTCGCGTGTATGCACGCACGCGATCGCGCCGGCCTGATCTAGTTCGACGCGCTCGATCGTCGCCGCGCGCCGGACCACGCCCAGATCCTGCTGGCCGTGTTCGGACAAGACATCGGCGAACCGCGCCGCATCGAAGTGATAGGCGTGGTTCAGCGGCGCCTGCCAGGGACCGTCGCTGAGGCGCTTGGGTGCGCGGCCGGCGTCGGTCACGCGTTTCTGCATCGTCACCGCTTCGGCGAAAGCGAGTTCTTTCGGCGCGTAGCCGAGCAGCCAATACGGCAGCAGCTCCGGGGCGCCGGGCCGTTGACTGGGCGCGCTGAACGGATGCAGATAGTGATCGCGGCCCGGCGCGCCGGGCGGGCGCGCCCAGTGTTCGAAGCGGATGCCTTGCTTGAAAGTCGCGTTGGCGCGGGCGATGAATTTGTTTTCGTCCAGGCCGATCGTCGACAGCGTGCCGCGGATCGACGGGAACGTACCTTCGCCGACGCCGACGATGCTGATGTCGGGCGATTCGACGAGTTCGACGGCGACGCCGCCGGGCTTGGCGGCGCCCAGCGCGCGCGCCAAATAGGTCGCGGTGAGCCAGCCGGCGGTGCCGCCGCCGACGACCAGAACCTTGCGCACGATCGCCATTCGATGCCCCCAGTTTTTGCTGCATTGCAGCTATCGCAGCGCAGCATTTTTCTCCGAATTTTCAGCAGCATAGGCGCGAATGACTGCGCTGTCATCGATTTTGTTGACAGCGCTGTCATTCTGCGTGCAGGCTTCGCCCCACCAGGCATAGGGGGGCCGACGGGCGTTGCGCCCGCTGCGCGGCCAGACAACAACTAAAGAAATTCGGGAGAGGGAACAGATGAAGTATTCGCTGCTCTACACGGCAGTCGTCGCCGCACTCGTCTCAGGCAACGCCTTGGCCGCCGATCAAGCGCAGGATGCAACGCCCGCCCAAGAGGCGCCCGCCGCGCAGGCCAATACGCTCGACACCGTGGTCGTGACCGGCACCAAGCGGGTGACGCCTCTGCAGAAGACGCCGGTGGCGATCAGCGCGATCAGCGCGGAAACGCTCGACAAGGAGCGGGTGATGACCGTGCAGGACATCACCAAGCTGGTGCCGAGCATGCAGGCCACACGCCAGGGCGACCACGACGTCATCACCATGACCTTGCGCGGCATCGGCAACGACCAGGCCAAGACCGAATACGCCGATCCGGAAGTCGCGATCTTCGTCGACGGCGTCTACTCGCCGCGCGCCGAAGCCGCCGCCGGCCTGCTGCTCGACATCGAGACCGCCGAAGTCCTGCGCGGCCCGCAGGGCACGCTATGGGGCCGCAACTCCACGGTCGGCGCGGTCAACTTCCAGACCATCAAGCCGGAAATCGGCAGCTATTCCGGCAGCGCACAGCTGTCCGTCGGCAACTACAACGCGGTCGGCGCGCGCGCCGCGGTGAATTTGCCGATCAGCGACACCTTCGCAATGCGCGTGGCGCTGGCGCAGGAGCAGCACGACGGCTACGTCGACTACCAGAATCCCATCGGCCAGATCCCGTCGCTGGACGCGCAGCGGGCCGCCTATGCGGCAATCGGCGGCGATCCGGCGACGTTCCAGCCGATCAATCCGAACCAGTACGCCACCGGCGGCGACAAGTACAACGCGCAGAACCAGTCGGCCGCGCGCGTCAGCGCGCTATGGCAGCCCAGCGAGACGTTCTCCTGGAACCTGGCGCTGGAATACTTCCGCGACCGCGGCACGCCGAGCATGAATCTGATGCAGAAGCCCCGGCCGGGACAGGATTTCTGGTCGGCGCTGATCGACACCGCACCCTACATCGACCGCGACGCCTACGCGCTGCGCAGCCGCATGGACTGGGACATCAACGACGGCCTGCGCTTGAGCTACATCGCCGGTTTCTCCAAGTTCGACGGCTCCTCCACTTACGACCAGGACAGCGGCGTGCTGGTGCCGACCTGTTTCGCCTGCGGTCCCGCGCAGTTCCAGGAAGACCGCACCAACCACTCCGAGTACGAAAACACTTCGCACGAGTTCAACTTGGCGTCGACCGGCGAGAACACCGTCGACTGGATCCTCGGCCTGTACTACGCCGCCGAAGACAACTCGATCCGCTTCGACATCCCGATCTTCAACGGCACCCAGCAAGGCACGGTCGCCTGGCAGGGCTCGTTCATCCAGCCCAAGGAAACGGTGGATTCCTATGCCGCCTTCGGCCAGGCCACCTGGAACGTCAACGACGACTGGCGCCTGACCGCCGGCGCGCGCTACACCGACGACAAGAAGGAGAACATCGGCGGCCGCGGCTGGGGCTGGGCCTACAACCCGGCGGTGCCGCAGGTACCGATTTCGCCGGGCACGTATCCGAGTCCGGCAACGGGCTTCAACGTGTCCACCATCAACGACGGCGAGTACAGCCATGGCCAGACCACTTGGTTGCTGCGCACCGACTTCGATGTCGGCGACAACGGCCTGCTGTACGCCAGCGTCTCCACCGGCTACAAGTCGGGCGGCCTGCAGGACGGCGGCGCGACTTACGAGCACGAGGAACTGACCAACTACGAAATCGGCGGCAAGTTCAGCTTCATGGAAGGGCGCCTGATCTGGAACAGCGCGATCTACTACATGGACTTCAAGAACTTCCAGCTGTCCGCGCCGGTGACGTTCCCCGACGGCAACCGCGGCCTGGGCTTCAACAACGTGGACGGCAGCACCAAGGTGTGGGGCTACGAAACCGAACTGTCGGCGCTCATCGGCGACAACGACCGCGTCAACCTGACGGTTTCGGGCATTCCGGAAAAAGAACTGGGCAAGCTGCTGTATGCGGGCAGCAACGACTACCAGGGCCTGCCGCCGTGCCCGCCGGAGTCGGGCATCGCCAGCTGCATGAACGTGACCGGCAACGAACTGCCGCACGCGCCCGACTTCGCGTTGACGCTGATGTGGGAGCACGACTTCCCTCTCGGCAACGGCGGCATGCTGACGCCGCGGTTGAGCGGCCACTACGAAAGCAAAACCTGGCTGAGCGTGTTCAACCTCGGCGAACAGGACCAGCAAGAGGCCTACGGCCGCGGCGATTTCTCGCTGCGTTACGAGGAACCCGAAGCGCGCTGGTGGGCCGGTTTGTACGTGCAGAACTTCACCGACGAGAAAACGCGCACCGCGGCCGGCCGTTTCAACCCCGGCGCCGGGCAGTTCCTGTGGGTATCGCAATACTTGCCGCCGCGCACGTACGGCGTGAATTTCGGCCTGCGTTTCTGATCGGCGCCCGGCTCCCTTCGCCCGCGCTGCGGGCGCGGGGAAGCGGGTGCGCGCATCGCATTTCCGATCCTGCCTTTGGTCGCGTTGCGCAGGGGCATGCGGCGTAACGGGCGGTTCGGCACGCCGCCCGCACGGACTTTCTGGAGCACGGTTTGAAGACAGCATCGAGCAACCCGCGGCCGAGCGCCGCGACCCTGCGACGAGGGCTAGCCATGGCGATGGCATTGGGTTTGGCCGCCGGACCCGGCGTCGCCGAAAACACGTCGGCGGGCGGCACGATCCATCCCGAACTCTGGCCGGCGCCGGTTTGGCCGTTGCCGGCCGATCCCGCACTGGAGGCGAGCGTCGACGCGCTGCTGCAAACGATGACGCTGGAAGAAAAAGTCGGCCAGATCGTGCAGGGCGACATTTCCAGCCTCACGCCCGAAGACGTGCGCAAGTATCGGCTCGGTTCGGTGCTGGCCGGTGGCGGTTCCGATCCTGGCGGCAAATACAATGCGACGCCGGCGCAATGGCTGGCGCAGGCCGACGCGTTCTACGAAGCCTCGATGGACACGCGCGGCGGCGGCAAGGCGATCCCGATCCTGTACGGCATCGACGCGGTGCACGGCCAGAGCAACGTGGTCGGCGCTACCGTGTTCCCGCACAACATCGGTCTCGGTGCGGCGCGCGATCCGGAACTGATCCGCGAGATCGGCCGCATCACCGCGATCGAGACGCGGACCACCGGCATGGAATGGGCCTTCGCGCCGACCGTCGCGGTGCCGCAGGACGACCGTTGGGGCCGCAGCTACGAAGGCTATTCGGAAGATCCGAAGCTCGTGGCCAGTTACGCCGGCGCGATGGTCGAAGGCTTGCAGGGCAAGGTCGCCGACAAGGAATTCCTGGATGCCGCGCACGTCATTTCCTCGGTCAAACATTATCTGGGCGATGGCGGTACGAGCGACGGCAAGGACCAGGGCGACGCGCAAGTCAGCGAGTCCGTGCTGCGCGATGTGCACAACGCCGGCTATCCGCCGGCCATCGCCGCCGGCGCGCAAGCGGTGATGGTTTCCTTCAGCAGCTATCGGGGCGTGAAGCTGGCGGGCCATAAGCCGCTGGTCACCGACGTGCTGAAAGAGCGCATGAACTTCGGCGGCTTCGTCGTCACCGACTGGAACGCGCACGGCCAGGTCGCAGGCTGCGACAACACGCAATGCCCGGCGACCGTGAACGCCGGCATCGACCTGGTGATGGCCCCCGACAGCTGGAAGCCGTTCTACGAGAGCACGCTGGCCGCGGCGAAGGCCGGCACGATTCCGATAGCCAGGCTCGACGATGCGGTGCGACGCGTGTTGCGGGTGAAATTCCGGCTCGGCCTGTTCGCTGCCGGCAAGCCGTCGCAACGCGCGCTCGGCGGAAAATTCGAACTGCTGGGTGCGCCCGGGCATCGCGCGGTCGCGCGCCAGGCGGTGCGCGAATCGCTGGTGCTGTTGAAGAACCAGCGCGGCTTGCTGCCGCTGGATCCGAAGAAAAAACTGCTGGTCGCCGGCGACGGCGCCGACAGCATGGCCAAGCAGAGCGGAGGCTGGACATTGACTTGGCAGGGCACGGGCACCGCCCGCGCCGATTTCCCGAACGGCGAGACGATCTGGGAAGGGCTGAAGACTGCGGTGCAGGCCGCCGGCGGCAGCGCCGAGCTCGCGCTAGACGGTCATTACAAAACCAAACCCGACGCCGCCATCGTCGTGATCGGCGAGAGCCCTTATGCCGAGTTCCAAGGCGACCTGCCGACGCTGCTGTACAAGCCCGGCGACGACAGCGACCTTCAGCTCATCAAGAAGTTGAAAGCCGACGGCATTCCGGTGACGACCGTGTTCCTCAGCGGCCGGCCGCTGTGGGTGAACCGCGAGATCAACGCGTCCGATGCCTTCGTCGCGGCCTGGCTGCCCGGCAGCGAAGGCGGCGGCATCGCCGACGTGCTGCTGCGCACGCCCGATGGCGGCGTGCGTTACGACTTCAAGGGCAAGCTCAGCTTCTCCTGGCCGCGTCGCGCCGACCAGTACGCCAACAACGTCGGGCAGAAGGACTACAGCCCGCAGTTCCCCTACGGCTACGGCCTGACCTATGCCGACAAGGGCGACCTCAAGCCGCTGCCGGAAACCGCCGGCGTATCGCTCGCGCAGGCACAACCGGGCCTGTATTACGCGCTCGGCAAGCTGGCGCCGGGGCTGACGATGGCGTTGCAGACCGCCGGCCAGCGCGCCGTCGGTGTCGCGACGTTGCCTGTGGCGCTGCACGACGGCAGCATCCGCATTGCCGCCGTCGACCATCAGCGCCAGGAGGACGCGCGCCGCGTGACCTGGTCCGGTTCGGCGCTTGCAGGCGTGTCGTTGATCGCAGACGCAGCGAAGGACCTGACGCGGGAGGCCAACGGCGACGTACAGCTCACGCTGACGCTGCGCGTGGACGCGCCGCCGAAAGGCGACGTGGCCGTGAACGTTGCCTGCGGCGAAGGTTGCGGCGCGACGCTGCCGCTGCGCGAGTCGTTGGCGTCGCTGCCGGTCGGCCAATGGACCACGCTCGGCATACCGCTGAAGTGCTTCGCGATGGCCGGTGCGGACCTGTCGAAGTTGTCCGGCCTGTTGGCGATCGAATCCGCCGCACCCTTGCAGCTGTCGTTCTCGCGTATCGCGTTGGCCCCGCAGGGCGAGGCGGAGCGGACGCTCGGATGCAGGACCAGCAAGTAAGCGACGCATCACGGCGTCCCGAAAGGCCCGATTTGGCCCGTCTTCTCAAGAGGCGGGAATGACGGAGCCTTCCTGAAGCCATTCATTCCTCCCTGTAACCGCAGGGTGGACGTCAAGCGCACTGAGGGAGCAACACCTTGAAACTGCCAACGCTGGACCTGACGATCGTGCTGGTCTACTTGATCGGCATCTTCGCACTCGCGCAATGGGTTTCGCGCGAGAAAGAAGGCCACAAGAAATCCGCCAGCGACTATTTTCTCGCCAGCAAGGCGCTACCGTGGTGGGCGATCGGCGCTTCGCTGATCGCAGCCAACATCTCCGCCGAGCAGATCATCGGCATGTCCGGTTCCGGCTACGCGATCGGGCTGGCCATCGCATCGTACGAATGGATGGCGGCGGCGACGCTGCTGATCGTCGGCAAGTTCTTCCTGCCGGTGTTCATACGCAACCGCATCTACACGATGCCGCAGTTCCTGGAAGAGCGTTATGGCCACCGGATCCGCACGCTGATGGCGGTGTTCTGGCTGGGCCTGTACGTGTTCGTGAACCTGACCTCGATCCTGTGGCTCGGCTCTATCGCGGTCAACCAAGTCGCCGGCATCGATCCGACGATGGCGCTGGTGCTGCTGGGCGCGTTCGCGCTGGCGTATCAGTTGTACGGCGGGCTGAAGGCGGTGGCGCTGACCGACATCGTGCAGGTTTGCCTGCTGGTGCTGGGCGGCTTGTCGGTAACCTTCCTGACGTTGTCGCAAATCGGCGACGGCAGCCTCGTCGCCGGCTACCGCAAGCTGTTGGACGCGCACCCCGAACATTTCAAGATGATCCTGAGCAAGGACAGCCCGTTCTACAAGGACTTGCCCGGCATCAGCGTTCTGGTCGGCGGCATGTGGATCATGAATGTCAGCTATTGGGGCTTCAATCAGTACATCATCCAGCGCGCGCTCGCGGCGAAGGACTTGGCCGAAGCGCAGAAAGGCGTGATCTTCGCCGCGTTCCTGAAGTTGCTGATGCCGTTGGTGGTGGTGGTGCCGGGCATCGCAGCGGTGATGCTGGCGCCGGACCTGGCCAGGCCCGATCAGGCGTATCCGACGATGATGGATCTGCTGCCGACCGGCGTGCTCGGCCTGGTTTTCGCCGCACTGGTGGCGGCGATCGTGGCGTCGCTGGCGTCGAAGATCAATTCGATCGCGACCATCTTCACCCTGGACTTCTACGCCAAGCGCGGACGCAGCGACGACCAGGCGCATCTGGTCCGCGTCGGCCGTATCGCCGCAGCGGTCGCGGTCTTGCTGGCGATCCTCAGCGCGCGGCCGCTGTTGGGCAGCTTCGACCAGGCTTTCCAGTACATCCAGGAATACACCGGCTTCTTCACCCCGGGTATCGTGGTGATCTTCGTGCTGGGCCTGTTCTGGAAGCGCGCCAACGAGGCCGGCGCGCTGGCCGCGGCGATCAGCTCGTTCGCGTTGTCGGTCCTGTTGAAACTGGCGTGGCCGTCGCTGCCGTTCATCGACCGCGTCGGCCTCGTGTTCCTGTCGGCGTTGGCGCTGGCGGTGATCGTGTCGCTGATCACGCCCAAGCAGAAGGCAGGCAGCGATCTGATCCGCGTCGACGATGTCAGGTATCGCACGCCGCTGGGTTTCAATATCGGTGCGTTGGGGGTGATCGCGATCCTGGTCGCGCTTTACGCGTTGTACTGGTAACCGGCTGCGGCCCGGAATGCGGCTCATCGGAAAAGAAAAAAGGCCGGAACCCGGCATCACGGGATTCTCGGCCTTCTTCGGACGGCGCTGGACCTCTTCGGAGGTATGGCTATGGGTGGACTCGAACCACCGACCCCAGCATTATGAGTGCTGTGCTCTAACCGGCTGAGCTACATAGCCACGCGGCGAACCGCGAATTATTCCCGTTCGGGCCGTTTCCGTCAATTCGACCACCCCCATGCTTGTCGCCCCGGCGATCCCGTGGCAGAGTCGGGCGCAGTGGCGAAAGCCAATTAACTTTTGGGAGTCCGCATCGTGATCGATCCGGACGGTTACCGACCCAACGTCGGCATCATCCTGATGCGCCCGGACGGCCAGGTGTTCTGGGCGCGGCGCGTACGGCGCGACGGCTGGCAGTTCCCGCAGGGCGGGATGAACAGCGACGAGACGCCGGTCGAGGCCATGTATCGGGAGCTCCGCGAGGAGACAGGCCTGCTGCCCGAACACGTCGAAGTGCTCGGCGCCACGCCCGGCTGGCTGCGTTACCGGCTGCCGCAGCGTTCGGTGCGCCAGCAGGACCGGATGGTCTGCATCGGCCAGAAACAGGTCTGGTTCCTGCTGCGGATGCTGGGCCAGGAAGCCGATCTGCGCCTGGACCTCACCGACAAGCCCGAATTCGACCTGTGGCGCTGGGTGGACTTCTGGTACCCGGTCGAGCACGTGGTCACCTTCAAACGGGGGGTCTATGCCAGCGCCCTGCGGCACCTGGCGCCGATCGCCCGGGGCGTGGCCGGGGCTCAGGCCGTGCCCCCGCCCAAGCCCGATCCGCGCCGGCCCGGCAATGGCCGTTACCGGCCGCGTTACCGGTCCCCATCGTCCAGCCGCGGCAACAGCGGCGAACCGGGGAAGAATTGACAATCATTCTCATCTCTGGCGGAATAAGCGCCGGGGCCGCCATGGCCCGAACGAGACCGAGCCAGGATTCATGTACGTCTGCGTCTGCAACGGCGTCACCGACCACGACATCCGCCAAGCGGCCGATGCCGGCTGCCGCAGCGTGGCCGAACTGACCATGCGCACCGGTTGCGGCGCCTGCTGCGGCACTTGCCTGGACAGCGCCGCCGAAACCCTGGAACTCGCGCGCGGCGACAACGCCGCCAAGAACGCGCTGCCGCTGCTGTCGCAAGCGGCCTGATCCCGCTGCATTTCGTAGGGCCGGCTCTTAGCCGCGAGTTTTCCAGAACGAACGCGCGAGCTCGACAAAAGAGCTCGGGGCTAAAGCCCCTCCTACGAAAAGCAGTCGCGCAAGGTTAGGTCGACACCGATTCGCGGGCGAAAATGCGCACGATTCGCGTTCCGCCATGCTCTCGTCGATCGCGCTAACCTCGCGCCATCCAGTTTTTTGCGGAGTGCGGCCATGAAGGGCGACGCCAAGGTCATCGAGTACCTCAACAAAGCGCTCTACAACGAGCTCACCGCGATCAACCAGTACTTCCTGCACGCCAAGATGCTGAAGAACTGGGGCCTGAAGGAACTCGCCGAGCACGAGTACCACGAGTCGATCGACGAGATGAAGCACGCCGACAAGCTCTCCGAGCGGATCCTGTTCCTCGACGGCCTGCCCAACTTCCAGGCGCTGGGCAAGCTGCGCATCGGCGAGAACCCGCGCGAGCTGCTCGAATGCGATCTGGCGCTGGAGCTGGAAGCGTTGCCGCCTTTGAAAGCCGGCATCGTGCATTGCGAGCAGGTGGGCGATTACGTCAGCCGCATGCTGTTCGCCGAGATACTGAAGTCCGAGGAAGAGCACATCGACTGGCTGGAGACCCAGCTGGCGCTGATCGCGCGCATCGGCGAGCAGAATTACCTGCAGACCAAGATCGAAGACGAATAGCGTTTTCGTAGGTGCGAATTTATTCGCACGCCCTTGCCGCCGAAAAGCGTGCGGATAAATTCGCGCCTACGAAAAGCCAGGCGGCGGAGTCGCCGCTGCAGGCATGCGGCATTGAATGCCACAATCGGCGCATGGACCTGGCTCTCTACCGCGAACTCCATGCTCAGGCCAGGCGTGTGAGCCGGCGCGCGGACGAAGCCGAAGATCTGGTGCAGGAAGCGCTGCTGGCCGCACTCGAAGCCGGTCGCGCGGAGCCGGAATGGCTGGCAGGCGTGATCCGCAACCAAGCCGCGATGGCCGCGCGCGGTGCGGCGCGCCGCCATAGTCGCGAAACAGCGATCGCCACGGAAGATGTCGCGCACCCGGCGATGCCGGCGGCTCCCGACTCGAAACCATTGCTGCAACGCCTGCCGCCCGCGGCGCGCCGGGTCGCGGTGCTGGCCCTGCATGGATTGTCCGCGGAAGAAATCCGCTGGATTCTGCAACTGACGCCGGCCGCCTTCCGCCAGCGCCTGACTTCGATCCGCAAGACGCTCGGCGCGTTGCCGCCCGAACAGCGCGCCGAGAGCCTGGCTCTGGCGTATGTGCGCGATCCGGCCCGCACGGCGGAGTTGCAATTCGGCCTGGTGCGGCGCGCGCTGAAGTCGGCGTTTCGCGGCGGTGACGGCCTGGGCACGCACGATCCCGACGGCCATCTGCTGGTCATACGCGGCGGCGCTCACGTTTCGCCGCCCGGCGGCAACGGTTAAGCGGGACTAACCAAGGAGATCCCCATGTTGACCGATCCCAAAGTAGGCGCCATCGTTTTTTTCGTCGCCGATCTGGCGCGCTCGCTGACGTTCTATACGAAAACGCTGGGCCTTCCGATCCAGACGCACGACGGCCACGACGGACCGTGGGCCATGGGGCAGGTGGGCGAGTTGGCCCTGGTCTTCATTCCGCGCCCGTCTAAAGCCGGTGAATCGCCGGTGGTGGTTTTCAGCCTGGACGGCGGCATCGACGATTACGCCGATGCCTTGGCTGCGCAGGGCGTGGAAATCGTGGTGCCGGTCAGCGAGGCGCCTGACGGCGGCTGGTCTATCGACTTCCTCGACCCGGACGGCAACGTGCTGAGTCTCTACCAGGCGGCCGATGCGCCGAGGCGGAAATGATGCGCCGCGCGATCGCGCTGGCATTGGCGCTGGGCTTCGGCAGCGCGCATGCCGATGTCTGGGAATCGTTGAGCGGCCGCTGGGCCGGCGAGGGAAAAGTCAGCGGGATGACGGCGAGCATCGAACTGGAATTCCGTTCGGCGCTCGACGGCAGCGGATGGCATCTGACGTTCTACAACCGCATGCAGGCCGCCGACGGCAAGGTCTGGCCGTTCCGTGCCGAGGCTTTCTATCTTTGCGGCAAGGATGGCGTCTGCCGCGGACACTGGTACGACACACGCGGCATCACTTTGCCGCTGCAGACGGCCAGCCGCGACGATCGTCTGGTGGTGGAGTGGGGCGACGACGCGACCGAACGGGGCCGCACGACCTATCGCATCGGCGCGGGCGGCGCGCTGGAGATCACCGACGAAGTGCGCGGCGAGAAAGGCGACTGGTCTGTTTTCGGCCACACGCGTGCGGTGCGTGCGGCCTCGACGCTGTAACGAAGGTCCGGGAAAAGCTCGCGGCTGAAGCCGCTCCCACAAAAAGCCGTCGCGTCGGCGAAGTCCCGCGTTTACGCGCGCTGCGCTGCGGCGGGCGGCATGCGCGCGAGCAGGGCAGGGCGCACGCGTTCGTATTCGGCCACCACCACCGCCACCGCGGCGGCCGGGCGTTCGAGCGTGTGCGCACGGGCGCCCAGCTCGATGCGCTTGGCCGCTTCGGACAGCGCCTCGGCGCCGAGGTTGGCGCTGGACGATTTCAGGCTGTGGGCCAGTTCGCGCAGCAGCGGCAGGTCCGGCACTTCGGCCGCGGCCTTGAGCTGCGCGATCAGGCGCGGCGTGTTGTCGAGGAAGGCGGCGATGATCTTGGCGACGCCCGAACCGATCATGGCTTCCAGTTCGTCCAGGGTTTCTTCGTTGAGCATCGGCGCCTCCTGCGACGGTGGGTGGGCGATGGCCGCCGTCGGGATGGATGGGTTATCGCCGCCCGCAACGCCGCCGATGGCATCGACGGCGGCAGGATGCGCGCCTTCCTGCGGCTCGGTCAATGCGGGCAGCCAGCGCGTCAGGCAGGCGTCGAGTTGCGCGCGCGTCACCGGCTTGGCCAAGTAATCGTCCATGCCGGCATCGAGGCATTTCTGCCGATCGCCGGCCATCGCATTGGCGGTCATCGCCACGATCGGCAGGCGTTTGGTCCCCAGCGCGGTCTCATGCTGGCGCCAGCGGCGCGTGGCAGTATAGCCGTCGATCACCGGCATCTGGCAGTCCATCAGCACCAGGTCGTACGTGGTGCGCGCCATCGCCTGCAGCGCCAGCTCGCCGTTGACCGCCGTGTCGCATTCCAGGCCGAGCACTTTGAGCAATTGCTGCGCGACCAGCAGGTTGACCGGATTGTCTTCCACCAGCAGCAGGCGACCCTGCCAGCGTTGCCGCGCCGAAACGCTGCTCGCGGTGGGCGCCGCATCCTGCCGCGGCGCGGCGGCGCTCGCCGCGGCCGCCGCAGTGACCGCGGTGGCGACATCGCTGGCCATCAGCGCGCCGCGCAATTCGTTGTCCGGCGACTGGCGCGGCAGGAAGGCCGCCTCGCTGCGCTGCATGCCGTCGGGTATGCCGTCGTCGCCGAACAGGCAGACCAGGCGCACGTCGCCGTACAGCCCGGTGCGCTGCAGGTTGCGCTGCAGCGGCACGGCGGTGTTGCGCATGCCGGCCAGATCCGCCAGCACCACCGAATAGCGCCACGGCTGGCCTTGGGCGGCGGCGGTGCGCAGGCGGTCGAGCGCTTCGTGCACGGTGTCCACCGCGGTGAGGCGCAAGCCCCAATTGGGCACCAGCATCAGCAGGCGTCGGCGCAGGCGCTCGTCGGTGCTCAGCAGCAGCACGCGCATGCCATTGCGTTCGGCAGGACGATGTTCCAGATCGCCCTGCACCTTCATCAGCGGTATTTCGAAATGGAAGCTGGCGCCGTTGCCCGGTTCGGAGGCGACGCCGATGCGGCCGCCCATCAGGTCGACGATGCGCTTGCAGATCGCCAGGCCCAGGCCGGTGCCGCCGTACAGGCGCGTGGTCGATGCGTCGGCCTGGGCGAAGGCGGTGAACAGCTTGTCCTGCGCTTCGGGCAAGATGCCGATGCCGGTATCGCGGACTTCGAAACGCAGCAAATGCTGGCTGGCGTTTTCGCCGAGCCGGCGCACGGTCAGGCCGATGCCGCCGCGCTCGGTGAATTTGACCGCGTTGCCGATCAGGTTGCCAAGCACCTGGCGCAGCCGCACCGGGTCGCCGCGCACCGGCAGGCGCACCGACGGGTCGATCTCCAGGTTCACCCGCAAGCCTTTCATGTCGGCGGGGTGGCGCATCCACTGCACCACGTCTTCGAGCAGCTCGCGCAGGTTGAAGACGGTGTTTTCCAGCACCAGGCGGTCGGCTTCGAGCTTGGAGTAGTCGAGGATGTCGTCGACGATGCGCAACAACTGCTGCGAAGACGCGTACGCGGTACGCACCAGATCGCGCTGGCCTTGCGGCAATGGCGAGGTCAGCAGCAAGTCGAGCATCGGCACGATGCCGTTGAGCGGCGTGCGGATCTCGTGGCTCATCGTGGCCAGGAACTCGCCCTTGGCCATCATCGCCGCTTCGGCCGCCTGCTTGGCCTGCTGCAGCTGCTGTTCCAGTTGCTGGTGTTGGCGGATCTCGCGCTGCAGCGCTTCGACTTCGTTGCGGGTGCGCTCGGCGCGCAACAGCCGCGCTTCCAGTTCGCTCTCGCGGTTGCGCAGCGCCAAGACTACGGCCAGCACGCTCAAGAAGGTCACCAGCACAAGCAGCAGCGCCGTCATCCGCCACGGTCCGCCCACGCCCAGATGCTCAAGCGCCAGCGCCAGCGCCGCGCCGATCGCCGATGCGAGCGCGATCCAACGTGACGGAGGCGAGGTGCCGGCCATGGCTAGAGCACCGCGCTGTGGAAGTCGAACTCGAGATCGCCGCTGGCGCGCTGCACCAGATTGCCCTGGATGAAGTCGATGCCGCTCATCCACAGGTTGGCGGCCGCCTGCGGATCCTCGATCTGGTGGCCGATCACCAGCAGGCCCTGGCGATGCGCGCGGTCGATCACGCCGCGCATTTCGTCGCGCAGCGTCGAGCTGGCCTGCGCATTGGCGTAGCGCGGCGACAGCCGAAGGTAGCCCAGCGGCAGTTGCGCGAGCAGCGCTTCGGCGTCCCGGCCTTGCTCGTAATGGCTCAGGCAGAACTGCACGCCAGCGCGCATCATCCGCTGGCAGAACTGCTGCAGGGTGACGGTGTGGATCAGCGCATCGGCCAGCCGCAGGTCGACCACCAGCGCATGGCCGGGCAGGCCGTGCACTTCCAGGGCGCCAAGCAGCCAATCCGCATAGTCGTCGCGCGACAGCGAGCGCGGCGATTGCGGCACGAACAGGCGCAGCGGGCGCTGCTCGTGATAGCGCCTCTGCAAGGTGTCGAGCACCCGCTCCAGCACCCAATGGTCGATTTCGGACAGCAGGGAGTTGCTTTCCAGCGCCGGCAGGAATTGCGCGGCCGCATGCAGATGGCCTTCGGCATCGCGCAGCCGCAACAGCGTCTGGTATTGCGGTTCGTCGCCGCCGGCGACGGCGACGATCGGCTGGTAGGCCAGCTCGAAGCGGTTTTCGGCCAGCGCGTCGCGGACCTGGTCGGCCGCCGATTGCGCCTGCGCCGGCGCTTCGGGCTGCGGCGCCACGTAATCGGCGATGCCGGTCGGCGCCACGCGCGCAGCGCGCAGGGCGCGCTCGGCGGCATCCAGCGCAGCGCCCGCGTCGCCGAAGCTGGCGTCCAGCACCACCACGCCAAGGCTCGCGCGCAGCCGCACCGCTTCGATGCCGTCGCCGAACGCGCGTTGCGCCAAGCCGTCGCGCAAGCCGCGCGCGAAAGCGGCGACATCGCTGCCGGACAAGGCGGACGCCAGGATCACGAAGGCATGGTCGTTGAGCCGCGCGACCGAGCATTCTTCGGCCAGGCTCTGGACATGCCGCCCGGCATCGATCATCAGCGCTTCGTACGCGGCGTAGCCCAATCTCTCGCGCAGGCGTTCCGCGCCTGCGATCTCGGCGAACACCAGCGTGCCTTGGCGCGGTTCGGCGCTGAGCGCGTTGCCGATCAGCGCGATCAGATCGCTGCGCTCCAGCAGGCCGGTCAAGGGATTGGCGGACGGCGCCTGCGTCGGCGCCGCGCGGTTCTGCGCCAACCGGCGCGCGCGCTGCACGCGGCTGAGCACCGCGGCGACGAGGTGCCGCGGCCGGATCGGCTTATTGAGGAAATCGTCGGCGCCGCCGGCGAGTACTTCGTATTGGCGTTCGGGATCCGGGTCGCCGGTCAGGAACACCACCGGCGTGTGCATCAGCCGCTCGTGCGCGCGGATGCGGTTGGTGATCGCCAAACCGTCCAGCCCGGGCATGTGCAGATCCATCAGCACCAGGTCCGGACGGAATTTTTCCATCGCCGCGATCACGTCGGCGGGCTTGTCCACGATCAAGGTCTGCATGCCGGTGCCGGCCAGCACGCCTTCGGCGAATTTGGCCTGGCTGGGGTCGTCTTCTGCGATCAGTACGCGGAACGGGCCCGCGGGGTCCTGCGGAATAATGGTCAGGCCCGGATCGGGGTAGGCCGGCGCCGTCTTGGCTTGCGTCGTCGCGCTTTCCACCGCGGGAACGTCGGCGATGACCGGTTCGAACGCAGGCGCGTCTGCGCCCCAACGCCGCCAATGCTGGGGCGGCGGCGTTTCGGCACGGCGGGGATGGCGAATGGCTTCGACGGTCATGACGGCATTGGCCGCGTCCGCGGCCGGTTCTCCCTCGTTTTTCGGGCGTTCGACTGCTTTGGGTCCGTTGGTGGACATGCTTTCCCCTGCGAATCCCCTTGCCGTTTCGCGACAAAAGGGGATGGTCCGTTAAACGCAGTGATTGCCGCTGAAAGGCCAGCGGCAGATCAGGTTACCCCGGTTGCGCCTTGGGCGCGCGGCGGAACAATTTGCGCCATAACCACCACACCAGCAAGGCGAAAAGCACGGTCAGCCCGACCACGATCGCCAGCGCCAGCCACGGATGCGAGAACGCCAGCGCCAGGCCGCCGATCACGGCCGCGTCTTCGGTCACCGACGCGGTCCAATTGCTCACCGGTTCGGGCGAAGTGTTAAGCAGCGCACGCGATCCGGATTTCAGCAGATGGCTGGTCAAGGCCACACCGGCGCCGGTAGCCAGCATGCCCGCCCCGAGCTCGCCGTTGGGCGACAGCGCGGCCGCCGCCAGGAACGCGCCGACCGGCACGCGCAGCAATGTGTGAAGCAAGTCCCAGACCGAGTCGACGCCGGGAATCTTGTCGGCGAAAAATTCGGCCGCGGCGAGCGCGCCGGAGACGCCCAGCACCCACGGCGATTGCGTCGCCTGCAGCGCCTGCGGCAGTTCCAGCCAGCCCAGGAAGCCGGCCAGGCCGACGCCGAACACGGTCAGGTAGACGCGGATGCCGGCCAGCCAGGCCAGCAGGACGCCGATCGCGAACAGATGGGCTTCGGACATGGTTTTTCCCTGTTGCATACGGCCATCCCGGGCCGCATGCAGCGAGTATAGGCAACCGCCCGCTGAATAAGGCACGCAATGCGGAACGTACAATCGACCGCCCCAAGTCCGCGAGCCGCCGCATGAGCTCTCAAACCCCCGATCCGCGCTTCGTCATCGTCCCCGCTCGCCGTCACGGCTGGCTCTGGGCGGGCCTGATCGCAGCGTTCTGGCTGGCTTCGCTGGCGGCCCTGTGGTGGTTCGCCGGCGCCGGAAAGGCCGGCAGCGCCGCGCCGACAGCCGCCTCGCCGGCCCAAACCGCGCAGGCGCAGCAGCAATTGGCCACGCTGCAGATGTCCGACCGCATCAGCCGCCAGGCCAATCGCGAACTGCAGCAGACCCTGGCCGAACGCGAGGAGGAAATCGCCGGCCTGCGCGCCGACGTGGCCTTCTACGAGCGCTTGGTGGGCGCCACGGGCCAGCGCAAGGGCTTGAACGTGCACGAGATCCTGATGCGCCGCGACAACGACGGCAGCTGGCGCTACACGGCCACGCTGACCCAGAACATCAATCGAGGCGCTGTCACTAAAGGTGACCTGACTCTCAGCGTGGAGGGCACGCGCGATGGCAAACTGGTCCGGCTGGATTGGGGGCAACTGCTGCAGAAGCCGCAGGCGCCGCCGCAGCGTTTCGAGTTCCGGTATTTCCAGAGGCTCGAAGGCAGCGTGCTGCTGCCGCAGGGGTTCGTGCCCGGACGAGTGATCGCCCGCGTCCGGGCCGATGGCGGCGGCAGCGCCGAGCAGGCGTTCGCATGGGACGCCGCCACGGCGGAAACCACTCAGTAACGGGGAGTTATTGAACATGTTCGATCGCGACAAAGAGCGCATCAAGCGCGCGCAGCGCGCCGGCCGGGTCGATACCCTGATCGGCGAGAAGGTCGTCATCCGCGGCGACATCAGCTTCAGCGGTGGCCTGTACCTGGAAGGCCGCGTGCACGGTTCGATCAGCGCACAGGATCCGGGCGCGGTGCTGACCCTGGCCGACAACGGCTACGTCGAAGGCGAAGTGCGCGCGCCGGTGGTGGTCATCAACGGCGAGTTGCGCGGCGACGTGCATTCCAGCGAGCGGGTCGAGCTGGCCGGCAATGCGCGCGTGCTGGGCAACATCCACTACAAGGTGGTGGAAATGGCCGCCGGCGCGGCGATCAGCGGCCGCCTGCTGCACGCGGAAACGCCGGTGGTGGCGTCCGTACCGGAGCCGGAATACGCGCCCGAGCGCCCGATCCTGCTGAATACGGCCGCAGCGTGAACGCTGCGGACCGCGGGCGGGATTGAATTCCCGCCCGCGGCGCCTCATCTTGTCGGCATGGAAACCGCTGCCGCTCCCGTTTCGCCGAATTACCAGCAGCTCGACGCGCCGTTGCTGTTCACCCAGGCCGCCGCCGCCAAGGTGCGCGAGCTGGTGCGCGAGGAAGGCAACGAGGCGCTGAAATTGCGCGTCTATATCCAAGGCGGCGGTTGTTCGGGCTTCCAGTACGGTTTCGAATTCGACGAGCAGCAGGCCGACGACGATCTGGCCATCGCTACGGACGGCGTGACCCTGCTGGTCGATCCGTTGAGCCTGCAATACCTGATGGGCGCGCAGGTCGATTACAGCGAAAGCCTGCACGGTGCGCAGTTCGTGATCCGCAATCCCAACGCCAAGAGCACCTGCGGTTGCGGCAGCAGCTTCACGGTCTGATCCGACTCCTTATTGCTCTGTAGAGCGGAGCTTGCTCCGCTGCCCTTGCTTTTAAGCCGTTCGCTCTTATAAGCCGTTCGCTCTTAAGCTGTTCGTTCTTAAGCCGTTCGCTCTTAAGCCTTTCGCTCTTATGCCGTCATCCCAGCGAACGCTGGGACCCATCTTGCTCTTGCCCTTGCCTTTAAGCTGTCATCCCGGCGAAGGCCGGGACCCAGGCCCGCGTCCTGGCCAGTGGCGCTGCGACTCGCGCCATGGACAAGGGCTTCCGCGCTGCGCGCGGGTCACTTTCTTTGTTGGCCCAAAGAAAGTAACCAAAGAAAGGGCCTGAACTGCGGTGCGATTCGTCGCAACTGGAAGGCCGCTGGCGGCCCTGCTTTCTTCGTAAGTGATTTTCTTACGAAGGCCCTAGATTTTGATTAGCCGCGGTTGCGGTGGCATGTCTTCTCTGGATTTGCGCTCTAAAAGCCTGAAGCACGAATTTCGGCAGGCTCTTCGCGCGAGGCCTTGTAAACTGCAACCCGCCGCATATCCCGTTAACGAAGATGCCCAGGCCTGACGAACGCGATCCGCAACCCACTTTCGCCTTCTCCGACCCGGGCCCGGACCGTGCCGACCACCTCCGCGACGATCCCGCCGCCCTCGCCGAACGATGGGCCGCCGGCAAAGTGCTGCTGATCGATAACGAAGGCCAGGCCGCGGTCGACGCCGATCGCGCCCTGCTGGCCACCGATGGCGCAACGCTCGATTACGCCGTCGCGCAACCCGTCTTCCTCGGCCTAAGCGGCGAGCAAGCCTGGTTCGCCGCCCGCACCACCGAAGTCGATACCGACGCCGCGCCGCGCATCGACCTGCGCAGCGCCGCCGCCTTGTGGCCGGCGTTCGAAGCCAGCCTGTTCGCGCAGGCGCGCGCGGTGCTGCATTGGCAGGGGCGGCACCGCCATTGCAGCGTTTGCGGCGGCGCGATCGAATTCCAGCGCGGCGGCTGGCTCGGCCGCTGCGCCGCCTGCGCCGCCGAACACTACCCGCGCACCGATCCGGCCGTGATCGTGGCGATCACCGACGGCGAACGGTTGCTGCTCGGCCGCCAGGCCTCATGGCCCGCGCGCCGCTATTCGACTTTGGCCGGCTTCGTCGAACCCGGCGAATCGCTGGAGCAGACCGTGGCGCGCGAAGTGCTGGAGGAAAGCGGCGTGCGCGTGCGCAGCAGCCGTTACCTCGCCTCGCAGCCGTGGCCGTTTCCCGGCTCGCTGATGCTGGGCTTCATGGCGCAGGCCGAACCCGACGAACCGCGCGCCAGCGACGAACTCGAGGACGCGCGCTGGTTCACGCACGACGAGATCGGCGCGGCCTTGCGCGGCGAGACCGGCGACGAGGGCCTGCTGGTGTCGCCGTCGATATCGATCTCGCGCTGGCTGATCGAACAGTGGCACGCGCATGCCGGCGCCGCGCGGCCGCGCTAGAATCGGGCCATGTCCGCCACCCTGATCGCCGTCGTCATCGCGCTGCTGCTGGGCCATGTCGCCCAGTCGCTGGCCGCCTCCGTGCGCCATTACGGCTGGTGGGGCAACTGGCTGCGCTGGCTGGGATCGCAATTCGGCGAAGGCGGCTTCTGGCATGGCCGCTACGGCATCGCGATCGCCTTGCTGCCGCCGGTGGTCACCGTGGGCCTGTTCCAGCTGGCCTTGGACGAACCCATTCTCGGCCTGGCCGGCCTGTTGCTCGGCGTGGCGGTGCTGTTCTACGCCTGGGGTCCGCGCGATCTGGACCTGGATGTCGATGCGATCGTCGACGCCAAGGATCCCATCGCACGCCGCGATGCCGCAGCGCGCCTTTGGCCGCACGACCAATCGCCTTCGATGGACGGCCCCAGCCTGGTCGATGCGGTGTTCCGCAACAGTCTGCGGCGCTGGTTCGGCGTGCTGTTCTGGTTTTTGCTGCTGGGCGCGTGCGGCGCGCTGCTCTATCGATTGGCGGCGCTGGCTGCAGAGGGCGACGAATCGCACCTGCTGCCCGGCGAAAACGCCGCCGGCGCGCGTTCGCTGCTGACGCTGCTCGATTGGCCGGTAGCGCAGCTGATGACTTTGTCGATGGCCCTGGTCGGCAACTTCGACACCGTGCTCGGCGCCTGGAAGGAC
The DNA here is from genome assembly GCF_023374055.1 of Luteimonas galliterrae. Taxonomy (NCBI): domain Bacteria; kingdom Pseudomonadati; phylum Pseudomonadota; class Gammaproteobacteria; order Lysobacterales; family Lysobacteraceae; genus Luteimonas; species Luteimonas galliterrae. Next base: position 107,388 of record NZ_JAMBEP010000003.1, on the reverse strand, counting down.
GGCGGCGGCGCATCGCTGCAACTGGACACCGGCTTCCTGGGCACCGTCGCCCGCGCCAGCGTGCGCAGCGAAATCGCCGATGAGGCGCAGGAATACGCCGAATCCGGCGTCTCCACCGGCACCGCCATCACCGCATCGCTGGGCGAACTGCCGGAACTGCGCGACGCGATGAGCCTGGTGTGGCGGATCCTGCTGCTGTGGCTGGCGTTGATCGCGTTGTTCGTGATCGCCGGCTGGGTGGCCTAGCTGTTCCTCCCCCTTTGAAAAAGGGGGATCGAGGGGGATTTGCTGTTGCTCTTGCTTTGTAGAGCGGGGCTTATCCCGCTGCTTCCGCTTTTGCTCGTGTAAAGCGGAGCTTGCTCCGCTGCTCTTAGTCTACGTTTCGATAGAAGCAAAAGCAGCGGGGCAAGCCCTGCTCTACAAAGCAAAAGCAAATCCCCCATCGCCTTCGGCGATTCGCCCCCTTTTTCAAAGGGGGGCGACGGCAAGAGCTAAGCCGCGTCGCCGCGTAACGCCCGCACTTTCGCCTCCAACACTTCCGCCGTCGCTTCGCGCCCGTCGATCGGCTCGCCGGCGACGACGTCCACATGCGCCCGGAACCGCCGCGGCACCCGCATCCGGCCCATGCGGTTGTCGCGATGGCTCCACATGCTGCTCCACATCCCGCGCAGCGCCATCGGCACCACCGGCACCGGCCGTCTTTCCAGGATCCGCTCCACGCCGGACTTGAACGCCGCGATCTCGCCGTCCTTCGTAAGCTTGCCTTCCGGAAAAATCGCCACGATCTCGCCTTCCGCCAACGCCTGGTCGACGGCCTCGAACGCCTTCTCCATCAACGCCGGGTCTTCCTTCGCTCCCGCGATAGGGATCGCTTTCGCATTGCGGAAGATGAAACGCATCACCGGAATATTGAAGATCTTGTAGTACATGACGAACCGCACCGGCCGCGGAATGCTGGCCGCCAGGATCAGCGCATCCATATAGCTCACATGGTTGCAGACGATCAGCGCCGGCCCGTCGTCCGGCACGTGCTCCTCCACGCCGCGGATCTTCAACCGGTACAGCGCCCGCACCATCACCCAGCTCAGGAACCGCATCGCGAATTCGGGCACGATGGTGAAGATGTAGATCGCCACCAACGCATTGGCGAGCGCCAGCGCCAGGAATACCTGCGGAATGGTCCAGCCCAAAAAGCGCTGCACCACGATGCCCGCCACCGCCGCCGCCACGATGAACAACGCGTTCTGGATGTTCATGCCCGCGATCACGCGCGACAGCTCGTCCCGGGGCGTGCGGCTCTGGATCAGCGCGAACAACGGCACCACGAACATGCCGGCGGAGAAACCTATGCCGGTCAGGTCGATCATGATCCGCCAGCTGCCCGCCTGCTGCACGAATTGCGGAATCGTCAACCCGCTCGCCGGCGCCAAACCGCTGCGCGCGAAATACAGATCGATCATGAACGCGCTGATGCCGAACGCGCCCAGCGGTACTAGGCCGATTTCCACCGTGCGCGCGGACAACTTCTCGCACAACAGCGAACCGACGCCCGTGCCGATCGAAAACAGCGCCAGCGCGAAGATGTACAACGGCTGCAATCCGCCCAGGTTCGTTTCGGCGTAAGTCGGCAACTGCGCGGTCAGCACCGTGCCGACGAACCAGAACCACGACACGCCCAGGATCGCGTTGCGCACCGCCAACTGCTTGCGGGTCAGCCGCCAGATCGCCAGCGATTCGGGCAGCGGATTCCAGTTGATCTTCAGGTCCGGCGCCCCGGCCTCCGCCCGCGGAATCGCCCGGCTGACCAGATTGCCCAGCACCGCCAGCGCGATCACCGCCGTCGCCGCCGCCACCGGCCCGTGGCTGCCGGCCAGCTGGAAGATCAGCCCGCCGAAGATCATCCCGCACAGGATGGAAATCGACGTGCCCATCTCCACCAAACCGTTGCCGCCGGTCAGTTCCTCCGGCTTGAGCACCGACGGCAGGATCGAATACTTCACCGGCCCGAACAGCGTCGACTGCACCCCGGTGCAGAACAGCGCCACCAGCAGCACGACCATGTTCTGGGTCAAAAAGCCCACCGCCGCCAGCGTCATGATCGCGATCTCCATCGTCGTGGTGATCCGGATCAGCCTGGATTTCTCCAGCTTCTCGGCGATCTGCCCGGCATGGGCCGAGAACAGGAAGTAGGGCAGGATGAACAGCGCCGGCGCCAGATTGGTGTACAGCGTCCGCTGCTCCGGCGTGACCCCCAGCCAGAACAACAGCCCGATGATCGCCTGCCGGTAGACGTTGTCGTTGAACGCGCCCAGGGACTGGACCAGGAAGAAGGGCAGGAAGCGGCGCTGCTTGAGGAGTTCGAACTGGTTGTGGGCCATGGGTCGGGGCCGGGCTGCGGTGGGGCGAGACTAGCAGAGGCGGTCGGTGGCCCGCAGGTCAATCGTTTTGCATACCGATCTATATAGGGATAAATCGCGGGTTGCAGGTCAATTGTTTGCAGACCGCCTTACTTCGGGCGCTCAAACTCGCGACATAGGCGCATGGCCATTGCTGCGCACAGCTTCCGTCTCTTGAGCTTCCAACAGGGAAAGGAGACGGAAAGATGGCCGATGCTTCGGCGATTTCATTTGTATTCGATGGATTGTTCATCCTGCATGGCGGACCTTTGGACGACGCCAGCGGTTTCGTCTTCTTTCGCGAAATCTATGGTCACCTCGACGGCCGGCTCAAAGACCTGGGCATCGATCTGTTCGGCCGAATGCTGGCGTGGGTCATCGCCACCGCCACCTTGTTGCTCACACTCTGGGTTTGGATCGAAGGCTATCGCATCGTCATCGGCCGTTCGCAGCGTTCGATGACCGCCTTCGCAACCGAGGCGATGCAGGCGGTGATGATCACCGCCATCGCCACCGGTTCGGCTTTGGGTGGAGGCACTTTGTACGACTGGGTAGGCCATGACCTCGGCCGGCTGGTCCACCGCGTATTGACCGGTCAGGACGGCGACGTCTTCGAAGCCATCGACCGCACGCTCGGCTACATGCAGATGGCCTTCGGGTTCATCGACGAGATCCAGGCCGGCGACAACGAAGCCCTGCAGAACGCCAAGTACCGGAACCAAGGCTTGGTCGCATTGGGCATGGGCGGACCGGCCGTCGTCGCCGGGTCCTTGTTGCTCATGTACAAGGCGATGCTGGCCCTATGCCTGGGCTTCGCGCCTTTGTTCGTGCTGTGCCTCTTGTTCCCCCAGACCAAGCCGCTGTTCTGGGGTTGGCTGAACCATCTGGTCGGCACCTTGTTCGCGCTGTCGGTCCTGCACGTCATGGCTGCGATCGCCACGAACATGATCTGCGCCGTGGCGGCGACTTTTTGGACGGCCAAGCTGACCGGCGCATCGGTGGAAGGCGTCAACAGCCTGGCGATGCAGCAAGGTGGGCTGGGCCTACTGTTGACCACCTTGATCTTCGGTGCGCCTGCGATCGCGGCCAAGTTCTTCAAGGGGCTGTTGGGGGATTTCAGTCCTTATTCGGCATTCGGGCAGGGTGGGGCGAGCCAGACGAGCGCGGCGCACTCCCTGCACTCGCATGCGCCCACGTACATGCATTCGGGTGAGCGGACTCAGGCGTCTGTGCAAACGCATGCGCATCGCGTGGCTACACCTGCACGTACGGTTGCGCAGGAAGACAGGATCAAGCCAGTCGAGGATGAACGGTCGTTCTTGGAGCGGTATCCAAATGCGACAGCATCGTTGGATAACTCAACCCATAGAGGAGATCCGCTTCCAGCATCGCTCTCATCGGCGAATGCCTACAAGTCGGGACTCAGTTATGGAGAAGAGGTTGATGCGTTGATCGCGCATTCCCCGACTCTTCAGGGCGACATTAAGAAGCTGAGGGAACAAAGCTGGAAATTTAGCTATGGTCAGAACGGCGCTGGCTCTTTTGTCGATCGCAACGACAGCAGGAACCCTCGCATCGTAATAGATGGAAACAAGCGAGGAGATGCAGAGGAAGTATTAAGAGCGTTGACGCATGAAGTGGGTCACGCCGAGTTTCCATATAGGGCTGATTATTCCTCGAAGGAAGCCTATGTTCGCGGGGCTCTTATCGATGAGTCGGCGGCTTTGATAAAGAACATTCAAATTCGAAGAGAGATTCTAGATGCGTCGAATGGAGCGCTAGATATCGGATTAAATGCCAGTGCAGTAAACCATAAAGTCTACGAAGCGGCATACGATCAATACATGATCGACGGAGATAAGAGCAAGGCCTTGCGCTCAATAAGCAAAGTATTTGGCGGAGAAGTCACGCGAACAAGGGATGGTAGAACGGTGACATACAGTGAGTACTACGGAGAGCACTATGGCGCGTCGAAAAAATAAACTCTTTGTCCTTGCAATTCTATTTGCGACGACAACATCCGCCGCAGTGGGGCGCCCCAATGAGTATTCTGAGTTGTGGTTGCTAATAGACAAGATTGGGCGGGGAATGCCACTTCGCAAAGACAAGTACGAGGCCATTATCAATAGCCAGCTTTATCTTCGCGATTCCGATGAGTACGGTGCGGAATGGTCGTCCGGCCCGATTCCGCTTCAAAGGACATTGGGAATCTCCGAAACCTCGTTGGCTTTGGATGCGTCAGGTCGTTTCGGGCCCAGGAGTGGCGTCGCCATCAAGATCGTGGGCGCCTGTGTAACAACAATGGACGTGGAATCAGTGTTTGGTTCAATAAAAATCATCCATAGCCCGAGAGGGCACTCTTTGGAAGAAGCAACGATCTACAGGGCTTCTCGTGAGTGGGGGTATGTTGATTTTTCGTTTAAGGAAATTGCGCCAGATTGCTTGGCAACGATCATCTTGAGCGGGAAAAATAGGCCTGACTAAACAAGACGAGGTGACGGGCCGGCGGCCGTTGAAAACGGTATTTGACCCCGTTTCATGGGTAGAAGCCTCTTCGCCCATCCCCGACTGCATCGCCAATAAATTCGATTGCATCAATCGTGGTGCGATCAGGCTCGCTTATCTCTTGATTCTCAAGAATAACAATTTGTCCTGGCCCATTCCAATCAGCCAGCCAACGATAGAAGCGGTCCGTAACTGTGCTAGCAGGGATGTCGCGATCCGCAGCATTCTTTGGGTCGGCATAGGATTTTAATGGTGAGTCTATAACGACAAACCCCAAATTTGGGTAACCGTTTTGAAGCGCGTGTGAAATGACACTAATCGTTAGCGCTGTCAAAAAAATAGAACGCTTACCGGCACCATAGTCTAAACGCGCGCGATCATCTATTCGCAGATCGCACATGTTCATGTCTAACGAAACATCTTTGATACCTGTGAACCCCCAATCATGAAGATAGGATTTTGCGAGGTTCGCAACTTCTGACGGTGAATCACCTACGTTTCGCTCTATCGAAAAACGCTCTCTTCGTTTCGTTGACTTTAGGCGAACTATACTGGCTTCTAATCGCGCTTTTTCGTCAAACTTGGCTAAATTTTCAGAGAGCTCGCTACGTCGAATTGCTAGCGTTTTCGGATCGCCAGTGAATTCATTTCTGGTTTCATTGATTTGTCGCTTTTCTTGTTTTTCCAATTCATTTAATCGAATGGAAAGGCTTTGTGTAGTTTCGCTAAGAAAGTTTGCCCTCTCGCGCTCGTGTTTGAGCGTTAATGACAACCCCACTCTAAGGTTCCTAATTTTGTCTAGCTCAGCTGACAAGGCTTTGCGGTATAGATTTTGATTCTCTGAGTTGAGTTGTTTAGGGTCAAGTTGCAGTTCGACCGGCGTGCCGCAAAGGGGGCATGGGGTTTCATCCAGCGCTTGAAACATGGAAATTCCTTCCCATGTTGCTCCCAGTCTTTCGTAATCACTCAAATACTTTTGATCCAGCAACTCGAATCGCTGGATCATCATCAGGCTCAGGTCACGGTCTTGTTCAGCTTTTGCATAAGAGCCAGCTGACTCAAGAATGCTATTTCTCACGGATTTTAACTGTGCGGAGCGCAAGTTGTAGTGCTCAGTCATCGCATTTAGGGCGGTATCTACATGCTCGAGTGCGCCAGCAACATGTTCACGAGTTAAACCCGATGGAATTTCCCGGGAGATGTGTTCTAGGTGCTGCTCTGTTGCCGCAATTTGTCCTGCGATCCTGTCTTGCTCAGCTTTTGTCTTTTTTAATTGAATAGCAGCATCATCACTGCCTGTTAGAAAAAGATGGAACGCGGCCATGCGCTGGGTGGAGTTCATTTGAGGGCCGCTGGTAGGGTCCTCACTGATCATGCTTGGTTGAGAAAGGAGGAACCAATGACGCAGATCACCTCCTGTCACGTTCCCTTTTTTTGATGATGAGCGGAGCAATTGTTTTCCACTGGCTCCAGATAAGCGAACAATGAAAGTATTGACTTCCTCATCAATCGCTTCGCGAACTTCGTCTAGCACGCGATATATTCTGGTATCGCCGCCAGCCAATGCCCGCGATATTTCATATTGATCGCTATCGTTTGATATCAGTAGGCGAAGTTGATCGTATCCAAGTGCTTGCGGAATCTTTTTTGGAACCTTGTCTCCGCCTAATAAAAACCACAGACAATCACGCACATAAGACTTGCCAGTTTCACTCGGCCCACGTATCAATGCAGAGGCGTTCTGAACGAGATAGAGGCATCCGATTTGCCAGGCCCTATTACAGCGAGTTCAATGAGCGTGATGGGCATGTCAATGAGCCCCCTTCGTCATTTCAAATTCTGCTCCCCATCTATGTCCGCCTTCACCGAACTCTTGTAGGAGCGTGTTTGAGTCGCTTTCCCCATAACGGCTCGCTGCCCACGCGCATCGATCTGCTAACTTTCTCCAATATGCTGAAGAGAGTGATCCGATCATGGTGAAACTGCTATTTCCAGCGATATATGTCATTCCGCTGGCATCAAATAACACATCAACTAAGCCTCGCGTGCTCATTAGATACAACCCTTGCTCAATACGTTCTCGCCTACTAAATAGTTCTCCGTTGCGGAATGGCACGGGCGTATGAAGACTTTCTGGTCCGCCAAGATCGCCGGAGTAAATAATGACGTAATCGAGAAGGACAAGTTTTTGGAGGTCCGCGCCATTCGGACGAAGGTGGAACAATAAATAAACCATTCTCAGCCCCAGCTCGAATGGCGTATTGAAGAGCTCTGGGGGGCGATTCATTTACGCACCCACTTGAGCCGCTTCTCATTCACAAGATGATGGCAACTTCCTGGTAAATCCCCGCCGCGAAGTCGAGGGTGCAACACGCTATCGGAAACATTTAAGCTCGATGCGGCACTCACTGCAGCATCATGGCGATCTAATCCAGTTTTCAATTGAGGACTGAGCGCGACAGATATTCCAGTTTTGACCATTGTGAGCAGTTTTCCAAACTCATCATCTGGGTATATGTCACGGCTAAAACGCCGGAGACCCTCAGCAGAATAAAACGCACTTCTGGCTGCAGCTAGATGTTCTCCATATGTATCTGACCCAAAGGCATCAGCTACAGTAATTGGTGATCCTTGATGTTCGGCATAAGCGAGTAACAATTCTTCAATGTATATGGCTTCGTGCGGCTCGGTCATCATGGGGACTTCCGGGTCATCACCTCGTTCGGGCTCTATGCCGAATAAAGCAAAGTGTGCTGAGCGATCGTTGGCGTGCCAATCAATTAGATCGGCGACGAGGCATTCCTCGAAGCGGCTGAAGTCAAAGTCTTGTATGAACTCTTCCATTTCAGGCGTCAACAATTCCTTTTGATCTAACAATCCATTCTTGCCTTCGCGCCACGCTGTAAGTAAGGCTTCTTGTAACTTGCCTGGTGCAGCAATCAGATCGTGCAACGTTGGGCCTGAATTTCGTGGGCCACAGATGTAATATTTGCGAGGAGTAGGGTAGCTTTTCGCAAGTAAGTGCCGGAAGAGCTTGGCTAGCTCTGGGAAAATGTCGCTGGGCGTAAGTGCGTTGCCATAGTGCTTGGCTTGGTAGAGATCCCACTGATTCTCTTTAAGCTCTTTTGTTAATCGCGCTTCTATATCTCGCCCTTTGTCGTTCGCATTTCCAAGCAGTATCACGGATGCGTATGAGGCTCCATTTATTGTTCGGAGTCGACAGGCGGAAGCAATAAATTGCTCCCATTCTTTATCCGAGATGTGCATCAACCGAACTGCAGGTGGTACAGCCCCTTGCTTTATTACTAATTGATTTGGTGCGCGTTTCTTTTGCGTTCTTAACGACATATGTGCCTCCCCCGAGGCTTGTCGCAGGCACTAGAACGGGCTGCATTCTCCCCGCTCGACTGCCCGCCAACCAATATCGTGTCGGTGAAACTCCCCATGCCAAGAAATACCGCCTACCTCGGCATACGCCTTACCTTGAGCGTCGGCAACTGTCGCGCCTAAAGCGCAAACACACAATACCCGCCCGCCCGCGGTGACCACTTGGCCATCGACCAGCTTGGTCCCGGCATGGAACACTTTGGTATCGGCCACGTCGGGCACATCCCAGCTGCTGATGGGGTCGCCCAGGCGCGGGGTGCCGGGGTAGTTTTCGGCGGCCATCACCACGCCCAGGCTGGGGCGGGGGTCCCAGCGGGCTTCGGCGCCGGCCAGTTTGCCGTCGATGGCGGCGTCCACCAGGTCCAGCAGGTCGGATTGCAGGCGCATCATCACCGGCTGCGTTTCGGGGTCGCCGAAGCGGACGTTGAATTCGATCACCTTGGGCGCGCCGGTCTTGTCGATCATCAGGCCCGCGTACAGGAAGCCGGTGAACGGGGCGCCGTCGCTGGCCATGCCGCGCACGGTCGGTTCGACGATCTCGCGCATCACGCGCGCGTGCACGTCGGGCGTGACCACGGGCGCGGGCGAGTAGGCGCCCATGCCGCCGGTGTTGGGGCCGGTGTCGCCGTCGCCGACGCGTTTGTGGTCTTGCGATGTGGCCATCGGCAAGGCGGTCTTGCCGTCGACCATGGAGATGAAGCTGGCTTCCTCGCCGTCCAGGAATTCCTCGATCACCACACGCGAACCGGCCGCGCCGAACGCGTTGCCGGCCAGCATGTCGCGGATGGCGGCTTCGGCTTCGGCCAGCGTCATCGCCACGATCACGCCTTTGCCTGCGGCCAGGCCGTCGGCTTTCACTACGATCGGCGCGCCTTTCTCGCGGACGTAGGCGAGCGCTTCGTCCACATTCGTGTGCACCGCGTAATGCGCGGTGGGGATGCCGTGGCGCGCCAGGAAATCCTTGGCGAAGGCCTTGCTGCCTTCCAACTGCGCGGCGGCGGCGGTGGGGCCGAAGATGCGCAGGCCTTGCGCGCGGAAGCGGTCGACCACGCCGGCGACCAGCGGGCCTTCGGGGCCGACGACGGTCACGGCGACGTTTTCGTTCTTGACCAGCGCGAGCAGGCCGTCGATGTCGCTGGCGGCGACGTCGACATTGCGGCATTTGGTTTCGGTGGCGGTGCCGGCGTTGCCGGGGGCGACCAGCACTTCGGTGACGCGTTGCGATTGCGCGAGTTTCCAGGCGAGGGCGTGTTCGCGGCCGCCAGAGCCGATGACGAGGATTTTCATGCGTCGCAGTCTCCCGAATTCGTCGTTGCGTCGCCCTTAGCCCCCTCTCCCGTCGGGAGAGGGTTGGGGTGAGGGTTCGGCGGAGCGTCGCAAGCTGGAACTGCGTCGCTTCGCCGTACCCTCATCCGCCCTTCGGGCACCTTCTCCCGGTGGGAGAAGGGAAGAGCAAAAGCTTAGTGCCGGAAATGCCGAACGCCGGTGAACATCATCGCCAAACCGTGCTCGTCTGCCGCTGCGATCACTTCGTTGTCGCGCATCGACCCCCCGGGCTGGATCACGGCTTTGATACCGACGGCCGCAGCGGCGTCGATGCCGTCGCGGAACGGAAAGAAGGCGTCGCTGGCCATCACCGAACCGGGCACGGACAGGCCGGCCTCCTCGGCCTTCAACCCGGCGATCTTGGCGCTGACCACGCGGCTCATCTGGCCGGCGCCGACGCCGATCGTGCGCTGGTCCTTGGCGTAGACGATGGCATTGGACTTGACGTATTTGGCCACGCGCCAGGCGAACAGCAGGTCGTCCAGTTCGGCGGGCGTCGGTGCGCGCTGGGTTACGACCTTCAATTCATCGCGGCCCACTTCGCGGTTGTCGGCGCTTTGCATCAGCAGGCCCGAGCCGACGCGTTTAACGTCGTACATGTTGCGGCCATCGCCATGCGGAATCCGCAGCACGCGCACGTTGGCTTTCTTCTTCGCGTAATCGAGCGCGCCGTCTTCGTAGTCGGGCGCGATCAGCACTTCGACGAATTGGCGGTCGAGGATGACTTTCGCCGTCGCCGCGTCCAGCTTCGTATTGAACGCGATGATGCCGCCGAACGCGGACGTCGGATCGGTGGCGTAGGCCAGTTCGTACGCATCGCCGCAGGCCGCGCCCTGGGCCACGCCGCAGGGGTTGGCGTGCTTGACGATCACGCAGGCCGGCGTCTGGAACTGGCGCACGCATTCCCAGGCGGCGTCGGCGTCGGCCAGGTTGTTGTAGCTCAGCTCCTTGCCCTGCAGCTGCGCGAACGTGGCCAGCGTGCCGGGCACCGGATACAGGTCGCGGTAGAACGCGCCGGCCTGGTGCGGGTTCTCGCCGTAGCGCAGGTCCATCACCTTGACGAAGTTGCCGTTCTGTTGCGCCGGGAATTCGCTGCGCGCGCCGTCGTCGCCGATCGCGGAGAGATAGCTGCTGATGCAGGCGTCGTATTGCGCGACGCGGTTGAACGCGGCCACCGACAATGCGAAACGCGTCTTCGCCGACAGCGTACCGTCGTTGCCCTGCAACTCGTCGACGATCGCGGCGTACTGCGCGGGTTCGGTCGCCACCGCCACGCGCGCGAAATTCTTCGCCGCGGATCTCAACATCGCCGGGCCGCCGATGTCGATGTTTTCGACGATGTCGTCCATGGAACTGTTCGGATCCGCGGAGACTTTTTCGAACGGATAGAGATTCAGCACCAGCAGGTCGATCGGGGCGATGCCGTGCTGCGCCATCACCGCGTCGTCGGTGCCGGCGCGGCCCAGCAGGCCGCCGTGAACCACGGGGTGCAGGGTCTTCACCCGGCCGTCCATCATCTCCGGGAAGCCGGTCGCCTCGGCCACGTCCTTCACCTGTAACCCCGCGTCCCGCAAGGCTTTTGCGGTGCCGCCGGTGGATAGCAGCTCCACCCCGCGGGCGGCCAGGGCGCGGCCCAGGTCGGTCAGGCCGGTCTTGTCGGACACGGACAACAGGGCCCGGCGGATGGGCAGGCGGTCGGGAGCGGTCATGCGTCGGGAAGGGAGCGAATCGGGATGCGAATTGTAGCCCGGGTAAGCGCAGCGCACCCGGGTTGCCTGGGCTTTCGTAGGTGCGAATTCATTCGCACGCTTTTCGGCGGATGGGGAAAAAGCGTGCGAATGAATTCGCACCTACGAAAGCAAAAGCAAATCCCCGGTCCTCCTTTTTCAAAGGAGGGAGAACAGCAGAAAACGGAGTCGGCTCAGCTCAGGCCGTAGTCTTTCAATTTCTTGCGCAAAGTCGCGCGATGGATGCCGAGCATCGTGGCGGCGCGGCTCTGGTTGCCGTCGCAGTGGTTCATCACTTCGACGAACAACGGGATCTCGAACTCGCGCAGCGCGACGTCGTAGAGGTCGGCGCTGTCGCTGCCGTTCAAGTCGCGCAGGTAACGGCGCACGGAATTGGCGACGTGGTCGCGCAGCGGCGTGCGCGGTGCGTTGCGGGCGGTGTTGTCGGTGCGGTCTGACACGTCGTTCAATCGCTCAAGCGGGTTTCCGGAACATGATCCGCCGAGCGTGACGCCGACGAGAGGACCAAGTCTAGCGCGCCGGCGTCGCAGCCGCCAATGAAAATTGGCCCTGCCGTCAGCGGAAATCGAACGAGAACGACACCACGCCGGCCGCCGGCTCCATGACTTCCAGCCGGATGGCCGCGCTTTGGCCGGAAGCGATTTCCTTTTGCGTAACCTTTTTGTCCAGGTACTCCTGCGGCGAGAACGCGCGCGTCCCCAGCGCGCGTCCGTCCACGTCCGACAGCGTCAGCACCAGCTCCGGCCAGGGCTGCGCCCAGCGCGCGTTGTTGCGGAACGTGGCGTCCACGCGCAATGCGCCGGGCATGTAGGGGTGCTGGCGCACATCGCGGCGCAGCATGGCGAAGGCGCCCGGTTCGTGCCACGGCGGCAGCGCGCAACGCAGCGCCGCGCACGCGGAGGCGATCAGCGGCCGCCAACGCGCATCTGCGGCCAGTTGCGCGCGGTCGGCGAGTACGATCTGCAATCCCGCCAGCAGCGCCAATCCGGCGGCGATCGCCCAAAACCATACGGGCGTGGGACGATCGGGCGCCTGCACCGGGCGTTTGGCGAAGCTCGGCGCGGTGCGTTTCTTTTTGCGCGGCTTGGGTTTGGCATCCGTGACGGCCGTTGCGGATTCGGCAGCGGCGGTAGCGTCCTCTTTCGCCGGTTCATCATCGTTTTCCGCAGCGGCGGTGTCGATGGCCGGTGTTTCGGTTGCAGCCGCGTCGTCGTCCTCGGGCACGATCGTTGCGGGGGCTGTGTTCTCGTCCGCTTCGGCCGCAACCGGTTCGGCGATGTGTTCCTGCGACGGCGTATCGTCGGCGGATACGGCTTGCGCGCTCTCTTCGAGCGGTGGCTCATTTTTCGCCAGGTCCGGATGACCGGCGATCGGGCCGTCGCAATACGGGCAATAGTCCGGCGGCGCGCCCGTGACGGCATCGGTGGCGACCAGCGAATGGCAGCGGGGGCATTTGACGAACATGCGCCCTATTCAAACATGTTTGCGCAGGCCGTCGATGCGCACCCAGTCACCTTCCTGCGCGACCGACAGGCTGGAGAACCAGGCGCCGTAACGCGGCAGCAATTCGTCTTCCTGCCCCTTCAGGATGCCGGAGAGCGCGATGCGGCCGCCGGGCGCGACGCGCGAGGCCAGCGTCTCGGCGAGCGCATCCAGCGCCGAGGCGAGAATGTTGGCGACCACGATGGGGTAGGTCGCGGCGGGTTCGTCTTCCGGCAGGAACACGTCGATGCGTTCGGCCACGCCGTTGCGTTCCGCGTTGTCGCCGGTGGCGGTGAGCGCCTGCGGATCGTTGTCGACGCCGACCGCGCGCGCCGCGCCGAGCTTGAGCGCGGCCAGGGCCAGGATGCCGCTGCCGCAGCCGAAGTCGAGTAAGGTCTTGTCCTGCAGTTGTCCGCTTTCGGACAAGGCATCGAGCCATTGCAGGCACAACGACGTGGTCGGATGCGTGCCGGAGCCGAAGGCCAGGCCCGGATCCAATCTGACTACGGCCGCGTGCGGCTGGTCGGCTTCGGCGGGCAGCGCGTGGTTCCACGGCACGATCCAGGTGCGCCGGCCGAAACGCAGCGGCGCGTACTGGTCCATCCACGCGCGTTCCCAGTCCTGGTCCTCGACCTTGCGGAAGCCGGCCCGCGACCAGTCCAGTCCCGGATCGAAGGCTTCCAGCGCCGCCAGCAGCAGCAGCGGGTCGGCATCGTCGGCGAACAGTGCGCTCAGCAGCAGCGTGTCCCACAACGGCGTTTCGCCGACGCCGGGTTCGAGGATGGCGTGTTCGTTGGGCGTGTCCGCATCGGCGTCGAGCATCGTCACCGCCAGCGCGCCGACGTCGTCCAGCGCGTTTTCGTAACGCGATTGTTCGGATTCGCGGCAGCGGAGGGTGAGTTCGAGGAAAGGCATGCCGCTTAGTATTCTTCATTACGCGATGTACGTGTAGCCCGGGTAAGCGCAGCGCACCCGGGAGAGCGACCCGGGTGCGCTGCGCTTACCCGGGCTACGGTTCTGCGCGCTCCTGCGCGTTGCGTTCGAGGATCCAGGCCTGGCGACGCCGCAGCAGGCGCACGCCACCGTACAGGTAGTTCAGGCTGAAGAGCAGCGTCAGCCCGATCGGCAGCAGGTGCCAGTGGCGTTGCAGGAACCATTGCGGATACGCATGCACCAGCCACCACGACAGCGTCTGGAACGCGAACGCCATCGGCATCATCCAGGCGATGTTTAGGCGCTGGTCGCGGACGATGTCGTCCAGCAGCGCGCGTTCGCCGGGCGTTTCGAAATCGCCGGCGTGCTGGCGCACCACGCGCAGGTCCCAGGCGTACAGGCCCCACACCGCGGCGGCGTACAGCGCGTTCAATGCGAACCAGCGTTCGGGATCGGCGACCTGGCTCAGCGCCACCGCCTCGATCAGGGTCGCGCCAAAATAGATGAAGGTGTGGCCGAATTCCAGCGGCCAGCCGATGAACGACAGCGTGTGGATCAGCGCGCGCGACCAGAAGATCAGCACCACCAGCAGGCCGGTCGCGATGTAGGGCCATACCGCCCACTGGAAGCCGATCAGCGGCGCGATCGCCGCAGCGGCGAGCACGCCCAGCGCCAGGCCCTGGATGATGCTGATCAGGGTCAACTCGATGCCGACGACGGTGGTGTCGAGTTGGGTCTTGGCGGCTCTGCGATGCTGTCGGGATTCGGTCATGGCCACGCTCCGTCGATCGCTTTGCTTTTAGCCGTCATTCCCGCGAAGGCGGGAATCCAGCGACTTTAGCTTCTCCAGAAAGCGGCGGCGTGATCTGCCGTGCCGCGCGTCCTCACCCAACCCTCTCCCGCAAGCGGGAGAGGGCTAAAGCGAAGTCGCTGGATTCCCGCCTTCGCGGGAATGACGGCCAAAAGCAGACATCACACGATCGACAACGACTTCTCTTTCCGCTCCGCCAACCGCTTCTCGAGGTAGTGGATGTTCTGCCCGCCGCGCTGGAAGCCCTGGTCGGCCAGGATCCGCTGCTGCAGCGGGATGTTGGTCTTGATGCCGTCCACCACCATCTCGCTCAGCGCCACGCGCATGCGCGCGATCGCGGTGTCGCGGTCGGGGCCGTGCACGATCAACTTGCCGATCATCGAATCGTAGTTCGACGGCACCTTGTAGCCTTCGTAGACGTGCGAATCCACGCGCACGCCGGGGCCGCCGGGGGCGTGGAAATGTTTGACCAGGCCGGGCGAGGGCATGAACGTGTCCGGATCCTCGGCGTTGATGCGGCATTCGATCGCGTGGCCGGTCAGCACGATGTCCGATTGCTTGATCGACAGCTTGTGGCCGGCCGCGATCATCAGCTGCTCGCGCACCAGGTCGATGCCGGTGACCAGCTCGGTGACCGGATGCTCCACCTGGATGCGGGTGTTCATCTCGATGAAGTAGAAACGCCCGTTCTCGTACAGGAATTCGAACGTGCCGGCGCCGCGGTAGCCGATGCGCAGGCAGGCTTCGACGCAGACCTTGCCGATGTCCGCGCGCTGTTCGGCCGTGATCCCTGGCGCGGGCGCTTCTTCCACCACTTTCTGGTGGCGGCGCTGCATCGAGCAATCGCGTTCGCCCAGGTGGATCGCGTTGCCCTGGCCGTCGGCCAACACTTGGATCTCGACATGGCGCGGGTTCTCGAGGAACTTCTCCATGTAGACCATGTCGTTGCCGAACGCGGCCTTGGCTTCGGTCTTGGTGGTCGCGATCGCATTGCCCAGGTGCGCTTCGGTATGCACCACGCGCATGCCGCGGCCGCCGCCGCCGCCGGCGGCTTTGACGATCACCGGATAGCCGATCTCGCGCGCGATCTTGACGTTGGCGGCGGTGTCGTCGCCCAGCGGCCCGCCGCTGCCGGGCACGCAGGGCACGCCGGCGTCCTTCATGGCGCGGATCGCTTCGACCTTGTCGCCCATCAAACGAATCGTCGCGGCCTTGGGCCCGATGAAGATGAAACCCGACTGTTCGACGCGTTCCGCGAAATCCGCATTCTCGCTGAGGAAGCCGTAACCGGGATGGATCGCTTGCGCGTCGGTGACTTCGGCGGCCGCGATGATCGCCGGCATATTGAGATAACTGTCGCTGGACGCGGCCGGGCCGATGCAGACCGATTCGTCGGCCATCGCCACATGCTTCAAGTTGCGGTCGACGGTGGAATGCACCGCCACGGTGCGGATGCCCAAAGCGTGGCATGCGCGCAGGATGCGAAGCGCGATCTCGCCGCGGTTCGCGATGACTACTTTATCGAGCATCGCGCGCCTCAACCGATCACGAACAGCGGCTGATCGAATTCGACCGGCTGCCCGCTTTCGCCCAGGATTGCCAGCACCGTGCCGGACACGTCGGCTTCGATCGGGTTGAACATCTTCATCGCTTCGATGATGCCCAGCGTTTCGCCGGCTTTCACCGCCTGGCCGATGCTGACGAAGGCCGGCTTGTCCGGGCTGGGCGACGCGTAGAACGTGCCGACCATCGGCGCGCGCAGCACGTGGCCCTCGGGCAGGTCGGAGGGCTTGGCGGTGCCGCCGGTGGCCGCTTCGGTCGGCGACTGCATCGGCATCGGTGCCAAGGTCTGCTGCGCCGGCGGCGCGTGCATCACGGCCGGCGCGGCATAGGCCGCGCTGCCGGTCGGGGTGCGCGCCAGGCGTACCGACTCCTCGCCTTCCTTGATCTCGATTTCGGCGAGATTGGATTCTTCGAGCAGGTCGATCAGTTTCTTGATTTTTCTAAGGTCCATGTCGGCCTCGGGTTGGCGCCTGTTCCCGCGGAGCGGGAGAGGGTCGGGTGGAAGAGGAAGTCAGCGATCGGATTGCAGCCGCCGGATCGCGCCGGCCAGCGCCAGGCTGTAGCTCAGCGGGCCGAAGCCGCAGACAACGCCGACGGCCAGGTCGCTGAAATAGCTGGTCCGGCGGAACGGCTCGCGGGCATGCGGGTTGGACAGATGCACTTCGATGAAGGGGATGGCCACGGCGGCCAGCGCATCGCGCAGGGCCACCGAGGTGTGGGTGAACCCGGCCGGATTGATCAGGATGAAGTCGGTATCGTCGTCGCGGGCCGCTTGGACCCGGTCGACCATGGCGTGCTCGGCATTGGACTGGAAGCTCTCCAGGTCATGACCCTCCGCCAGCGCCCGCGCCTTCAGGTCGGCGTCGATATCGGCCAGAGTGGCATGCCCATAGATCTCCGGCTCACGGCTGCCGAGCAGATTGAGGTTGGGGCCATGCAGGACCAGCAGCTTCGCCATCGGCAGGTTCGGGATGCGAGAGGCGGCAGTCTGCGCGATCGCGCTGATGCTGTCCAGTTCGCCGAAGTTCATCCCAATTGGCGAAATTTAATCGCTTGTTTGATTTGTGGACCGCGTCACGTAGGGTGCGCCAGGGCCGACCCTACGGTTCGGCCCAGCCGGAGATTTCGCCGTGTTCGAAGGGGCCGATGCGCTGTTTCAGCAGGCGGCCATCGGCGGAGACCAGTACCGAGTAAGGCAGCACGCCTTTGGGGTTGCCCAGGCGCACGCCGGCATCGGCCGGGCCGGCGGCTTCGATCAGTATCGGGTAGGCGACCGGGGTGGTCTTCAGGAATCGGCGCACGGCCGCTTCGTCGTCCAACGCGATGCCGATCACCTGTACGCCCTTGCCGCCCTGTTCGGCGAAGAAGCGCTGCAGTTCCGGCATTTCCTGGATGCAGGGGCCGCACCAGCTGGCCCAGACGTTGATCAGCAGCGGCCGGCCCGCAAACGCCTGCGGGACGGCGACCGGGTTGCCGCCCAGGTCGGGCAGCGTCAGCGGCGGCACCGCTTCGCCGCGCCGGGCGACGGTAACGCCGGCCGGCAGCGCCGGTGCGCTGGCCGACAGCACGCCCTGCAGCGCGCGCTGGCCGGCTTCGGTTTTCAGCAGCGGGCCGGGGCCATCCATCACCAGCGCCGCGGCCAGTCCCAGCGTGCCGGCGGCGACGGCGATCAGCAGGATCTTGGCGGTCTCGGACTTCACGGCTTGGCGTGTCCGCTGCGCTGCACGAAGGCGTCGGCCTTTTCGAATCCGACCAGGCGCAATTCCCGGCGTTCCGCGCCGTCGACGAAGAACAGCGTCGCCGGCGGGCCGATGATGCCGAAGCGTTTCATCAGCGCCTGATCGATGTCGTCGTTGGCGGTGACGTCCGCCTTCAGCAGCACGAAATCGGCCAGCGCTTCGTGCACGGCCGGTTCGGTGAAGGTGTACTTCTCCATTTCCTTGCAGGCCACGCACCAGTCGGCGTAGAAGTCGAACAGCAAGGGTTTGCCGGCGTCGCGCGCGGCGGCGATCTCGCGGTCCAGGTCGGCCGACGACTTGATCATGCGGAATTCGAGCTCGCGCGTTTCATGCCTGCCGCCGAATGCGCCGGCCAGCGGTTGCAGCGGATCCTTGCCGCCGGCCATCGCGCCGAGCAGTTCGGCGGCGCCGATCACCGCCAGCAGCAATCCGGCGAAGCGCGCGATCCAGCGCGTGCGCTCGCCGCTGCCGGATTTGGCCAGCGAGAACGCCCATGCCGCGGCGGC
Organism: Luteimonas galliterrae; assembly: GCF_023374055.1. Classification (NCBI taxonomy): domain Bacteria; kingdom Pseudomonadati; phylum Pseudomonadota; class Gammaproteobacteria; order Lysobacterales; family Lysobacteraceae; genus Luteimonas; species Luteimonas galliterrae. The sequence continues at coordinate 88,992 of NZ_JAMBEP010000003.1, read as the reverse complement.
CAATGCGAGCACGCCGAACAAGGCCAGCGTCGCGGCGCCGGGCAGGATTCGCGACAGCATCCAGATCGCCAGGCCCACGAACACGAAGCCGAACACGCGCTGCACCGCCGTCATCCACGGACCCGACGTCGGCAATCCGCGTCCAGCGGCGACGCCGAACGCCAGCAGCGGCGCGCCCATGCCCATCGCCAGCAGGAACAGCGCCGCGCCGCCGAAGACCGGATCGCGCGTCTGCGCGATGTAGGCCACCGCGCCCGCGAGCGGCGGCGCGACGCAGGGGCCGACGATCAGCGCCGACAACGCACCCATCGCCGCCACGCCGGCCCAAGAGCCGCCGCGCTGTTTGTCGGTGATCGCGCCGATGCGCTGGCGCAGGGCCGCGGGCAGCTGCAGCTCGTACAAGCCGAACATCGACAACGCCAGCGCGACGAACAATGCGGCGAACAGCACGATCACCCACGGCTTCTGGAACGCGATCTGCAGATTGGCGCCGAGCAGGCCGGCGATCACGCCGACGAGGGTGAACACCACCGCGCTGGCCAGCACGTACACCAGCGACAACGTGAACGCGCGGCGCGCGCCGATGCGCTCGCCGCGCCCGGCGATCAGGCCGGACAGGATCGGGATCATCGGCAGCACGCACGGCGTGAACGCCAACAGCAGGCCGGCGCCGAAGAAGCCGAGCAGGGTCAGCCAGCGATGCGAGCCGGATAGGGCGGCGGCCAGGCGCGAATCCTCGGCCAACGCTCCAGAAGCGGCCGTTGCGCTCTTCGTAGGAGCGGCTTCGGCCGCGAGCTTTTCCGGCCCCTCGGCGACCATTCTTGTAGGAGCGGCTTCAGCCGCGATCTCTTGATCTTGATTCTGTGCGGTCTGCGAAAAGCTCGCGGCTGAAGCCGCTCCTACAACAGCAGGTGCGGCCGCGATCTCGCCCGCCGGCAGGTTCAACGATACCGAACGCGTCATCGGGGGATAGCAGATGCCATCGTCCTGGCAACCCTGGAAATTCGCGGTCAGCGTGACTTTCTGCGCCTCGGCTAAGCTGCGCCGCAGCGGCACCGGCAGGTCGATCTGGTCGAAATACACGGTGACGTCGCCGAAATGCTCGTCGCGATGCAGCTGTCCCTTCGGCCAGCGCGGACGTTCCAGCGCGATGCCGTCGGCGTCGAGCTTGAGCGAAGTCTTGTCGCGATACAGGTAGTAGCCCTTGGCCGGCGTGAAGCGCAGCAGCAGCGCATTGCCGCCATCGGCGATGGCTTCGAACTTGAAGGCCTGCTCCGGCGGCAGCGGCAGCGGTTCGCTGGCGCCGTTGGGTGCGGTGCCGAGCAGGCCGCCCTGCGTCGCGGATCCCAGCGATTTGCCCAGCGCGGCGAAACCGCTGTCGCTCTTTGTAGGAGCGGCTTCAGCCGCGAGCTCTTGATCTTTTTCCTGCACATCAGTCGAAGAGCTCGCGGCTGAAGCCGCTCCTACAACAGCCGCTCCTACAGCAGGCAAAGCGACGGTCAAGGTGCGGGTCTGCGGCGGATAGCACACGCCAACGTCCGCGCAGCCTTGGTATTTCACTTTCAATGCGACTTGCCGCGCGTTCTGAGCGGCCACGCCCGGCAACGCCGCGACGAGCTGGGTGCGATAGGTTTCCACTTCGCCGAAGAACTCGTCGGTATGCCTGTCGCCGCGCGGCATCTGCAGCGGCTGCGCTTTGAAAGCGGCATCGGTTTGCACGGACGTGCGGTGCCGGTAGAGGTAATAGCCGTCGGCGATCTTCCAGCTCAGCTCGATGCGATCGCGGCTCGGCGCCGATACCTTCAACGCGAAGGCCGTATCGACCGGCAACAAGTCCTTCTCGTCGACCGCCGACGCCGGCATCGCCACGAACAGGGAGAACACCAGCGCAGCCAGGCCGCGCGACCGCATCGTCATCATCGATTCTCTTCGCGCGTCTGCTCGGCGATCCAGCCGAGGTAGGCGGGCAGGCCGCCCGCAGCTTCGACCGCGATCACTTCCGGCAGTTCATAAGGATGCAGCGCTAGGATCCGCTGCTGCAGCGCCGGCAGGCGGTCGGCCGCGGTCTTGATCAGCAGCAGAACCTCGTCGGCGCGCTCGACCTGGCCCTGCCAGCGGTAGGTCGAGCGCAGGCCGGGCAGCACGTTGACGCAGGCGGCCAGGCGCTCGTCCACCAGCGCATCGGCGATGCGCGCGGCGCTGTCCGGGTCGGGGCAGGTGCAGAGGCAGACGAGTACGGACAAGGGTCGGCACGGGTTCGAGGGGCGCCTAGGGTAGCCGACTCGCCTTCGCCGGCCGTGGCAGCCCTTGAAAGGCTGCGTTGCAGGCCCAACGTCTCGGGCATCCCGGCGCGTCCGGGTTTTTGACGTTTCCGGCGCTGGCAGTCGCCTGGTGCGACTGCTAAAATCGCCGGTCTAGTTTCCCGCTTTATCCCCGCCAATCAAGCACTTAAGAGGGTCGCAATGAATCTGAAGCCGCTCTACGACCGCGTGGTCGTCAAGCCCATCGAAGCCGACGAAGTCACCGCCGGCGGCATCGTCATCCCCGACAACGCCAAGGAAAAGCCCACCAAGGGCGAAATCGTCGCCATCGGCGAAGGCAAGGCGCTGGACAACGGCAGCCTGCGCGCGCCCAAGGTCAAGGTCGGCGACAAGGTCATCTACGGCCAGTACTCGGGTTCTTCGTACAAGCACGAAGGCACCGAATACAAGATCGTGAAGGAAGACGACATCCTCGCGATCGTCGGCTGATTTTTTCTCTGTAGAGCGGAGCTTGCTCCGCTGCTTTTCGCCAAGGTTCGAAAAAAGAGCGGCGGGGCAAGCCCTGCTCTACAAAACCGGTTCTCCGCAAAATTTTCTAATTCTGGAGTTAGTGCAATGGCTGCCAAAGAAATCCGTTTCGGCGAGGACTCGCGCGCGCGCATGCTGCGCGGCGTCAATATCCTCGCCAATGCCGTCAAGGCAACGCTCGGCCCGAAGGGCCGCAATGTCGTGCTCGAGAAGAGCTACGGCGCTCCGACCATCACCAAGGACGGCGTCTCCGTCGCCAAGGAGATCGAACTCGCCGATAAGTTCGAGAACATGGGCGCGCAGATGGTCAAGGAAGTCGCTTCCAAGACCTCCGACAACGCCGGCGACGGCACCACCACCGCGACCGTGCTGGCCGCGGCGCTGATCCGCGAAGGCATGAAGGCGGTCGCCGCCGGCATGAACCCGATGGACCTCAAGCGCGGCATCGACAAGGCGGTCACCGCCGCCGTCGGCGAGCTGAAGAACCTGTCCAAGCCCACCGTCGACGACAAGGCGATCGCCCAGGTCGGCACCATCTCGGCCAATAGCGACGAATCGATCGGCACGATCATCGCCGACGCGATGAAGAAGGTCGGCAAGGAAGGCGTGATCACGGTCGAGGAAGGTTCGGGCCTGGAGAACGAGCTCGACGTGGTCGAGGGCATGCAGTTCGACCGCGGCTACCTGTCGGCGTACTTCGTCAACAACCAGCAGAGCATGAGCGCCGAGCTGGACGACCCGTACATCCTGCTGCACGACAAGAAGATCTCCAACGTGCGCGACCTGCTGCCCGTGCTGGAAGGCGTGGCCAAGGCCGGCAAGCCGCTGCTGATCGTCGCCGAAGAAGTCGAAGGCGAGGCGCTGGCCACGCTGGTCGTCAACACCATCCGCGGCATCGTCAAGGTCTGCGCCGTCAAGGCGCCGGGCTTCGGCGACCGTCGCAAGGCGATGCTGGAAGACATGGCCACCCTGACCGGCGGCACCGTGATCTCCGAAGAAGTCGGCCTCTCGCTCGAGAAGGCGACCATCAAGGATCTGGGCCGCGCCAAGAAGATCCAGGTCACCAAGGAAAACACCACGATCATCGACGGCGCCGGCGACACCGCGTCGATCGAAGGCCGCATCAAGCAGATCAAGGCGCAGATCGAAGAGACCTCTTCGGACTACGACCGCGAGAAGCTGCAGGAGCGCGTGGCCAAGCTGGCCGGCGGCGTGGCGGTGATCAAGGTCGGCGCATCGACCGAAATCGAAATGAAGGAAAAGAAGGCCCGCGTCGAAGACGCCCTGCACGCCACGCGTGCGGCTGTCGAAGAAGGCGTGGTCCCGGGCGGCGGCGTCGCGCTGATCCGCGCGCTGCAGGCCATCGGCGAGCTGAAGGGCGCCAACGAAGACCAGAACCACGGCATCAACATCGCCAAGCGCGCGATGGAAGCGCCGCTGCGCGAGATCGTCGCCAACTGCGGCGAAGAGCCTTCGGTGGTGCTGAACAAGGTCGCCGGCGGCAAGGGCAACTACGGCTACAACGCTGCGACCGGCGAGTACGGCGACATGATCGAGTTCGGCATCCTGGATCCGACCAAGGTCACCCGTTCTGCGCTGCAGAACGCCGCGTCGATCGCGGGCCTGATGATCACCACCGAAGCGATGGTGGCCGAGGCTCCGAAGAAGGACGAGCCGGCCGGCGGCGGTATGGGCGGCGGCGGTGGCATGGGCGGTATGGGCGGGATGGATTTCTAAGCCGCTCGCGCATCAACCGTTGCACTGAAAGGCCCGCGAAAGCGGGCCTTTCTTTTTGGCTCGCGCTCGCGAACTCGCAAGTCAGCAAAATTGTTGACAAGAAGACGTGGGTCGAATGTCGAAAAAGTGGACGTCGTTCTCAGTTTTGTCCGTCTTGATTCGTGCTGGCAATTTCACCAGCTTCAACCCTTCAGGCGGTTTGGTTATGAAAAAACTTTCAGTCTTTACCTTCGCTATCGCAGCAGTCGTTGGTTTCAGTCCATTGGCTTCGGCTCAATCGGCACAGCTTCAAGCTCAACCGGTCAAGCCGATTGAACTGAGAAACTGTGAACAGACTGGCTCGAACACGTGGAAATGCACACTTTGCGTGCATAGTTCCGCTGAAAACATGTCTTATTGTTATAGCTGGGTACACTATAAAGACCCTGACAATCAGAGCTATCCTTGATTCGGTCTGCGAAGGCCCGCGCAAGCGGGCCTTCTTTTTTGCTCTCCTCCCGCTGAGATGGCGCCTAGAGGGCGGGTGAGGGTTTCGGAGTACGACGCTAACTCGAATTAGATCGCCGAACCCTCACCCCAACCCCTCTCCCGATGGGAGAGGGGCTACACTTCCGCGATGAAAAACGAACACGACGTCCTGATCGTCGGCGGCGGCCACAACGGCTTGGTCTGCGCGGCGTATCTCGCCGCGGCGGGGCTGAAAGTCAAAGTCCTTGAACGTCGCAGCATCGTCGGCGGCGCCGCGGTCACCGAGGAATTCCATCCCGGCTTCCGCAACTCCACCGCCAGCTACACGGTCAGCCTGCTCAACCCGAAGGTGATCCGCGATCTGCGCCTGGCCGAGCACGGCTTGCGCGTGGTCGAGCGGCCGTACGCGAACTTCCTGCCGCTGCCCGACGGCCGCGCGTTCCGGCTGGGCGGCGAACACACCCAGGCCGAAGTGGCGAAGTGGAGCGCGCGCGATGCGCAGCGCCTGCCCGACTATTACGCGATGCTCGACCGCGTCGTCGCGGTACTGCGCGAACTGATGCAGCGCGCGCCGCCGAACGTGTCCGATCGTTTCGTGCTGGCCGACTGGCTGGCGTCGCTGTCGGCCGCCAGGCAGCTCAAGCACCTGGACATGCGCGGTCGCCGCGACCTGCTGGACCTGTTCACCAAATCGGCCGGCGAACTGCTCGACCGGTGGTTCGAATCCGAACCGTTGAAAGCGACGCTGGGCTGGGATTCGGTGGTCGGCAATTTCGCCAGCCCCTACACGCCGGGTTCGGCCTACGTGCTGCTGCATCACGTGTTCGGCGAGGTCAACGGCAAGTCCGGCGTCTGGGGCCATGCGATCGGCGGCATGGGCGCGATCACCCAGGCCATCGCCAAAGAGTGCGCCGCGCGCGGCGTGGCGGTGGATACCGGCGCGGGCGTGGAGCGCGTCATCGTCGAGAACGGCAGCGCGGTCGGCGTCGTGCTGGCCGGCGGGCGCGAGTTGCGCGCGAAGACGGTGGTCTCCAATCTCAATCCGAAGCTGCTCTACCAGAAGCTGATCCCGCGCGAGCAGCTCGACGAGAATACGGTAGAGCGTGCCGACCGCTATCGCTGCGGTTCCGGCACTTTCCGCATGAACGTGGCGCTGTCGGAATTGCCCGATTTCGCCGCCGCGCCGGGTACGCAGCTGCAACCGCACCACCAAAGCGGCATCCTGATCGGTCCGTCGCTGCAGTATTTCGAGCGCGCCTATTTCGATGCCAAATCGAAAGAGCACAACGCCGGCTGGTCGCGCGCGCCGATCGTGGAAGTGGTGATCTCGTCCACGCTGGACGACACGCTCGCGCCGCCCGGCCAGCACGTCGCCAGCCTGTTCTGCCAGCACGTGCATCCGGAGGTCGACGGCGGCTGGGACGCGCACCGCGATACCGTCGCCAAGCTGATGATCGATACCGTGGATGCGTATGCGCCGAATTTCCGGCGCAGCGTGCTCGGCTATCGCGCGCTGTCGCCGCTGGACCTGGAACGCGAGTTCGGCCTGGTCGGCGGCGACATCTTCCATGGCTCGCTGGGCCTGGACCAGGTGTTCAGCGCGCGGCCGTGGCTGGGCCAGGGCAATTACCGCGGCAGCCTGCGGAACCTGTATTTGTGCGGATCGGGCACGCATCCGGGCGGTGGCGTTACCGGATTGCCTGGGCGCAATGCGGCGCGGGAGATCCTGCGCGATCTGGGGCGGTCGCCGCGGCCGGATTGATCGCTGGCCTGGCCGACGGACAAACGGCGTTCTCTCGGGGAGTCGCGGCGATCTTTGTGGGAGCGGCTTTAGCCGCGAGCTTTTGCGACTGTCGAAGAGCTCGCGGCTAAAGCCGCTCCCACAAAAGCCGCTCCCACAAAAAGCAGATCCGCCGCGCCGACTCGCAAAGGGGATACGCATGGGCCGCACACCGCTGTTCGACTTGCTGCAACGCGCCGCGAGGATCGCGCGCGCGTCGCTGCACGATCCCGCGCCGCTGGACGAATTCTACGAACAAGGGCGCGAACTGCGGCTGGACCGATCCCGCCGCCGCTTCATCCAAGGCACGGGCGCCGGCGCTGGCCTGCTGCTGGCCGGATGCGCGTCCACGCCGATACCGGCGATGCAGGCCGGCGACGAAGTCGTCGTGGTCGGCGCCGGCATCGCCGGCCTCACCGCGGCGTACCGCTTGCGGCAGGCGGGCGTGCGGGTGCGGGTGTTCGAGGCGCAGAACCGCGTCGGCGGACGCATGCTCAGTCTGCGCAATCACTTTCCCGATGGCCAGGTGATCGAACTGGGCGGCGAGCTGATCGACACCGACCACGTCCGCATCCGCGCGATGGCCGCCGAGCTGGGTTTGCAGCTCGACGACTTGCTCGAAGGCGATGCCGGCCACGACACCTGGTTCTTCGACGGCCGCGCGGTCGGAGAACGCGACATCGTCAAGGCCTTCGTGCCGCTCGCGGCGGCGGTCGAGCGCGACCTGGCGACGCTGGGCGACGGCGACATCACCTACGCCGACCACCAGAACGCATCGACGCTGGACGGCATGTCGATCGCGCAATGGCTGGACCGCAACGGCGCTGGCGGCTGGCTGCGCAAGCTGATCGACGTGGCCTACACCACCGAGATGGGGCTGGAGATTGACCAGCAATCCGCGCTGAATTTCCTCACCTTCATCGGCACCGAGGACAAGGAACGCTTCGCCGTGTTCGGCGCCAGCGACGAACGCTTCCATGTGCGCGGCGGCAACGACCTGATTCCGCGCGGCCTGGGCGACAAGCTGAGCGATGCGATGGAGACCGGCAGCATGCTCGAAGCGGTGCGCGGCGATGCGTCCGGTTACACGCTCACGTTCCGCCGCGACGGCGCGAGCCGCGATGTGCGCGCGAAACAAGCGATCCTAGCGCTGCCGTTTACGCTGCTGCGCAAAGTAAAAATCGATATCGACCTGCCTGCGGCCAAGCGCCGTGCGATCGATACGCTCGCTTACGGCACCAACGCCAAGCTGATGATCGGCTACGACCGCCGCGTGTGGCGCGAACACGGCGCGAACGGCGCAGCGATGAGCGATCTGCCGTTCCAGACCACATGGGAGACATCGCGCAAGCAAGCCGGCGAAGGCGGTGTGCTGACCAATTTCACCGGCGGCCGCCATGGCATCGAACTAGGGCAGGGATCGCCCAAGCGGCAGGCGGACGCGGCCACGGCGGCGATCGACAAGCTGTTCCCAGGCGCGGCCGCAGCGCGCGCCGGCGGACGCGAGGTGCGATTCCATTGGCCGTCGCATCCGTGGACGCTGGGCAGCTACGCGTGCTTCCGGCCCGGCGACTGGACGGGGCTGCGCGGGGCGATGGGCGAGTCGGTGGGCGGCCTGCATTTCGCCGGCGAGCATTGCGCGCTGGATACGCAGGGCTTCATGGAAGGCGGATGCGAATCCGGCGAGACGGCTGCGCAGGCGGTACTGACCGCCATGGGGCGTGCGCTGCCGGCAACCAAGGCGGCCTGAAGGACGGTGTCTTCCTGAACCCGGCAGTTCTTTTTTGCACTGCAGCGTGCATAGGGAATAACGATTCCTTCACGATGCCTCCGCACCCGACGTGGGGGAGGGAGCAAAAGCCCGTAGCGGTTCGCCGCTTCGGGCTTTTTTTCTGCCTCGCCGCCACGCATTCGCTCCGCTGCCTTAGCTTTATAGCCGTCACCCCGCGAAGGCGACGATCCAGCGCCTCGGCTTGTTTCCCCTCTTTTAAAAAGAGGGGGCGGAAGAGATTTGCTGTTGCGGCGAGGGCTTCCCCCGCGTGCTTGGCTAACACTCGCCGGCGCTCGGGATTCCTCCGTCGCTTCGACATTCAGATCCGAGGCGATCGACAAGAACGCCTTAGCGCAAATCCGCAAAAGCCACGTCACCCATAGGCTGCGAATCAAAATCTAGTACCAGCGTAAGAAGTTCACCCATGACGAAAGCCAGGCCGGCGGACTTTCCAGATCCTTCGAATCACTTAAGCTTCGGGCCCTTTCTTTGGTTACTTTCTTTGGGCCAGCAAAGAAAGTGACCCGGCGCAGCCGGAAGCCTTTTTCCATGGCGCGAGTCGCAGCGCACTGGCCAGGACGCGGGCCTGGATCCCGGCCTTCGCCGGGATGACGGCTTAAAGGGCAAGCGCCAGAGCAACATGGGTACCAGCGTTCGCTGGGATGACGGCATAGGAGCGAACGGCTTAAGAGCGAACGGCTTAAGAGCGAACGGCTTAAGAGCGAACGGCTTAAGAGCGAACGGCTTAAGAGCGAAGGCTTAAGAGCGAAGGGCTTAAGAGCGAAGGGCTTAAGAGCGAAGAGCAGCGGAGCAAGCTCCGCTCTACAGAGGCGGAGCAAGGGCAGCGGGCAAGCCCCACTCTAAAAAGGCAGAGAAGCGGAGCGAGCTTCGCTCTACAGAGCTAGGCGGAGGCGCGTGCGCACTTCGGCTGCTACGCGCGCCGTCTCGCGCAACGGATCGACCGCAAACGGCGCCAGTGCGGTGTCCATCGCACGGATGCGGCCGCGCCGGAGCAGCGCATCTATGAAGCGTCGAGGCCGCCCGCCTACACGTTCGGGATCGAAGACGAAAACCGGCGCCGTAGTCGCGCACGCTTCGGAGATCATGTTCACCGAATCCGGCGAGCAGACGATGCGGTCGGCCCAGGCCAGCAGGCCCGGGTAAGGATTGTCGCCGTCCTCCGCGCCGCGCCAGACCACCCCCGGCGTTTCGTCGTAGCGATGCCGCAATGCCTGCAGCAGGTCCGGCGGCGTGCGCCGCGATGCTGTGACCAGTACGCTGCCGCCGTCGCGCGCCAGCGCGACTTCCAGCTTGGAGGCGAGCACCTCGAAAGCCATCCGCCCGAAGCGCGCATGCGCGCTGTCGCCGCCGAGCAGCAGCGCGGTCCGCGGATGCGGCAGATCGGCGAAGGCGGCGAAGCGGCTGCGCGCCTGCGCCAGCCAGGCCGCATCCACCGGATGCAGGCTGCCGAGCAAAGTGACGACGTTGTCGCCGTGCAGCCCATCGTGCTCGGGCGCGATCACCAGGTCCCAATGATGCGGATCCAGTCGCGGGTCGAGGATCTGCACCACGCGTGCACCGCGTTCGCGCAGCAGGCGCGTGGCGAGCGCGGCCTGCCGGCCGCAGCCGATCGCCAGCGCCGGCGCCTGACGGCGCAAGAAGTCGGCACCGAAAGCGCCAGCCGCGCCCGGCCACCGCTGCGGCGCGGCCCAGCGCCAGGGAATACGGGTGTGCAGCGTCTGCTCGTCCACAGGCCCCAGCCTGAGCGCTGAAGCCAACGCGACCGCCTGTCGGTGGTTTCCGGCGCGGCCGTCGCTGACGGCCCATATTTGATTCGAATGGCCGGCGGTAGTCTGTATTGGTTCCACGAATGCGACTAATCCGTTCCGGTGGCGTGGCTATCGCTTAACCGCACGAACTCTACACTGCAGGCCCCTGCCGTACGCCGCACAGTCGCGGAATCCGGCCGAGCACCCGTTCACCCCAGCGCTGCCTCATTGTGGCGCCACCTTTCGCATGGAGAGTAAGAAGATGAGACGCCTCGTACTTGCCGCCGCCCTCGCCCTGACCGTCGGATCGGCCTTCGCCGCCCCCGTCACCTACAAGCTCGACCCCAACCACACCGTGGTGCTGGCCAGCTGGAGCCATTTCGGCTATTCCCACCCGTCGCTCAATTTCGGCCAGGTCGACGGCACCTTGGTTTACGACGCCGACAACGTCGGCGCTTCCAGCGTGCAGGTCACCTTGCCGCTGGCCGGCCTCAATAGCTTCGTGCCGGATTTCGACGAGCACCTGCGCAGCGCCGACTTCTTCGAAGCCGACAAATACCCCAACGCCACCTTCAAAAGCACCAAGGTCGAAGCCGCCGGCAAGGACAAGCTCAAGGTCACCGGCAACCTGACGATCAAGGACCAGACCAAGCCGGTCGTGCTGGACGTGACCTTGAACAAGGCCGCCGACCATCCGATGGCCAAGCGCGCGGCGATCGGTTTCGACGCCACCGCCAAGATCAAGCGCAGCGATTTCGGCGTCGGCAAGTTCGCGCCCAACGTCAGCGACGAAGTAGAACTGCGCATCACCACCGAAGCGATGGTGCCCAAGCCCGAAGAGGCCAAGTAAGGCAGCCCGCCGCCGCGTCCCGCGACGCGGCGGCTTTTTTACGGAGACCGCCATGCGCATCCTGCGTTCCGCCGACGAGCGGGGACGCGTCGACGTGGGTTGGCTCGACAGCCGCCACACGTTTTCGTTCGGCCATTACCACGATCCGCAGTGGATGGGCTTCGGTCCGCTGCGCGTGATCAACGAAGACCGCGTCGCGCCCGGCGGCGGTTTCGCGCCGCATCGCCACGCCAATATGGAAATCATCAGCTATGTGCTGTCGGGCGGGCTGGCGCACCGCGACAGCCTGTCCGACGCGGGCGGCGTGCTGCGGCCGGGCGAACTGCAGTGGATGAGCGCCGGCCGCGGCATCGAACACAGCGAGTTCAACGGCTCGGATCGCGAACCGGTGCATTTCCTGCAGATCTGGATCCAGCCGGACCGTTCGAATACGCCGCCCGCCTATGCGCAACGCGCTTTCGATCCGCAGGCGCGGCGCGGAAACTGGGCGCTGCTGGCGTCCCCCGACGGCGCGGACGGCAGCATCGCCATACGCCAGCAGGCCTGGCTGCGCGGCGTGCTGCTGGAAAACGGCCAAACGGCGCAATGGCCGCTGCAGGCCGACCGCCGTTATTGGCTGCACTTGGCCAGGGGCGAGATCGAGGTCGATGGGCAGCGCTTGTCGGCAGGAGATGCGCTGGGGTTCGCCGAGGAAGGGGACGCATTGCGGATCGTCGGCGCTGGCCAGGACATGGCGGACGTGTTGTTGTTCGATCTGCCTGAATGAGCCCCCATGACGCCTTCGCTTTTCGTAGGAGCGGCTTTAGCCGCGAGCTCTTCTCCCATCGCACGCGATCTGTCGAAAAGGGCTCGCGGCTAAAGCCGCTCCTACGAAAAGCCGGGGCCGAGAGAGTCGTTCGGGCTTGGTCGGACGGGTAAACTAACCGCCTCGCTCAACCGGCCCGCCGCGCCATGTCCCAGCCGACCCCCACCGCCTCTTCGCCCGCCAACGCCCAGAAGCGCTACGAGGTGCATCGCAGCGACCTGCCGCTGAGCTGTCCGCTGCCGTCGATGGCGCTGTGGAATTCGCATCCGCGCGTCTACCTGGCGATCGAGGACGAGGGCGGCGAATCGCAATGCCCGTATTGCGGGGCGCATTTCGTCCTCGTCGACTGACCGCCGCCGCCGCTGCGACGACGGCATGACCCGCGCGCTGACCGTCGTGCAATTGCTGCCCGCGCTGGAATCGGGCGGCGTGGAGCGTTCCACCATCGAAATCGCCGACGCGCTGGTGCGCGCCGGCCATCGCGCCATCGTCGTATCCGCGGGCGGGCGTCTGCTGCCGGCCTTGCTCGCCGCCGGCGCCGAGCATGTCGAACTGGATATCGGCCGCAAGTCGCTGCTGACGCTGCGTCACGTATCCGCTCTGCGCAGGCTGTTGGCCGCATCCGGCGCCGACATCGTGCATGCGCGCTCGCGCTTGCCGGCGTGGATCGGCTGGCGGGCCTTGCGCCGCTGGCCCGATGCGCCGCGTCCGCATTTCGTCACCACCATGCACGGGCTCAATTCGCCGTCGCGCTATAGCGCGATCATGACCCGCGGCGAGCGCGTGATCTGCGTCTCGCGTACGGTGCGCGATTACCTGCTTCGGCACTATCCGCGTACGGACCCCGGCAAGTTGCGGGTGATTCCGCGCGGCATCGACCCCGCGCAGTTCCCGCATGCGCCGTCGCCCGACCGCGCCGCGCGCGCGGCGATTGCGGCGATGCATCCGCAATTGCGCGGCCACGGTCCCTTGCTGCTTCTGCCCGGACGCGGCACGCGCCTGAAAGGGCATATCGATGCGATCGGCTTGCTCGCCGGATTGCGCCGCGCCGGCGCGGACGCCCGCCTGTGGATGCCCGGCGCGCGCGAACGCGGCCGCGAACGCTACATCGCCGAGCTGCAGGCCGCCGCTGCGGCCCATGGCGTCGGTGAGGCGGTCGCGATCACCGAAGCGACTTCCGCTATCGCGCAGGCCTATGCGGCTTCCGACCTGGTGCTGCAGCTCTCGCGCAAACCCGAAGCGTTCGGGCGCACGGTGATCGAGGCCCTGTCGGTCGGCAGGCCAGTGCTGGGCTGGGCCCACGGCGGCGTCGGCGAGCTATTGCGCGAACTGCAGCCGCAGGGCGCGGTGCCGCCATTCGATGCCGCTGCGTTGCAGGCGGCGGCGCTGCAACTGCTCGCGCATCCGTCGGCGTCAACCGTTACGATGTCCGCTTACACCTTGCAGGCCATGCAGGCCGCGACGCTCGATTGCTACCGAGAGCTCACCGACCATGACCCCAACGCTGGATAACGCGCCCGGTTGGCGCTGGGCACCCGCCTGGGTGCTGGCGTTCGTGGCCTTGTGGCCGGCGCCGGGGTATGCGGAAGGCGTGATGGTGCTCGGCGCGCTGGCTGCGATCGTACGCCTGCTGCTGGCGCGCTTCCGCGGCACCGCCGCGCTGCTCAGCGGGCCGACCTGGGCGCTGACCAGCGTGCTGTTCTTCGCATACTGGATGCCGGAAGTGGTGTCGTCGCTCGACGCGCTCGACCAGGGCCGCGCCTTGCGCGAATCGCTGGTGGACCTGCGCTACCTGCCGTTCCTGTGGCTGGTCGCCGCCGCGGTAGGCGATGCGCGCGGGCGCCGCATCACGTTCGGCGGCCTGGCGGCGATCGTCGGCGTGTGGACGCTGGATGCGCTGCTGCAGGCCGTGTCGGGCACCAGCCCGCTGTTTTGGAGCCTGGATGCGGTCAAGCGCGCGATCAGCGGCGAACCCATGTGCACGCCCGCGGCGGTGGATGCGGTCGATCGCCTCAGCGGCGTGCTCGGCCCCTGCAACCTCAAGCTCGGCATCGTGCTGGCCAGCCTGTCGCCGTTCCTGCTGTACGCCGCCGGCCGGCGCTTCGGTTTCGCCGGCTGGCTGCTCGCCGCCGCCGCCGCCGGCATCGTGGTGATGCTGGCCGGCGCGCGCGCGTCATGGATCACGTACGGCTTGGTGCTGGTGTTTTCGGGCTGGCGCCTGTTCGGCTGGAAGAAGTTGATCGGCGTATTCGCCTTCGGCGCGATCGCCCTGGCGGTACTGGCCTTCTCGTCGCCGCAAGTGCGCGATCGCATCGAACGCACCACGCAAGCATTGGCCGAGGAGGACGGCGGCGTCGACACGGCCCTGTCCGGCCGCGGCCGGATCTGGAGCGCCGCGGCCTGCATGGTGCGCGAGCATCCGATCAACGGCGTCGGCGCGCGCGGCTTCCGCGAGGCGTTCCCGCATTGCGATCCGCGCGCCGGGCAGACGCCGGCGTGGGGCGTGGGCCCGGCGCTGCATGCGCACCAGATCGTGCTGGAAATCCTCAGCGAAACCGGATTCATCGGCTTGCTGCTATGGCTGGCCGGCGCGGCGATGGCCTGGCACGCCTGGCGCTATGCCGATGCGGCCTCGCGCGAACGCGCGCGGCCGGCGATGCTGGCGTTGTGCGTCACCGTGTTCCCCTTCAACACGCATCTGGCGTTCTATTCCACCTTCTGGGGCGGGCTGACGCTGATGCTGGCGGCGCTTTATGCCGGCAGCCTGCTCGCGCGCGGCGACCGATGAGCGCGCAGGCCGCCCGCGCGCCGCTGTCGGCGGTGGTCACCACGTACAACAACGCTGCGACGCTGGAGCGTTGCCTGGCGAGCGTGGCGTTCTGCGACGAGATCGTGGTGCTGGATTCGGATTCCACCGACGCCACCCGCGACATCGCGCAGCGCCATGGCGCGCGCGTGGACGTCGAGGCGTTCAAGGGCTACGGGCCGCAGAAGCAGTCGGCGATCGACCGCGCCCGCCACGATTGGGTGCTGTTGCTGGATGCCGACGAGCATCTCAGCGACGCCGGCCGCGCCGCGATCGAACGCGAGCTGCGATCGCCGCGCGCCGATGGTTATCGCTTGCCGCGCCGCGAATGGCTGTTCTGGCGGTGGCCGCATCCGTTCACGCGGCCCAACTGGCAATTGCGCCTGTTCCGCCGTTCGTGCGGACGCATGAACGCGGTGCCGGTGCATGCCGCGCCGGAAATCGAGGGCCGTGCGATCGATCTCGATGCGCCGTTCCTGCATTACGGGGAGCCGCGGCTGCACGATCGTGTCGACAAGGTGAACCGCTATTCCAGCGGCCTGGTCGAACACAAGAAGTCGCGGCGCCCGGCGCTGCTCGGGCTGCGCATGTTGCTGTATCCGCCGTTAGCGTTCGCCAAGCTGTATTTCGGCAAGCGCTATTTCCTCAACGGCTGGGCGGGTTATTTCGCCGCCAGGACGCAGGCCTTCTACGCTTTCCTGAAGTACGCCAAGCTCTACGAAGCGCAGCGGCGCAGCGATTAAGCCGTTTGCTCTTAAGCCGTTCGCTCTCATGCCGTCATCCCAGCGAACGCTGGGACCCATCTTGCTCTTGCCCTTGCCCTTAAGCCGTCATCCCGGCGAAGGCCGGGATCCAGGCCCACGTGCTTGTGGGCCTCGCTGCGACTCGCGCCATGGAAAAAGGCTTCCGGCTGCGCCGGGTCACTTTCTTTGCTGGCCCAAAGAAAGTAACCAAAGAAAGGGCCCGAAGCTCAAGTGATGCGAAGCCTCTGAAAGTCCGCCAGCGACCTGGCTTTCGTCGTGGGTGACCTTCTTACGCAGGTACTAGATTTTGATTCGTCGCGTATGGGTGACGTGGCTTTTGCGGAGTTGCGCTAAGGAGTAGTTCTTGTCGATCGCCTCGGATCTCAATGTCGAAGCGACGGAGGAACCCCCTTTTCTTTGGTGACTTCTCTTTTTGGGCCCACAAAAAGAAAGCATGCCCTGAGCTTGCCGAAGGGTCACTCGGCCGCGGTTCTAGCGGAGGAAACCCCGGTCCGAAGGGCCGGCAGGTCGCGACAACCCCAAGCAAAGAGCAGCGGGGCAAGCCCCGCTCTACACAGAGCCAGAGCTAAAGGGGCTAGACGCCGCGGTTACGAATATACGGACGGTTGGCCATCCGGCAGTCGCTTGAAGCGGCGATGGATCCACAGGTACTGCGACGGCGCCTGCCGCACCATCTCCTCTATGGCGGCATTGACGCGCGCGCTGTCGGCGACCACGTCGGCGGTCGGGAAATCGGGCAGCGGATCGCCGACGCGCAGCAGGTATCGACCGTCTTCGCGGCGGTGGAAGAACGGCACCACCGCGCAGCCGGTCAGGCGCGCCAGCTGGTGGGTAGCGGTGATGGTCGAAGCGGGTATGCCGAAGAAAGGCGCGAACACAGTTTCCTTGCCGCGCATGTCCTGGTCCGGTGCGTACCAAAGAAAGCCGCCGCGCTTGAGATGACGCACCGCCGCGCGCAGCTCGTCGTTGGCGAACATCGCGCTGGCGTAGCGCAGCCGGCCGCGCTTGACCGCCCATTCGAACACCGGATTGCGGTGGCGGCGGTACATGCCGGCCAGGGCCACGTGATCGCAGAGCAGGCGGCCGCAGGTTTCCAGCGTCATGAAGTGGCCGGAGATCAAAAGCACGCCGCGGCCCTGCGCCTGCAGCGCGGCCAGCTTGTCCAGCCCTTCGATCCGCACGTCGCGCCGCAGCGTGGCGATCGAACCCCACCAGGCCCGCCCGAACTCGAACAGGCCGATGCCCAGGTCGTCGAAGCTCTGCCGCAACAGGGTCTCGCGCGCGGCCTCGGACAATTCCGGCAGGCATAGCGCCAGGTTGGTCCGCGCCGCGTCGCGGCGGTCCGGCAACAGCCGTAGCATGAGCCTACCGAGCGCGCGGCCGAGCACGCGCTGCAGCGCCCAGGGCAGGCGCGCGGCGAGGCAGATCCCGCCCAGGACCAGCCACATCGGCCAGTGGCGCGGCGACAGAGGCGGTGGGCCGGCGGGGGAGTTCGAGGACATGCGCCGATTTTAGGCCAACAAGCCGCGCCGCTTCGCTATGCTGTGCCGGTATGCAGGGTGAACCGATCGAACGAATGCTGCGCGCCCTGTACTCGGCGACCTTGTACCTGCTGGCGCCGGTCACGCTGTATCACCTGATCTGGCGCGGGTTCCGGCACCGCGAATACTTCCAGCGATGGAACGAGCGCTATGCCGCCTATTCGCCGCGGCAGGATGCCGCCACGATCTGGCTGCACGCGGTGTCGGTGGGCGAGGTCAACGCCGCCGCGCCGCTGGTCGACGCCTTGCGCCGCGCACGCCCGGATCTGCGGCTGGTGGTCACTACGATCACGCCGACCGGCTCGGCGCGCGCCCGTTCGCTGTGGCTGGATGCCGTCGAGCACGTCTATCTGCCTTACGACCTGCCCGGTGCGGTCGGGCGCTTCCTCGATCATTTCCGGCCCAGGATCGCGCTGATCCTGGAAACCGAACTCTGGCCCAACCTGTTGTTCGGTTGCCGCGACCGCGGCATCCCGTCGTACGTGCTCAATGCGCGCCTGTCGGAGCGTTCGTTGCGCGGCTATCGGGTATTGCGCCCGTTGATCGGGCGGGCCTTGCGCAGCGTGACGCGCGTGGCGGCGCAATCGGCCGCCGACGGCGAACGCTTCATCGCGCTGGGCGCGCAGCGCGAGCGCGTGGTAGTCACCGGCAATCTGAAGTACGACGTCGCCGTGCCGACGGGCGCGGACGCGTTCGTGGCGCAATTCCAGGACAGCCTCGGCGCCGCACGGCCGGTATGGATCGCGGCCAGCACGCACGACGGCGAGGAGGCCGCGGTGATCGCTGCGCACCGCTGCCTGCGCAAGCGGTGGCCGGACTTGCTGTTGTTGTGGGCGCCACGGCATCCGGAGCGGTTCCGGCCGGTAGCGGAACTGGTACGCAGCGAAAACCTGCAGGTGGCATTGCGCAGCAAGGACCGCTGGCCGCGCGCCGGCGACGCGGTATTCGTGATCGATACCTTGGGCGAACTCGCCGACTTCTACGCTTGCGCGGACGTGGCTTTCGTCGGCGGCAGCCTGCAGCCGATCGGCGGGCACAATCTGCTGGAACCGGCGGCGCTGGGCAAGGCCATCGTCACCGGTCCGCACCTGCACAACTTCGCCGAGATCGCCGCGCATCTGGAGCAGGCCGGCGCGTTGCGGATCATCGCCGGCGCCGAAGCGCTCTGCCCGGCGTTGGAAGCCTTGCTCGCCGATGCTCATGCGCGCGCCGCGATGGGCAACGCCGGTCTGGCGCTGGTCGCGCAAGGGCGCGGCGCGCTGGCGCGGACGATGGCGCTGATCGAGCCGCAATTGCCGGAGGTTTAGCCGTCATCCCAGCGAACGCTGGGATCCATCTTGCTCTTGCTCTCGCGCTTGCCCTTGCCCCTAAGCCGTCATCCCGGCGAAGGCCGGGATCCAGGCCCGCGTCCTCGCGGCCTGCGCTGCGACTCGCGCCATGGACAAAGGCTTCCGGCTGCGCCGGGTCACTTTCTTTGTTGGCCCAAAGAAAGTAACCCAAGAAAGGGCCTGAACTGCGGTGCGATGCGTCGCACCTGAAAGTCCGCCAGCGACTTGGCTTTCGTCGCAGGTGACCTTCTTACGCAGGTACTAGATTTTGATTCGCAGCCTATGGGTGACGTGGCTTTTGCGGATTTGCGCTAAGGAGACGTTCGGTCGATCGCTTCGCATCTGAATGTCGAAGCGACGGAGGAATCCCGAAGGCTAGCGAGCGGTGGCCAAGAACATGGAGTAGCCCCTCGCCGGGATCCCTTCCAAAGGCCCTTTTTCTTTGGTGACTTCTCTTTTTGGGCCCCTCAAAAAGAAAGCATGCCCTGAGCTTGCCGAAGGGTCACTCGGCCGCGGTTTTAGCGGACGAAACCCCGGCCTGAAAGGCCGGCAGATCGCGACAACCCCCAAGCCAAGGCGGCAGAGCAAGCTCCGCTCTACAGAGCCAAAGCGAATCTTCCCCGGCCCCTCTTTTCAAAGAAAGGAGACAAGCCAAGCCGTTGGGTTACTCGCTTCGCTCGCCCTCCAGGCCATCTGCCGACGCAGAGGTTCGCTACGCCCTTCGGCCTCGCAGTCCCGTCTTGCGGGATGATGACTTTAAGGGCGAAGGAAACGAAAGAAACTCCGTGTGACAGCGCTATTCCGAGTCCGTTGCCGCGAATCGCAGGCCGCAGTCGTGCACCGCACCGCGTATCGTCCTGCGTGCCTGCGCCACGTTTTCGTCGTCTGCCACCAAGCGCTGCCGGCGGTCGAGCGTGCAAGCCAGTCCCAGCGCCAGCAGCGATGCGTGAGCTTCGCGCAATGCGTCGCCAACGGATGCATCCAGCGCACCGGCGCCGCTTGCCGCTGCGATCAGGCCGGGCGTATCGCGATGCAGCAGAAGTTCGCGATGCGCATGCGAGTCGCGCAACACCAGGTACTGCAACAAGAATTCGAGATCGACCAGCCCGCCCTCGCCCTGTTTCAGATCGAAGCGCGCGGCATCGGAACGGTCCAGTTCGGCGCGCATCTTCGCGCGCATGGCGACCACGTCCTCACGCAACTTCTGCGGATCCCGCGATCGCGACAAAGTCTCGCCACGCACGCGCTCGAACGCCTGCAGCAGCGCGGCGTCGCCGGCGATGCCGCGCACGCGCACCAGCGCCTGATGTTCCCAGGTCCAGGCCCGCTCGCGCTGGTAATCGGCGAAGCTGGCCACGCTCGAGACCAGCAGGCCCTTGGCGCCGTCGGGGCGCAAGCGGACGTCGATCTCGTACAGCTTGCCGGCGGCGGTCGGCGCGCCGAGCAGCGCCACCAGCTTCTGCGCCAACCGCGCGTAGTAGCGCGAGGCTTCCAACGGACGCGCGCCATCGGATTGCGCGCCGTCCGCGGCGTCGTATAGGAACACCAGGTCCAGATCCGAACCGAAGCCGAGCTCTTCGCCGCCCAAACTGCCGTAGCCGAGCACGGCGAAACGGGCGTCCGGCACCGTGCCGTGCGCGGCGGCGGTTTCGGCGATCGCCAGGCGCAGGGCGATGGCGACCACCGCATCGGCCAGCCAGGCCAGCTGGCGCGTGCTGTCGCTGGCGTTCTGGCGCGCGTCGAGCACGGCCAGGGCGATGCGGAAACTGAGCGCCTGCCGCTTCTCGTTAAGCGCCTGCAGCGCCGCCTCGGTATCGCCATCCGCGGCGGCGAAAGCCGTTTCGCACTCGGCGCGAAGCGCTTCTCGCTGCGGCAGCGGCCCGGCGGCGCGCGCGTCGAGCAGTTCGTCGAGCAGCAAGGGATGCGCTGCCAAGCGTTCGGCGAGCAGGGCGCTGCGCGCGACCGCATCGACCAGCCGCCGCAAGGCCTCGGGCTGCTCGTCCAACAGCGCCAGGTAACTGCTGCGGCGCAGGATGTTCTGCAGCAACGCCAGCGCGCGGCGCAAAGCGGCATCGGGTTGGCGCGACTGCGCGGCCGCCTGCAGCAACGCCGGCAGCACGCGATCCAACCTGGCGCGCGCGGCGTCCGGCAGATCGCGCACGCCGGGCGCGCGCGCGAAATCGCGCAGCTGCGCGTCCAGCGCCGACGCCTCTTCGAAGCCGGCATCGGCCAATACCGCTGTCTCGCCGGCTTCGGGCAGCGCGCGCCAATACGCGGCCAGCGCGGTCGGCTCCGCGCGGCGTTGGCGCGTAGCCAGCAGGGCTCCGAACTCGGCGGCGACGCGCCCGCGATGCGCATCCAGCTGCGCGCGCAATGCCGGCCAATCGGCGAAGCCGCAGCCGATAGCGATGCGGTGCCGGTCGGCTTCGCTTTCCGGCAGCGCATGCGTTTGCGCGTCGCGCAGCATCTGCAAGCGGTTCTCGAGCTTGCGCAGGAAGCGGTAGGCGGCGGCCAGGGCGTCGCCGACCTCCGGTTCGATCTGCCGCGCATCGACCAGCGCCTGCAGCGCCGGCAACAGGCGCCGCTGCTGCAGCGCGGGCTCGCGTCCGCCGCGGATCAGCTGCAGGGCCTGCGCCAGGAATTCGATCTCGCGGATGCCGCCAGGCCCGCGTTTGATGTCGTCGGCCAGTTCCTTGCGTGCGACTTCGGCGGTGATCGCCGCTTTCATTTCGCGCAGGCCGCCCAATGCGCCGTAGTCCAGATACCGCCGATAGACGAAGGGACGCAGCGTTTCGAGGAAACGTTCGCCGGCGTCGATGTCGCCGGCCACCGGCCGCGCCTTGAGCCAGGCGTAACGCTCCCAATCGCGGCCTTCGCGCTGGAAGTACTGTTCCATCGCAGCGAACGACAGCGCCACGCGGCCGGCGTTGCCGAACGGTCGCAGGCGCAGGTCGACGCGATGGCTGAAGCCGTCGATCGTGGTCTCGTCGAGCAGTTTCGCCAGTTGCTGCCCGAGCCGCGCGAAATAGTCTTCGGCGTGCAAACCGCGCGCGCCGTCGCTTTCGCCGTTTTCCGGGTAGCCGTAGACCAAGTCGACATCGGAACTGAAGTTCAGCTCGCCGCCGCCGAGCTTGCCCAAGCCGAAAACGATTAGCCGCTGCGGTGCGCCGTCCGCCGATCGCACTGTGCCGTAACGTTGCGCGAATTCGGCTTCCAGCGCCGCCAGCGCAGTCTGCAGGCAGGTTTCGGCCAGGCGCGTGCTGCCGGCGAGGGTGGCGTCGACATCGTCGATTCCGAGCGCGTCGCGCCAAACCAAGCGCGTGGATTCGGCGGCGCGGTAACGGCGCAGCAGCATCGGCCAATCGCTACGATTTGCGGCATCGAGCGCCGGCAACGGCGGTGGACCGGCATTCGCATCGTCCGCCAGCCGCGCGAGCAGATCGGGTTGCCGCGTCAGTACGCCGATCGCGAAGTCGCTGGCGATCGCGACGGCCCGGCATCGCGCCGGCAGCGCCTCCGACCATGCCAGGTCTGGCGCGGCCGCACGCAGTTGCGCGATGGCGCGCTCGGCGATGGGGTCGAAGGCGGCGAAGTCGGTCACGACGCGATTGTGTCATGGCGACTCTTGGCGAAGGCCGGAATCCAGCGGCTTGGCCCAGGCTCTGCGGGAGCGGAGCTCGATCCGCTGCCTTTGTCGTGCTCCGCCTTTGTAGAGCGGGGCTTGCTCCGCTGCACTTCGCTCTTAAGCCGTTTGCTCTCATGCCGTCATCCCAGCGAACGCTGGGACCCATCTTGCTTTTGCTGTTGCCCCTAAGCCGTCATCCCGGCGAAGGCCGGGATCCAGGTCCGCGTCCTCGCAGGTGCGCTGCGACTCGCGCCATGGAAAAAGGCTTCCGGGCTGCGCCCGGGTCACTTTCTTTGCTGGCCCAAAGAAAGTAACCCAAGAAAGGGCCTGAACTGCGGTGCGATGCGTCGCGCCTGAAAGTCCGCTAGCGGCCTAAGCTTTCGTCGTGGGTGACCTTCTTACGCAGGTACTAGATTTTGATTCGCAGCCTATGGGTGACGTGGCTTTTGCGGAGTTTCGCTAAGGAGTAGTTCTGGTCGATCGCCTCGAATCTGAATGTCGAAGCGACGGAGGAATCCCGAGGGCCGGCGAGCGGTGGCCAAGCACACGGGCCATCTGCTGACGCAGATGTTCGCTGCGGCTTTCGGCCTCCGCAGTCCCGCCTTCGCGGGGATGATGGCCTGAAACAAAAGCAGCGGAGTAAGCCTTGCTCTGCAGAGCGAGGCGAAGACACCGATCCCGGCTTTCGCCGGGATCATGGGAGACAAGCACGGTAGCGCGGCGTAGCCGCGCGTTCGCCCAGGCTAGGCTTACTGCGCCGGTTGCAGTTGCGCGTCCGCGTTGACGGTGAGCAGGCGGTTGATTTCCTGCACGTCCGCAATGTCCAACGTGCCCGCCGCCTGGTCCAAGCGCAAACGGTTCTGCAGGAAGCCGTATTTGGCCTGCGCGTAGGTCTGCTGCGCATCGAACAGGTTGCGCTGGTTGATCAGCACGTCGATCACGGTGCGGGTGCCCACTTCCAGGCCCACTTGCGATGCTTCGTACGCCGCTTTGGCGGACACCACGGCCAAACGACGGGCCTCGACTTCGCTGACGCCGGCGATCAGCGCCTGGTAAGCGTTGCGCGTGCTGCGCTCGAGCGCGCGCTTCTGCTGTTCCAGCTGGTTCTGGGCGGCATCGCGGCGCGCGATGGCCGCGCGCACCTGCGACTGGGTCACGCCGCCGGAAAAGATCGGCACCGAAAGCGTCAGGCCCACGGACGGGCCGTAACCATGGTCGTCGCTGAAAGGAAGCCGCTGCGTGCCGGCGAAAGTGACGTCGCCCCAACTGGTGGTGTCGCCGTAGCTGCCGTTCAGATACAGGCGCGGGAGATGCCCGGCGCGCGCCGTTTGCACGTCGGCCGCCGCCGATTCCACCTGGTATTGCGTGGCCATCAGCGCGGGATTGTTCTTGACCGCGCTTTCGACCCAGCTCTCCACGGTCTGCTCCGGCGGCAACTCCGGCTTGTAATCCTCGGGCAGGCCCTTGAGGCTGCGCACCGGCTGGCCGGTGATCTCGGTCAGCGCCTGATAGGCGTCTTCCAACTCGTTGCGGCGCACGATGGTGTTGGCGCGGGCGCTGTCGTACTGCGCGCGCGCTTCGTGCACGTCGGTGATCGGCGCCAGGCCCACTTCCAGGCGCTTGTCGGCGAAGTCGAATTGCTTCTTCAGCGCGGTTTCCTGCGCTTCGGCCGCGGCCAGCGTTTCGATCGCGACCAGCACGTTGAAATAGGCTTGCGAAGTGCGCGTGATCAGGTCGTCGCCGGCGCTTTCCAGCGAGAAGTCGGCGCCCTTGCTCAGCGCCTTCTGGCTCTTGAGGCGCGCGAAGTTGCCGAAGTCGAAGACCATCTGGTCGACGTTGACCCCGGTCCTGCGGGTAGACGTTTCGGTGCGGCGGTTGCCGCCGGAAATCTCGCCGGTATCGGGATCGACCTGGATCGGGCTGTCGGTGTAGTTGCGCTGGCGGTTGAACGAGGCGCTGGCGTCGATCTGCGGCAGCATCGCGCCGCGCGCCTGCACGGCGCCTTCCTTGACGGCGCGGCGGTCGGCTTCGGCGGCGGACAATTGCGGGTCGCCGGTGCGGGCCAGTTCGTAGGTCTGCAACAGGTCTTCGGCGAAGGCGCTGGCGGGCAACAGGGCCAGGGCGAGGGCGAAAAACAGCGGACGGCGACTCATGCGGGGAGGTCCTTGGTTTTTATTGGCAGTCCGCGCATCGTTGCGCGGGCGGGGTCTTGATTTTTTACAAGTGGAATTCGGGTGCCGGCGCGGCGCCGGCGAGATACTGCAGTTCGGTTTCGAACAACGATTCGATGCGCGCGCCGTTGACTTCGTTGCGCAAACAGACCGCTTCCATCACCGGCGCGCGGCCGCGGACCACGAACAGGCGCCCGCCGGGACGCAGCCATTCGACGAAACGCGCCGGGACCGTGTCGACGGCGGCCGTGACGCAGATCGCGTCGAAGCGGCGCGACGTGTTCCAGGCCAACGCATCGGCGGCCTCGATGCGCACGTTGCTGTCGTGGCCGCGCTGCGCCAGGCGCGCGCTCGCCGCGGCCGCGAGTTCCGGCACTATTTCCAGACTATGCACATCGCGTGCCAGATAGCCCAGGCAGGCGGTCACGAAACCGGTGCCGGTGCCGATTTCCAGCACTTCGTCGCCCGCGTCCAGTTCCAAGCCCTGCAGCATGCGGCCCTCGACCACCGGCTTCATCATCGACTGGCCGTGGCCGATCGGCAGTTCCAGATCGGCGTAGGCCAGCGCGCGGTAGGCTTCGGGCACGAAGGCGTCGCGAGGCACGGCGGACAAGGCCTCCAGCACGCGCCCGTCCAGCACGTCCCAGGGGCGGACTTGCTGCTCCACCATGTTTTCGCGGACTTTGGCGTAATCGATCGTCATGCTCTGTGCCTGGTGCGGTCGGCCCGCGATTTTACCGGTCTCTGGCGGCAGGGTGGGGACGGCTTGGGAAACAGGATCGCCCACGTCGCACAGGGCGCTGAGTGCCGGAAGTAACCGAGACTCTCGTAGCGATGACAGGTGTCATCGCGACCGCGGACGTCCGCGGCGCATCGGCGGACACCGGCTCAGCGCGGCTCATGGGCGCGCAGGAACAGGTCGACGGTGGCCTCGATATGCGCATCGACCTCGCGCTGACTGGGGGCGGCGCAAAGCCCGCTGACCATGCGCATGTGCAACTCGCCTTTCAGCAGGCAGAAGAACTGCGACGGCGCGCGGGCGATATCGGGCACCACCAGTTCGCCGGCGGCCACGCGCGCCTGCAGGAATTCGTTGAACGCTTCCTGTACGCGCTGCGGGCCGGCCTGCCAGAACATCTGGCGGACGCGGACGTCGCTGGACTGGGTCAGCATCATGCGGTGCATCGACAACGCTTCGTCGCTGGTGATCAGGGCGAAGAAGGCCTGCGCGATCCGGGTCAGCTGCGTCCTCAGCGGACCTTTCAGGTCCGACGGGAACAGGTCCGGGGGCATCTGCTCCTCGCACTTGGCGCGTATCGCTTCCATGAACAACGCGTCCTTGTCGCCGAAATGGCTGTAGACGGTGAGTTTGGAAACCCCCGCCTCGGCGGCGATCTGATCCATGCTGACGCCGTCGAAGCCCTGCAGGGTGAACAACCGCTTCGCCGTATCCAGGATGGCGGCACGCTTGTTCAAGTCCTTGGGGCGGCCAGGACTGGTGGTTTTGGCTCGGGTTTCGAGTTTGCTGGCGGCGGCTGGCTTGCTCATGACGTAATACTAGACTAATCGGTTTTATATTTATACTATACCGGCCAGTGTAATAATTAGCCCGGAGTCAGCATGACCGTGGTAGCCAGGCAAGCCTTCCTTGCGCCCGCGCTGGTCGTCGGTGCGACCTTACTCTTGTCGGCGTGCGGCGGCGGCGAAAAGCCGCCCGAAGCCGCCCGCCCGGTACTGGTTACCCGTGCCGGCGATGCTGCGCCGGCGGTGGTCGCCTTCGCCGGCGAGATCCGGGCGCGCGAAGAAAGCGCGCTCGCCTTCCGGGTCGGCGGCAAGCTGGTGCGGCGCGATGTCGACGTCGGCGCCCGGGTCAAGCAGGGCGATCTGCTGGCGGTGCTGGATCCGGGCGACCTGCGGCTGCAGGCGCAGGCCGCGCAGGCGCAACTGTCGGCGGCCGAAGCCGAACTCAGCCGCGCCCGCGCCGATCAGGCGCGCTATGAGCAGCTGGCCAAGCAGCAGCTCGTCAGCCGTTCGGCGCTGGATGCGCAGAATGCGGCCTACCAGGCGGCTGCCGGCCAAGCCCGCGCTGCGCGCGCCAATCTCGATGTCGCCCGCAACCAGGCCGAATATTCGCAGCTGCGCGCACCGCGCGACGGCGCCATCGCCAGCCGCCAGGCCGAAGCCGGGCAGGTGGTCGCGGCCGGGCAGACGGTATTCACGCTGGCCGGCGACGATGGACGCGAAGTCGCCATCGCCTTGCCCGAATCGCAGATACGCGACTACCGCGTCGGCCAGCCGGTCCTGGTGGAATTGTGGAATGCGCCGGGCCAGCGACTGCCCGGCACGATCCGCGAAATCGCCCCCGCCGCCGATCCGCAGGCGCGCACCTATGCCGCGCGCGTCGCCCTGGGCGGCGATGCGGAGCGCAAGGTGGAACTTGGCCAGAGCGCGCGCGTGTATCTGGCCGACGGCGGCGAACAGGCGGCCTGGTCGCTGCCGTTGTCGGCGCTGCAACGCCGTGCCGATGGCCGCAATGCGGTGTGGGTGGTCGACCGCGCCACGCGCCGCGTCCATGCGGTGCCGGTGCGCACCGGTGCCTTCGGCGAAGACAGCGTGCCGGTGCTCGGCGGGCTGAAGCCCGATGCGCTGGTGGTTTCCGCGGGCGGGCATCTGCTGCGCGAGAATCAGCTGGTGACGCCGGTGGATCGCGAAAACCGGCCCATCAACCTGGCGCAGCCGAAGCGATTGAACGCAAGCGCCGATGTGCCGTAACGAAGCGACTCCCGCTGGCGCGATATCCCCTTCTCCCGCTTGCGGGGGAAGGATGGGATGGGGGCCACGGTCGCAGGAAGCTTTCAAACAGGCGCGGAGTTGCGCGCTCGCCCTCACCCCAGCCCTCTCCCGCAAGCGGGAGAGGGGGAAATAAGCCATGCGCAAATTCAATCTCTCCGAGTGGGCCCTGGGCAACCGCAGCTTGGTGCTGTACGCGATGCTGGTGCTCGGCCTGATCGGCGCGTGGTCTTACCGGCACCTGGGCCAGTCCGAGGATCCGCCGTTCACCTTCAAGGCCATGGTGGTGCGCACCCTGTGGCCGGGCGCGACCGCAGAACAGGTGTCCAAGCAAGTCACCGAGCGTATCGAAAAGAAGCTGATGGAGACCGGCCAGTACGAGTTCATCCGCTCGTATTCGCGGCCCGGCGAATCGCAGGTGATCTTCGTCGCGCGCGATTCGCTCAAATCCGCGCAGATCGATCCGCTCTGGTACCAGGTGCGCAAGAAGATCGGCGACATCCGTCCGACCCTGCCCGATGGCACGGTCGGTCCGTTCTTCAACGACGAATTCGGCGACACTTTCGGCAATATCTACGCGCTGACCGGGCAGGGCTTCGACTACGCGGTGCTGAAGGACTACGCCGATCGCTTGCAACTGGAATTGCAGCGCGTGCCCGACGTCGGCAAGGTCGATCTGATCGGCCTGCAGGACCAGAAGATCTGGATCGAAGTCAGCAACACCAAGCTGGCCACGCTGGGCGTGCCGTTGTCTGCGGTGCGACAGGCGCTGGAACAGCAGAATGCGATCACGCCCAGCGGCTTCTTCGAAACGCCGGGCAACCGCGTGCAATTGCGCGTCGAAGGCGCCTTCGATTCGGTCGAGGAAATCCGCCAGTTCCCGATCCGCGCCGGCGACCGCACCATCCGCCTGGGCGACGTGGCCACGATCACGCGCGGCTTCTCCGATCCGGCCGCGCCGAAGATGCGCTTCATGGGCGAAGAGGGCATCGGCATCGCCGTGGCGATGAAGGACGGCGGCGACATCCTGCGCTTGGGCCGCTCGCTGGAGCAGGAATTCAAGCGCCTGCAGGAAACGCTGCCCGCGGGCATGCAATTGCGCAAGGTCGCCGACCAGCCCGAAGCGGTGAAGGAATCGGTCGGCGAATTCGTGCGCGTGCTGGCCGAGGCCGTGGCCATCGTGCTGCTGGTGAGCTTCTTCTCGCTCGGCTTCCGCACCGGGCTGGTGGTGGCGGTGTCGATTCCGCTGGTGCTGGCGATGACCTTCGCGGCGATGCATTACTTCGGCATCGGCCTGCACAAGATCTCGCTGGGCGCGCTGGTGCTGGCGCTGGGGCTGCTGGTGGACGACGCGATCATCGCGGTGGAGATGATGGCGATCAAGATGGAGCAGGGCTTCAGCCGGCTCAAAGCGGCGAGCTTCGCCTACGAAAGCACCGCGTTCCCGATGCTGACCGGCACGCTGGTCACCGCGGCCGGCTTCTTGCCGATCGCCACCGCCGCATCGAGCACCGGCGAATACACGCGTTCGCTGTTCCAGGTGGTGACGATCGCGCTGATCGTGTCGTGGATCGCGGCGGTGCTGTTCATTCCGTACTTGGGCGACAAGATGCTTCCCGATCTGGCGCACCAGCACGAACCCAATCCCCGTTCTCCGGCCGGACGTTGGCGTGCGCTGCGGCAGCGCGCCGCTGATCGCTTTCCGCGGCTGGCTTTCATGCTGGCACCGCCGCCGATCGTGGGGCACGAGCACGATCCCTACCAAACCCCGTTTTACCGGCGTTTCCGCGGCCTGCTGGACTGGTGCCTGTCGCATCGCTGGTGGGTGATCGGCATCACTGTTGCGGCATTCGTGGCTTCGATCGTGATGTTCCGCTTCGTGCCGCAGCAATTCTTCCCCGATTCGACGCGCCCCGAGCTGATGGTCGATATGGAACTGGCCGAAGGCGCGTCGCTGCGCGCCACCGAGGCGCAGGCGAAGAAGCTCGAGCGCTACCTGAAGGGCCACGAAGGCATCGACAACTACGTTGCGTATGTCGGTACCGGTTCGCCGCGCTATTACTTGCCGTTGGACCAGCAGCTGCCCGCCGCCAATTTCGCCCAATTCGTGGTCCGTGCCGACGGGCTGGAATCGCGCGAAGCGCTGCGCACCTGGTTGATCGAGGACGTGATCCCGCAATTCCCGGAACTGCAGTTGCGCGTGACGCGGCTGGAGAACGGGCCGCCGGTGGGTTATCCGCTGCAGTTCCGCGTGTCCGGCGAGCACGTCGAGCGCGTGCGCGCGATCGCGCAGCAGGTGGCCGAGAAGGTGCGCGCCAATCCGCATGCCGCCAACGTGAACCTGGATTGGGACGAGCCCAGCAAGGTGGTGCGGCTGCGCATCGACCAGGACCGCGCCCGCGCGCTCGGGATCAGCTCGGCGGAAGTATCCAGTTTCCTCTCCGGTTCGCTATCGGGCCTGCACGTCAGTAAGTATCGCGAGGGCAACGAGCTGATCGAGATGCTGATGCGCGGCCCGGACGACGAGCGCGCGCGGTTGGATCTGCTGTCGAGCCTGGCGATTCCGACCGCCAGCGGCCAGTCGGTGCCGCTGTCGCAAGTGGCCAAGCTGGAATACGCGTTCGAGGAAGGCATCGTCTGGCATCGCGACCGTCTGCCGACGGTGACGGTGCGCGCCGACATCATCGACGGCACCACGCCGCCCAGCGCGGTGGCGCAGATCGAGCCGACGCTGGAAGGTATCCGCGATGCGCTGCCGGAAGGCTATCTGCTGCGCACCGGCGGCACGGTGGAGGACTCGGCGCGCGGCCAGAACTCGGTCAACGCGGGCATGCCCTTGTTCCTGATGGTGGTGATTACGCTGCTGATGCTGCAGCTGCGCAGCTTCTCGCGGGTGGGTCTGGTGCTGTTGACGGCGCCGCTGGGCTTGATCGGGGTGACGCTGTTCCTGCTGATGTTCCGGGTGCCGTTCGGTTTCGTGGCCATGCTCGGCACGATCGCGCTGGCCGGCATGATCATGCGCAATTCGGTGATCTTGGTCGATCAGATCGAGCAGGACATCGCCGCCGGCCACGATCGTTGGCACGCGATCATCGATGCGACGGTGCGACGCTTCCGCCCGATCGTGCTTACGGCGCTGGCGGCGGTGCTGGCGATGATTCCGCTATCGCGTTCGGTGTTCTACGGGCCGATGGCGGTGGCGATCATGGGCGGCCTGATCGTGGCTACGGCGTTGACGCTGCTGTTCCTGCCGGCGTTGTATGCGGCGTGGTTCAAGGTGAAGCCGCAAGAAGCCGAAGCGGGCGATGCTCCACTCGCCTTGTCGGCCCAATGATTCCAGCTACCCATGTAGAGCGGAGCTCGCTCCGCTGCTCTTGCCCTTAAGCCCTTTGCCCTAAGCCGTCATCCCAGCGAACGCTGGGACCCATGTTGCTCTTGCCCCTCAGCCGTCATCCCGGCGAAGGCCGGGATCCAGGCCCGCGTCCTCACGGCTTGCGCTGCGACTCGCGCCATGGAAAAAGGCTTCCGCGCTACGCGCGGGTCACTTTCTTTGCTGGCCCAAAGAAAGTAACCCAAGAAAGGGCCTGAACTGCGGTGCGATGCGTCGCACCTGAAAGTCCGCCAGCGGCCTAAGCTTTCGTCGTGGGTGACCTTCTTACGTAGGTACTAGATTTTGATTCGCCGCGTATGGGTGACGTGGCTTTTGCGGATGGGCGCTAAGGAGGCGTTCGGGTCGATCGCTTCGAATCTGAATGTCGAAGCGACGGAGGAATCCCGAGAGCCTGCGAGCGGTGGCCAAGAACACGAGGTAACCCCATCGCCGGGATACCTTCCAAAGGCCCTTTTCTTTGGTTACTTCTCTTTTTGGGCCCCACAAAAAGAAAGTAACTCGGCCGCGGTTTTAGCGGACGAAACCCCGGCCCAGAGGGCCGGCAGGTCGCCATAACCCCCAAGCAAAGAGCAGCGGGGCAAGCCCCGCTCTACACAGAGCAACCGCAAATCTCCCCAAGCCCCTCTGACACGCCAAGGCGCTGGCTCCAGGCATTCGCTGGGATGACGAGCGGGCGCCTTTGCCGCCAACCGGCATTCGGGTCTAGACTCGCCCGGCAAGCGATGGCCGGCGCGTCCGGTCTGCCAGCAAGCGAGGATCGCGGTGAAGCCGACCGATATTCGCAACCCCGACACCTTCCATAAGGTCGTCGATTGCCAGTGGGCTTGCCCCGCGCACACCCCCGTGCCCGAATACATCCGCCTGATCGCCGCCGGCCGCTATGCCGACGCCTACATGGTCAATTGGCATTCCAATGTATTCCCCGGCATCCTCGGCCGCACCTGCGACCGCCCATGCGAACCGGCCTGCCGGCGCGGGCGCGTCGAAGAGAACAACGGCCCGGCTTCGATGAGCGAGAAGCCCGAGCCGGTCGCCATCTGCCGGCTCAAACGCGTCGCCGCCGACCACAAGGGCGACGTGCAGGCGCGCATGCCAAAACCCGCGGCGCAAGGCAACGGCAAGCGCATCGCTTGCGTCGGCGCCGGACCGTCGTCGCTGACGGTCGCGCGCGACCTCGCGCCGCTCGGCTATCGCGTCACCGTATTCGAAGCCGATCCGAAAGCCGGCGGCTTCATGCGCACCCAGGTGCCGCGTTTCCGGCTGCCGGAGAGCGTCATCGACGAAGAGACCGGCTACATCCTCGATCTGGGCGTCGATTTCGTCGGCGGCCATCGCATCGAATCGATGAAGGCATTGCTCGCCGAAAACTACGATGCGGTGTTCGTCGGCAGCGGCGCGCCGCGCGGGCGCGATCTCGATCTCCCCGGCCGGCAGGAAGCCGCGGCGCAGATCCATGTCGGCCTGGACTGGTTGGCCAACGTCTACTTCGGCCACATCACCTCGGTAGGCAAGCGCGTGCTCGTGCTCGGCGGCGGCAACACCGCGATGGATTGCTGCCGCTCCGCGCGCAGGCTCGGCGGCACCGACGTCAAGGTGCTGGTGCGCTCGGGCTTCGACGAGATGAAGGCCAGTCCCTGGGAAAAAGAGGATGCGATGCACGAAGGCATCCCGATTCTCGACTACCGCGTCCCCAAGGCCTTCGTGCATGCCAGCGGCCGCCTGACTGGCATGACCTTCGAGCGCGTGCGCGCCGAATACGACGACAAGGGCCGCCGCAAGCTGGTGCCGACCGGCGAGCCGGACGAATTCCATCCCTGCGACGAAGTGCTGATCGCGGTCGGGCAGGAAAACGCGTTCCCGTGGATCGAGCGCGACCTGGGCATCGAGTTCGACGAATGGGGCATGCCGGCGGTCGACAAGATCACCCATCAGTCGACGCTGGCGCATGTGCTGTTCGGCGGCGACGCTGCGTTCGGGCCCAAGAACATCATCTGGGCGGTGGCGCACGGCCATGCCGCGGCGATTTCGATCGACAAGCTGCTGCACGGCGAGGACGCGCGCGAGCGTCCGGATCCGATGGTGCAGCTCGACTCGCAGAAAATGGGCATCCACGAGTGGAGCTACGACAACGCCGTCTCGCCCGACGAACGCTACGCGGTGCCGTGGTCGGAAGCGGCGAAGAAGCTGGACAGCATGCAGGTGGAAGTCGAACTCGGTTTCGACCCGGCCACCGCATGGAAGGAAACCCAGCGCTGCCTGAACTGCGACGTGCAGACCGTGTTCACCCGCGACAAGTGCATCGAATGCGATGCCTGCGTCGACATCTGCCCAACCGATTGCATCACCTTCACGCTCAACGGCGACGAAGCGGACCTGCGCACGCGCCTCACCGCGCCGGCGCTCAACGCCACGCAGGATCTGTACGTGTCCGAACCGCTGAAGACGATGCGGGTGATGGTGAAGGACGAGGACGTCTGCCTGCATTGCGGGCTGTGCGCGGAACGCTGCCCCACGGGGGCCTGGGATATGCAGAAATTCTTGTTGCTGGAGACTTATGCGGGCTCGGGATGCCGCAGCAAGAAGCAGAAGGAGGCGGCGTGAGCAGATTTTGCTTTAGCCCGTCATCTCGGCGAAAGCCGGGATCCAGGCCCGTGATCGTTCGGCTGCGACGCGCCTGGATCCCGGTTTTCGCCGGGATGACGGAGAGTGAGGCTAACGTATGACCCCCAGCCTCTCCCCGCTCCAATCTATCAACGACTTCGTCGTCAAATTCGCCAACGTCAACGGCTCCGGTTCGGCTTCCGCCAACGAACTGTTCGCCAAGGCGATCCTGCGCATGGGCGTGCCGGTCAGCCCGCGCAATATCTTCCCGTCCAACATCCAGGGCCTGCCGACCTGGTACGAAGTGCGCGTTTCCGAGCGCGGCTGGCTCGGTCGGCGCGGCGGCGTCGACCTGATGGTGGCGATGAATCCCCAGACTTGGGATGCGGACCTCGCCGAGATCGAAGCCGGCGGCTATCTCTTCTACGACAACAGCAAGCCGCTGCCGAAATCGAAGTTCCGCGACGACATCAACATCATCGGCGTGCCGCTGACCGAGATCTGCAACGCCGCCTACAGCGATCCGCGCCAGCGCCAGCTGTTCAAGAACATCATGTACGTCGGCGCGCTGAGCGCCTTGCTCGACATGGACGTGCCGACCATCGAAACCCTGATCGGCGAGCAGTACAAGGGCAAGGAAAAGCTGCTCAAGCCCAATATCGAAGCCCTGCATCTGGGGCGCGACTGGGTGCGCGAGCATCTGCCGCATCCGATCGGGCTACGCGTGCAGAAGGCCGATGCGGTCGGCGACAAGATCTTCGTCGAAGGCAATGCGGCGGCGGCGCTGGGCTGCGTGTACGGCGGCGCGACGGTCTGTGCTTGGTATCCGATCACGCCGTCGTCCTCGCTCGCCGAAGCGTTCCAGAAATACTGCCAAAAATACCGTGTGGACGAGGAAGGCCGCGCCCGCTACGCCATCATCCAGGCCGAGGACGAGATCGCGTCGATCGGCATGGTGGTCGGCGCCGGCTGGAACGGCGCGCGCGCGTTCACCACCACGGCCGGTCCGGGCATCTCGCTGATGAACGAGTTCATCGGCCTGGCCTATTTCGCCGAGATTCCGGTCACGATTATCGATGTGCAGCGCGGCGGGCCGTCGACCGGCATGCCCACGCGCACCCAGCAGTCGGACGTGCTGGCCTGCGCCTACGCCTCGCACGGCGATACCAAGCATGTGCTGCTGTTTCCGGAAGATCCGCACGAATGCTTCGAGTTTTCGGCGGCCGCATTCGACCTCGCGGATCGCCTGCAGACGCCGATCTTCGTGATGACCGACCTGGACATCGGCATGAACCAGCGCCTGTGCGCGCCCTTCGCCTGGGACGACGCCAAGCGCTACGACCGCGGCAAGGTGATGACGGCCGCGCAGCTGGAAGAGGGGCGGGAGTTCGCCCGCTACAAGGATGTCGACGGCGACGGCATCCCTTACCGCACCTATCCCGGCACGCATCCGGAAAAGGGCGCGTACTTTACCCGCGGCACCTCGCGCAATCCGCAGGCGCAGTATTCCGAACGCGGACCGGACTACGTCTACAACATGCAGCGGCTGCTGCAGAAATTCGACACGGCCAAGTCGCTGGTGCCGCAGCCGATCGCCAGCCGCTCGGACGTGCCGGCGCGCCATGGGGCGATCTATTTCGGTTCGACCAGCCCGGCGATGCAGGAGGCGATCGAGCGGCTGCGGGACGACGGCATCGCGCTCGACACGATGAGAGTGCGCGCCTTCCCGTTCCCGGATTCTGTGAAGGATTTCATCGATGCGCATGATTCGGTATTCGTGGTCGAGCAGAACCGGGACGCGCAGCTGCGCTCGCTGCTGGTGAACGAATTCGGCATCGACCCGGCTCGGCTGGTCGCGGTGCTGCATTACGACGGCACGCCGATCACGGCGCGCTTCATCGCCGATGCGATCTGCTCGCGGTTGCGGCCGGCGTCGCATCAGCACAAGGTGGCCTGAACATGCGCCCTATGCTCTTCCTGCTGGGCGGTTTCGCGGTCGTGCTCATCCTGGGCTTCTGGATGGCGAATTCCATGGTCCCGCCGTCGCCGAGCGCCGCGGCCATCGCCACGACCGGACAATCCCCGTCGTCGGACAGCACATCGCTGTGGCTGTTCGCTGTGCTGGCCTGGGCGACGGCCTTCTTCGTTCGCCCGTTATGGTTGTCCGCAACGCTGACGGCCGGCGTTGTATTCGTGGGCGGTGTATTCGTCGTCCTGGGCGCATTGAACGGATACGCCGACAGCCATTTGCGGCCGAATTACAGCGGTTCCTGGACCGTGTTCCAGGTCGGCGTGCTGATGCTGGCATCGCGCGTCGTGACGTTCCTCCTATGGCTGCGGAAAGCTTCGTTAGAGGAGTTGATGTGACGTATCTGGTCAGCCGAAAATGCATCACCTCACGCTCTAGCGACGCAACGGGACCAGGTGCTTAGGCCTATGCGCAGCATCCTGTACTTGCTGATCGGATTCGCGGCCGTGCTGCTGGCCGGATTCTGGTTCGCGGATTCCATGATGGCGCCTTTGCAGCAGACCGTCTCGGCGGCCGAGCCGATGGCCCTGAGGTCGGCCGACATGCCTATGCTGTGGGCGCTGACGGCATTGGCTTGGTTCACCGCCTTCTATGTCCGGCCGTGGTGGCTGTGTCTGCTGCACAACCTCATCGTTCTGTTCTTCGCCGGTTTGTTCATCGTCGGCGGCGCCGCGACCGCTTACTTCGACCATTACATGAATCCGAAGGACGACATCGGTCGGGTCACGTTCTGGTTCGGCGTGCTGATCCTGGCGTCACGCGTGGTCACCCTTTTCCTCTTGCTGCGAAAACCTCCCGCCGAGGCTTTGACATGACTTACCTGGCCAAGCCCAAGCTCCACCACCCCACGCTCGCCTGCAATGCGATCGGCTTCACACGGCGCGATTACGAAGGCAAGATCAGCACGCTGTGCGCCGGCTGCGGCCACGATTCGATCTCG
The DNA here is from genome assembly GCF_023374055.1 of Luteimonas galliterrae. Classification (NCBI taxonomy): domain Bacteria; kingdom Pseudomonadati; phylum Pseudomonadota; class Gammaproteobacteria; order Lysobacterales; family Lysobacteraceae; genus Luteimonas; species Luteimonas galliterrae. The sequence continues at coordinate 53,037 of NZ_JAMBEP010000003.1, read as the reverse complement.
GCGGCGATCATCCAGGCATGTTGGGAGCTGGACATCGAACCGCATCGCGTCGCCAAGCTGTCGGGCATCGGTTGCAGTTCCAAGACGCCGGACTATTTCCTCGGCCAGTCGCACGGCTTCAACACCGTGCACGGGCGCATGCCGTCGGTGCTGACCGGCGCCAACCTGGCCAATCGCGAGTTGATCTATCTGGGCGTGTCCGGCGACGGCGATTCGGCGTCGATCGGCATTGGCCAGTTCGTGCATGCGATCCGTCGCGGCGTGAACATGGTCTACATCGTCGAGAACAACGGCGTGTACGGACTGACCAAGGGGCAGTTCTCGGCCACCGCAGATCAGGGTTCGGTGTCGAAGAAGGGCGTCGCCAATACCGACAGTCCGCTGGACATGGTCAGCATGGCCTTGCAACTGGGCGCCAGTTACGTCGCGCGCGGCTTTTCCGGCGACAAGAAGCAGCTGGTGCCGCTGATCAAGGGCGCGTTGTCGCACCGCGGCGCCGCGTTCCTGGACGTGATCAGCCCCTGCGTCGCCTTCAACAACCATCCCGGCAGCACCAAGAGCTACGATTACGTGCGCGAGCACAACGATGCGGTCAACCAGCTCGATGTGATGCTGCCGCGCGCCGAAATCGTGGTCGATTATGCGGCCGGCGAGACGATCCAGGTCGAGCAGCACGACGGTTCCGTGCTGCGATTGCGCAAACTCGACGAGACCTACGACCCGCGCGACCGGCTGACCGCGATGAACCTGATCCAGCAGCGCCAGGCGCAGGGCGAGGTGGTGACCGGCCTGCTGTATTTCGATCAGGAAGCGGGCGATCTGCACGGGCACCTCAATACGGTGCCGGCGCCTTTGAATGCGCTCGAAGCGCCGGAGTTGAATCCGGGCGCTGCTGCGCTCGCCAAGATCAACGCCTCGCTGCGCTGAGCCGCCCGTTGTTTTGTGGGAGCGGCTTTAGCCGCGAGCTCTTCACCCGCGAAGGACCTTGAAACGCTCGCGGCTAAAGCCGCTCCCACAAGAGCAAAAAAGCTAGTCGCGCAATTCTGCCACGTGACAATCGGCGGTTAAGTGCTCCAATACTGCCGCAGTCACCTGCGCCGTGCTCGCGGCCCGAGCCGGCGCCAGGTCCGCGGTCAGCACACCCGCATCGAGCGCCGCCGACACGGCTTGTTCCACGCAGTCCGCTTCGAGCGCCAGCCCGAGCGAGTGGCGCAGCAGCATCGCCACGCTCAGGATCGCGCCGCAGGGATTGGCGATGCCGCGGCCGGCGATGTCCGGCGCGGACCCGTGGATCGGTTCGTACAGGCCGACGCGCTCGTCGCCCAGCGAGGCCGACGGCAGCAGGCCCATCGATCCGGCCAGCATCGAGGCCTCGTCGGTGAGGATGTCGCCGAACATGTTCTCGGTGACGACCACATCGAACGCGCGCGGCCGGGACAATAGGTGCATCGCCATCGAGTCGACCAGCTGATGCTCCAGCACGATGTCCGGGAATTCGTCGCGCGCCACGCGCGTGGCCGTTTCCCGCCACAATCGCGAAGTTTCGAGCACGTTGGCCTTGTCGACCGACGTCACATGGCCCCGGCGCCGGCGTGCCAGTTCACATGCGCGGCGCACAACACGTTCGATTTCGCCGACGCTGTAGCGGCATACGTCGCTGGCGCTGTCGGCATCCCTGGTCTTGTCGCCGAAGTAGATGCCGCCGGTGAGTTCGCGCACCACCAGCAGGTCGACGCCGGAAAGCAGGTGCGGCTTGATCGGCGCGGCGCCGAGCGTGGCCGGATGCGGTCGCACCGGGCGCAGGTTGGCGTACAGGCCCAAGGCTTTGCGCAGCGCGAGCAGGCCTTGTTCCGGCCGTACTTTCGCGCGCGGATCGGACCATTTCGGCCCGCCGACCGCGCCCAGCAATACTGCGTCGGCGTAGCGGCAGGCGGTGAGCGTCTTCTCCGGCAACGGTTCGCCGCAGGCATCGATCGCGGCGCCGCCGATCGCATGCTCGTGCAAGGTGAAGCGGTGGCGATAACGCTCGCCGACAGCGCGCAGCACCGCGACCGCAGCGGCGGTGACCTCGGGTCCGATGCCGTCGCCGGGCAGAACGACGATTTCAGCGTGCATGGTGGAACTCCTGTCGCGGATGCGCCGTGAGGCGGCTGTTTTCGAAACGGGTGATGGCGAATTGCTGCTTGAGCAGATAACCGAGCTGGTCCACGCCCTGCAGTAGGCACGTTTGGGCGAAGGTGTCGAGCGGGAATTCGAAACGGCGGCCATCGGGCAGGGTTACGCTGCGCGCGGCGACGTCGATGCTCAATTCGATACCGGGTTGGTCCAGCAGCTCGTTGACGATGCTCTCGTCGAGCACGATCGGCAGCAGCCCGTTCTTCAGCGCATTGCTGCGGAAGATGTCGGCGATCTGGCTGCTGATCACCGCGCGCAGGCCGAGGTCGGCCAGCGCCCATGGCGCATGCTCGCGCGACGAGCCGCAGCCGAAGTTGCGGCCTGCGACCAGGATGGCAGCATCCTTGTTTTCAGAGCGATTGAAGGCGAACTCCAGATTCGGCGAACCATCGGGCAGGTAGCGCCAATCGTTGAAGGCGAAGCGTCCCAGGCCGTTGCGTTCAGTCGTGGTGAGGAACCGTGCTGGAATGATCTGGTCGGTATCGATATTTCTCTCGCGCAGAACGACCGTGCGGGAAGAGAATTGTTTGATAGCAGTCATGGGTTAGGTTCCTTGAAACTCGTGCTCTTAAAGCCGTCATTCCCGCGAAGGCGGGAATCCAGCGACTTGGCTTTAGCCCCCTCCCGCTTTGCGGGAGAGGGTTGGGAGAGGGCGCGCGCGATCGCAGACAGCTTCGCCGCGATCTGGTGCAGCGTTGAAGTCACTGGATTCCCGCCTTCGCGGGAATGACGGCTCAAAATCGATGGAGCGCACTGGCGCATCACGCCACCTCCAGGAAAGTGCGGTTGCGCGCCGGCGGCGAAGGCAGGAAATCACGCGGATCGGTCACCACGCCCATCACCGCACATGCCGCAGCAGTGAGCGGCGAGGCCAGCAAGGTGCGCGCGCCTTTGCCCTGGCGTCCTTCGAAGTTGCGGTTGCTGGTCGACACCGCGAGTTGCCCCGGACCGACCAGATCGCCGTTCATCGCGATGCACATCGAACAACCGGGTTCGCGCCATTCCGCGCCGGCGTCGCGCACGATGCGGTCGATGCCTTCGGCTTCGGCCGCGCGCTTGACCCGTTCCGAACCCGGCACGACCAGCATGCGCACGCGCGGATGCACTTGACGTCCGCGCAACACCTCGGCCACCTGGCGCAGGTCGGACAGGCGCGAATTGGTGCAACTGCCGACGAACACCACGTCCACCGGCCGTCCGGCCAAGACCGCGCCGCCGTCGAAGCCCATGTATGCCAGCGCCTTGCTTTCGTCCGCGTCGCGCGCCTGCGGCAGGCGCGCGTCGACTGCGGCGACCTGGCCCGGATGCGTGCCCCAGGTCAAGGTCGGCTTGATCTGGCACGCATCGATGCGCACTTCGCGGTCGAAATGCGCGCCGTCGTCGCTGCGCAGTTCGCGCCAGCGCGCTACGGCGCGGGCGAAGTCCGCGCCTTGAGGTGCGCGCGGTGTGGTTGCCAGATAATCGAAGGTGACCTGATCCGGCGCGATCAATCCAGCGCGCGCGCCGGCCTCGATCGACATGTTGCAGACCGTCATCCGCTCGTCCATCGACAAGGCGCGGATCGTCGATCCGCGGTACTCGATCACGTATCCGGTGCCGCCGTTGACGCCGATCGCGCCGATCACGTGCAGGATCAGGTCCTTGGCGCCGACGCCAGGCGCGAGCTCGCCCTCGATGTCGATCGCCAGCGTCTTCGGCTTGCGCTGCAGCAGGCACTGCGTCGCCAGCACGTGGCCGACCTCGCTGGTGCCGATGCCGAACGCGAGCGCGCCGAATGCGCCATGCGTGGCGGTGTGGCTGTCGCCGCAGACGATGGTCATGCCCGGCTGGGTGAGGCCCAGTTCGGGCCCTATCACGTGCACGATCCCGCGTTGTTCGCTGCCGAAATCGAACAGTTCCACTTCATGCCTCGCGCAGTTGCGGCGCAGCGTGTCGACTTGCGTTTCGGCTTCCGCACTGAAGTAGGGCAGGCGGCCTTCGGCGTCGGCGGGCAGCGTGGGCGTGGAATGGTCCAGCGTGCCCTTGGTCAGGTCTGGCCGGCGCAGGCGCAGGCCGCGCGCGTCGAGCTCGGCGAAGGCCTGCGGCGAGGTCACCTCGTGGATCAGGTGCAGATCCACGTACAGGACAGCCGGCACCGCATCGGTTTCCGGCGCGACCAGGTGCGCATCCCACAATTTGTCGAAAAGGGTTCTTGGTTTCATGTTCCGATCTCTGCTCAAGCCAATGCGGACAAGCGTTGCGGTTGTCGGGTACGCAATACCCGGTTGGCGATATCCAACCAAGCCAGCGCACTGGCCTCGATGATGTCTTTGCTGGTGCCCGTGCCCTGATACTCGGCATCGTCGTGGCGCACGCTCAGATTGGCTTCGCCGCGCGCGTCGGTGCCGATGCCTACGCTGTGTACCTGGTAGCTTTCCAGCTTCAAGTCCACGCTGGTCGCCGCCGCCAGGGCGGCGAACAGCGCGTCGACGGGGCCGTCGCCCAACGCGCTTTCGATGATCCGCAGCCCGTCCGGATCTGACAACTCGATCTGCGCGCTGGCGCGCTGGCCGCGGTCGCTGACCGTCATCGATGTCAATCGATAGCCGTCGCCGTTCGCATCGTCCTGCATCAGGCGCTGCAGATCGGAGTCGTCGACTACGCGCTGCTTTTCGCAGAGCGCCTTGAAATCGGCGAATACGCGGTCCAGCTCCCCGTCTTCCAACACGTGGCCCAGCGCACGCAAGCGATGCGCGACCGCTGCGCGGCCGCTATGCCTGCCCAATACCATCTGCGACGCAGGCCAGCCGACGTCCTCCGGATTCATGATTTCGTAAGTGCCGCGATGGCGCAGCATGCCGTGCTGGTGGATACCGGATTCGTGCGCGAAAGCGTTGGCGCCGACGATCGCCTTGTTGCGCTGCACCGGCATGCCGACCAACCGCGACAGCAATTGCGAGGTCGGCACCAGGCGGCGCGTATCGATGCGGGTGTCGGCCTCGAAATAGGCGCCGCGCACCTTCAGCGCCATCACCAGCTCTTCCATCGCGCAATTGCCGGCGCGCTCGCCGATGCCGTTGACTGTGCACTCCACCTGGCGCGCGCCGCCCTCGATCGCGGCCAGGGAATTGGCCACCGCCATACCCAGGTCGTTGTGGCAGTGCGCGCTGAACACCACGTCTTTTGCGCCCGGCACGGTCGCAATCAGTCGCTGGAACAGGGCTCGCATCTCCGCCGGCGTGGTGTAGCCGAGTGTGTCCGGCACATTGATCGTCGTGGCGCCGGCCGCGATGGCGGCGCCGATGACCTCGGCCAGGAAATCCTCTTCGGTGCGGGTGCCGTCCTCGGTCGAGAATTCGACGTCGTCGACGAAACTACGCGCATAAGCCACGTTGCGCACCGTCGCTTCCAGCACTTCGTCCTTGCTCATCCGCAATTTGTGTTCGCGGTGCAGCGGGCTGGTCGACAGGAACACGTGCAGGCGTGGTTTGGCCGCCGACTGCAGCACGCGTGCCGACGCTTCGATGTCGCCGGGCAGGCAGCGCGACAGCACGCACAAGGTCGTCTCGCGCAAGTCGCGGGCGATCAGCGCGGCGGCTTCGCGGTCGGACCGCGAGCTGGCCGGGAAGCCGGTTTCGATGATGTCCACGCCGAGCTCGGCGAGCGCGCGCGCCATCACCGCTTTCTGCTGCGGCGACATGCTGCAGCCCGGCGATTGCTCGCCATCGCGCAGCGTGGTGTCGAAGATGCGTACGTGATCGGGGGCGCTCATGCGTAGGTTTCCTCGGTGATGGAGGTTTTGTTTTGGCTGTCATTCCCGCGAAGGCGGGGGCGCTCTACAACAGCCGAAGGCTTGTCATCCAGTGACTTTGCTGTAGCTCCAGATGCGAACGGCGCGATCGGGATAGGTCGCGCGCCCTCACCCAACCCTCTCCCGTAAACGGGAGAGGGCTTAAGCAATGCGCGCTCTCGAGCTCGACGTCGCGGTTTGCGCGGCGGACGTGGCCTCACTTCCGACAACAGCCTTGCCAAGACACCTGCGTCGACATTTCCGCCCGAAACGACGGCGCATTTGCGCTTGCCGGCCACGCGCCGTCCCGCTGCCAGCGCCAACGCACCGGCGCCTTCAGCGATCACGTGTTCTTCTAATGCCAGCCGTACCAATGTTTCGCGCAGCTCGGCTTCGCGCACTATGATGATGTCGTCCAGCAGCGACGCCAGCAGATGTTGCGTCAGATAGCCAGGTTCCTTGACGCGGACGCCGTCGGCCAGGGTGGCGGCGGGTTCGCGCAGGCTGCGGTCGCCGCGCAACGCGTGCGCCATCGCATCGGCGCCTTCGACCTGGGCGCCGACGATGCGCACCCCCTGCGATTTCAAAGCCAGCGCGACGCCTGCCGCCAGCCCGCCACCGCCGATCGGCACCAGCACCACATCGGGCGCCAGCGTGGCCAGTTCCAGCCCGACCGTGCCTTGCCCGGCGATCACGTCGCGGTCGTCGAAGGCGGATAACAAGCGGTAATCGTGCTGTTCGGCGAGCTCGCGAGCGAAGGCCTTGGCCTCGTCGTAGCTGTCGCCGTGCAGGCGCACCGTCGCGCCCCAGTGCGCGACGCCGGCGATCTTGGTTTCAGGCGCGCAACGCGGCATGACGGTGATCGCGTGCACGCCGAGCCGGTACGCGGCCCAGGCCAGGCCTTGCGCATGATTTCCCGCCGAAGCGGCGATCACGGTGCGTTCGTCGCCGCGTTCGCGCGCCGCCAGCAGCGCGTTCAAGGCGCCGCGCACTTTGTACGAGCCGGTGCGCTGCAGGTTTTCCAGCTTAAGCCAGCAGCCGAAACGTTCAGCGTAATGCGTCGGCGTCACGTCCAGATAACGCCGCAGGCGCGCCTGCGCCGCCAGCACATCGGAGGCCGTTACGGTTACGTCGCTGGCTACGGCGGAATCCATGATCAGACCGGCGTCAGCCAGGCTTGAGATACGGACTCTTCGCCGCGCACCACGCGCGCATACAACGCAGCCAGTTCGCGGCTGACCGGGTTGTCGCCGAAGGTTCGATCGTCGACTGCGGCGATCGGCGCCACTTCGGCGGCCGTGCCGCAGGCGAAGACTTCATCAGCGTCGCGCAGTTCTTCCAGGGTCACCGTGCGGGAAACCGCACCGGTCAGCGCGATCAGCGTGTCGCGGGTGATGCCGGGGAGGGCATCGCGATGCTCGACCGCGATGACGCAGCCCTCCTTGACCAGGAACACATTCGCGCCGGTGCATTCGACGACGAAGCCTCGATCGTCGACGAACAGCGCCTCATCGAAACCGCGCGACTTCGCTTCGCGCTTGGCCAGGATCGAATTGACGTAAGCGCCGCACAGCTTCAGCGGCGGCAACGAACTAGCCGGGTTGCGCCGCCACGGAGACACCGTCATCCGCGTGTTCGCGCCGCCCAGGTGCACCAGCGTCGGCGTGGTCGCCACCATCAGGTGCTGCGCGTGTCCGGTCACGTCCAGCCCGAAGCTGCCGGCGCCGACCCAGGCCAGCGGGCGGATATAGGCGTCGCGATGGCGGTTGGCCCGCAGCGCCTGCAGCGTGGCTTCGGTGGCTTGGGCGATGTCGAAATCGATGCCCAGCAGCTCGGCGCCTTTGCGCATGCGTTGCAGGTGATCGGGTAGGCGGAACATCGCGGCGCCATGCGCGGTTGCGTAGCTGCGGATGCCTTCGAATACGCCGCTGCCGTAGTGCATGGCGTGCGTGGTCAGGTCGGCTTGCAAGGTGCCCGCATCCGCCACTTCGCCGTCGAACCACAACTTCAATCGGGTCGATTCTTCCTTTCTGTCATCCCGGCCGTAGGGAGGGATCTGCTTGTCGGCGACGACAACAGGTCCCTCACTGCGTTCGGGATGACAACTTGGGGAGGGCCGGTCCAATGTTGTTTTCGTCAACACGGCGTCACCTGCACGTCCAAACAGTCGTACAGCTTCGCCAACTGGTTCTGCAGCGACTCGTCCGAGCGTTCGCCCTCGACGGTCATGCGCAGGTACCAGCGGTCGCCGTCGGGCTGCGCTTCGCCATCGACCGACAGCGGGCGGAAACCGCGGCGTTCGGCGGTGCCGAGCACGCGCGACAGCGCGCCTTCGGCTTGGCGCAAAGTGAGATCAAGTTGATAACGCATGGCGGGGTTCCTCGGCGATGGGGGAGGTTGGCGGCGCTTCGGTTCCCGGCAACGATGCCGGCTCGTCGGCATCGAGCATCTGCGCGTTGTTGTGGTTGGGCGGCACCAGCGGCCAGACGTTGGCGGCTTGATCGATGGCCACATGCAGCAGCGCGGGGCCCGGCGCGTCCAGCAGCGCCCGCAGCGCGGACTCGACGCCGTCCGCGCGATCGACGTAAGACGCCTGGATGCCGAATGCGCTCGCAACCGCGGCGAAATCGGGGTTGTCGGACAGATCGACTTCGGAATAGCGGCGCTCGAAGAACAGTTCCTGCCACTGCCGCACCATGCCCAGCGCCTGGTTGTCGAGCAGCACGATCTTGACCGGCAGGCGGTAGCGCGCCACGGTCGCCAGCTCCTGCACGTTCATCAGGAAAGAGCCGTCGCCGCTGACGCAGATCACCTGCGATCGGGGATCCTGCAACTGCGCGCCGATCGCCGCCGGCAATCCGAAGCCCATCGCGCCGAGCGCGCCACTGGTCAGATGCTTGCGTGGATCGTCGAAGCGCCAATGCTGCGCCACCCACATCTGATGCTGGCCGACATCGCATGCCACCACGGCATCGGGTGCCATTTCCGACAGCCGTTTCAGCAATGCCGGCGCGTACACCGTTTCGCCGGGCGCGTCGTAGCGCGCCGCGCCGTCGCGGGCGCGTTGCTGGCAGGCGGTGCGCCAGGCGCGGCGTGCGGCGCCGTTGCGGCCGTGCAGATGGGCCGCGCAGGGCAGGGTCAGCAGGGTCAAAGTGGTGCGGATGTCGCCGCGCACACCGGCATCGGCATGGCGCAGCTTGCCGATCTCGCAAGCGTCCAGGTCCATGTGCACGACCCGCGCATGCGGCGCGAACTCGGTCAGCTTGCCGGTGGCGCGGTCGTCGAAGCGCGCGCCGACCACGATCAGCAGATCCGATTCCTGCACCGCCAAGTTGGCGGCGCGGCTGCCGTGCATGCCGAGCATGCCCAGGTTAAGCGGATGCTGCGACGGCAACGTGCCCAATCCTTTCAAAGTCAGCACCGTCGGAATCTGAGTGGCGTCGACGAAGGTGCGGAACGCCTGCACGGCATCGCCCAGCGCCAAACCTCCGCCGCCGTAGATCACCGGACGCTGCGCCTGCGAAATCAACGCCAGCGCGGCGTGCAGCGAGGCGTCCATCGGCGCCGGCACTTCGTCGACGGGCAGCGGTCGGTGCGTGGGCAGATGCGAGGCATCGCCGTTCTGCACGTCCTTGGGCAGGTCGATCAACACCGGACCCGGGCGGCCAGAACGCGCGATGCGGAACGCTTCGCCCAGTATCCGCGGCAGGTCGTCGACGCTGCGCGGCAGGAAGCTATGCTTGACGATCGGCATCGTCATGCCGAACACGTCCAATTCCTGGAACGCGTCGGTGCCCATCAACGGCGTCGCGACCTGACCGGTGATGATCACCATCGGCACCGAGTCCAGCATCGCGTCGGCGATGCCGGTGACCAGGTTGGAAGCGCCGGGGCCGGAAGTGGCCACGCATACGCCGACGCGCCCGCTGGCACGCGCATAACCATTGGCCGCGAACGCCGCGCCTTGCTCGTGGCGGACCAGGATGTGTTTCAGGTCCGCGCCGTGCAGCGCGTCGTAAAAAGGCATGATCGCGCCGCCCGGATAACCGAACAGCGTATCCACGCCTTCTGCGGCCAATGCCTGCACCAGCCAGCGGGCACCGTTCATGCGGCGGCCTCTTCCCGTTTTTCGCTGCGCGTATCGGCGGCGGGGGTGGCGGCTTTCGCCGGGGTCTGCGGCGCCGTCGACAGCCATTTCATGTTGGCGCGCAGCTTCTTGCCGACCTGTTCGATGGGATGGTCGAGATCGGCCTGCTTCAGCGCCTTGTAGTTGGCGTTGCCGGCGGCGTACTCGGCGATCCACTGGCGCGCGAAGGTGCCGTCCTGGATCTCGGCGAGGATTCTCTTCATCTGCGCGCGGGTGCCGGCATCGACCACGTACGGGCCGCGGGTCAGCGCGCCGTATTGCGCGGTCTCGCTGATGAACTCGTGCATGCGGGTGATGCCGCCTTCGTAGAACAGGTCGACGATCAATTTCAGTTCGTGCAGGCATTCGTAATAGGCGACTTCGGGCTGGTAGCCGGCTTCCACCAGCGTTTCCCAGCCGGCCTGCACCAATTTGGTCGCGCCGCCGCAGAGCACGGCCTGTTCGCCGAACAGGTCGGTCTCGGTTTCTTCCTTGAACGTGGTCTTGATCGCGTTCTGGCGCGCGCCGCCGATGCCGGCGCAGTAGGTCAGCGCGAATTCCTCGGCGCGGCCGCTGTTGTCCTGCTGCACGGCATAGACGCTGGGCACGCCGCGGCCGATCTCGTATTCGCGGCGCACCAGCGCGCCCGGGCCCTTCGGCGCGACCAGCACCACATCCAGGTCGGCGCGCGGCGAGATCTGTCCGTAATGCACGTTGAAGCCGTGCGCGAACAGCAGGCAGGCGCCTTGCGCGATGTTCGGCTCGATCACCTCGCCGTAAAGCTGCGGCTGGACCATGTCCGGCGTGAGCACGGCGACGAGTTCGGCACCGGCGACGGCTTCGGCCGGTGTTTTGACCGTGAAGCCGTCGGCCTTCGCTTTGATTTCGGTCGGACCGCCGGGACGTAGGCCGACGGTGACGTCGAAACCGGAATCGCGCAGATTGAGCGCATGCGCGCGGCCCTGGCTGCCGTAGCCGACGATGGCGATCTTGGGTTTTGCGGAGGTGGTCATTGCGGTGGCCTTGTGTGGGTGATCGGTGTATGCGGGTTGTCGAATGGGAGTTGTCATCCCGAAAGCAGTGAGGGGTCTGCTCTCCGGGCTGGCATGTCACACGTAAAGAAGATCCTTCTCTTCGCTCGGGATGACAGAAATGGAGATGACGCGTTGCGAGCTATTCGGCGCATCTAACGGGCCTGGCGCAGTAACGGCACCTTTCGAAGCCGATCCGACATCGCGCGCGTACTTGGCCAGCACGCCCGTGGTCACGCGCGGCGCGATGCGCTTGGGTTCGCGCGATGCCAAATCGGCGTCGATATCCAACCGGCGCGTCGCGACATCGATGCGCACGATGTCGCCGTCGCGCAATTTCGCGATCGGCCCGCCGTGCGCGGCTTCCGGCGAGATGTGCCCGACCATGAAGCCGTGCGTAGCGCCGCTGAAACGGCCGTCGGTGATCAAGGCGACGTCGTTGCCCAGGCCTTGCCCGACCAGCGCGGCGGTGACGGCGAGCATCTCGCGCATGCCAGGGCCGCCGGCCGGGCCTTCGAAACGGATCACGAGGACATCGCCGGCAGAGACTGCACGGTCCTGCACGGCGGCGAAGGCGGCTTCTTCCGAATCGAACACGCGCGCCGGGCCTTCGAAACGCTCGCGGCCGTGGCCGGCGAGCTTGACGATGCAGCCTTCCGGCGCGAGATCGCCGTACAGGATCGAATAGCCGCCACGCGGCTTGATCGGATCGCTGACCGGGCGCACGACGTCCTGCGCGCCGGGCGCCGGCGTCGCATCCAGCTCCTGGAAAAAGGAACGGCCGGTGACCGTCGGAATATCCTCGATCAAACCGGCCGCCCGCAGTTCGCGCGCCACCAATGCCGTACCGCCGTGTTGGAACATTTCCGCGGCGGTGTAGCGGCCGCCGGGTTTCAGGTCGGCGATCACCGGCGTGTTCGCCGATGCTGCTTCGAATTCCTCCAAATCGAACGGCACGCCGGCTTCGTGCGCGATCGCCAGCAGATGCAGCGCCGCATTGGTGGAACCGGCGGTGGCCGAGACCGCGCGCGCTGCGTTGCGCAGCGCCCCGGGGGAGAGGAGTTCGCGCGGTCTCGGTCCGCCGTTGCGCAACTGCTGCATGACCAATTCGCCGCAGGCTTTCGCCGCGGCGGATTTGTCGGCGTGGATCGCCGGGATGTCGTTTGCGCCCAGCGGCGACAAGCCCAGGAAGGTCAGCACCATCGCCATCGTGTTGGCGGTGAACTGGCCGCCGCAGGCGCCGGCGCCGGGGCAGGCGTGGCTTTCGATCTCGTGCAGCTCGCCGTCGTCGATGCGGCCGGCCGCGTGCGCGCCGACGGCTTCGAACACGTCCTGCACGGTCAGCGCCTTGTCGCTACCGTCCTTCGCGCGGCACTGGCCTGGCATGATCGTGCCGCCGTAAAGAATCACGGTGGGGGTGTCGAGCCGCGCCGCGGCCATCGCCGCGGCGGGGATGGTCTTGTCGCAGCCGACCAGCATCACCACGGCATCCAGGCAATGCCCGGACACAGCGAGTTCGATCGAATCGGCGATCGTCTCGCGCGATGCCAGCGACGCGCGCATGCCGTCGCTGCCCATCGCGATGCCGTCGGTGACGGCGATGGTGTTGAACTCGACCGGCGTGCCGCCGCCTGCGATCACGCCGGCGCGCACGTGCTGGGCCAGGTCGCGCAGCGTCAGGTTGCATGGCGACACGTCGGTCCATGTATGCACGACTGCGACGAGCGGTTTGGCGATCGCGGTATCGTCGAGTCCGGTGGCGCGCAGCATCGCGCGCGCCGGAGCTCGGGAGGGGCCTAGTTTTATGGCATCGCTTTTCACGAACGCGTGTTCCTGTGTGCGAATTTCAGGAACCCGGGCCTTAAAAACGAAAAACCCCGCGCCTTTTCGGGCGCGGGGTTGAGGTTCTTTCGACCTGGGTTTGTGGCGTTATTTACGCAAACCCGACTCCCGCGCCTGTTTGGACGGTAATAAGGACGAGTACGAGTACGAGGGCAGCGGCGGTGAAGCTAAGCAACGCGACCGGCACGTCTTGCGACATGGCCTTGAGGGTCTGCGGTCGGATGTTGCGCTGCGTCATGGGTCGAGCAGAACATGGCCATTGAGGTGTTGTCAATAGCTTCGCCGAAAAAATTTCAGGGTTTCTGCCCGACAGGCGGCCTGCAGAGACCATAAAGCTCAAGGAGTCGCTGGTCATGCTTTTGTAGGAGCGGCTTCAGCCACGAGATCTTCCTCACCTGGATCTTGTGTCCGGAACTGATCGAAAGAGCTCGCGGCTGAAGCCGCTCCTACAAGAAGCCGCCAGAGCGCGGAAAAGCGCATCTCAGCGACTGAGTAGACGCTCACGCAGTGCAGCATAGTCGGCAGGCATCGGCTCGGCCGATGCCGGTCGGGCCAGGCATTCGGCCAGCGCCGGTGGCGGTTCGACGACATGGCCGACCAGCGGTTCGACGATGCTCTCGAACTTGGCCGGGTGCGCGGTGGCCACGACGGCCCAGGGCCGCTCATCGCCGGCGTCGCGCAGGCGCTCGAGCAGATGCAGTCCGGTCGCGGTGTGCGGGCAGGGGACGATGCCATGCCGCTGCGGCGCGGCGCGGATCGTGTCGCGGATGGTGTCGTCGTCCACCGATCCGGCGACGAAATCCCTGCGCAAGACGCCGTCGTCGCCGTACCAATGGCGCAAACGCTCGAAATTGCTCGGCGCGCCGACGTCCATGGCATTGGCCAGCGTCGCCCGCGTAGGTTGCGGCGCATAGTCGCCGTCGGCGAAGAAACGCGGCAGCACGTCGTTGGCATTGGTCGCCAGCCGGATCTCGCCGATCGGCAGGCCCATGCGTTTGGCCACGAACGCCGCGCAGGCGTTGCCGAGATTGCCGGTCGGCACGATGAAATTCAGGGGGGTGCCGTGGTCGGCGTGGAATTGCAGCGCGGCATGCGCGTAATAAGCGGTCTGCGGCAGCAGGCGGCCCAGGCTGATGCTGTTCGCGGAGCTGAGCGACAGCTCGCGGCGCAGCGTTTCGTCCGACAGGGCCTGCTTGGCGAGCCGCTGACAGTCGTCGAAGCTACCGTCGACGCGGAACGCGCGCACGTTGTCGCGCCAGCAGCCCAGGCCGTGCGCCTGCCTCGGCGAGACGCGGCCGTCGGGGTAGAGGATCACGACATTGAAGCCCGCGCGGCGATGAAAGGCTGCTGCGACGGCCGCGCCGGTGTCGCCGGAAGTGGCGACGATAATCGTCGTCGGTGGCGCGTCTTTCGTACGCAGTCTTGACAGGGCATCGGCCAGGAAACGCGCGGCGTAGTCCTTGAAGGCTGCGGTCGGGCCATGGAACAGCTCGAGCAGCCAGTCGCCTTCGCCATGCATCGGACGCAGCGGCGCCGGGAACGAAAAAGCGTGTTTGCAGATGTCGCTTAGCTGGTCGCGCAGCGAGGAATCGTCGAAATAGGGGGCGAGAAGCGCGCGCGCGGTGCGGTCGAGAGTCATGGCCGGACCTTCAAAAACTGATTCGGGGAAGCGTTCCGGCACGTACAGTCCGCCATCGGGCGCGAGGCCCGCGGCGAGTGCTTCATCGATGGAGGCGAGCGGACAGGTGCCGCGTGTGCTCAGAAACTTCATGCTGCTAACGCTTTTTGTAGGAGCGGCTTTAGCCGCGAGCTTTTCCAGACACGCAGAAACCCGGAGTAAGAGCTCGCGGCTAAAGCCGCTCCTACAAAGGCGCTAAGCATCGATCACCTCCGCCCGCGGCCCCGCCACCGGCGAAACATAAGCCCGCGAATCGAATCCGGAAGACGCAAACGCCTCACGCATCGCCGGCGCCGCAGCCTGCGCTTCCGCTTCCGACGCGAACCAGGCGAACACGCTCGGCCCGCCGCCGGAAATGCTCGCACCCAGCGCACCGTGGCCCAGCGCCGCCGCTTTGACCTGCACGAAGCCGGGAATCAGCGGCGCGCGCCGCGGTTCCACCAACAAATCCTGCAGTCCTTCGCGGATCAATGCCGCATCGCCGCGCTGCAAACCGGTGAGGAACAGCGCCAGATGCGAACTTTGTTCGACAACGAGCGATAGCGGATACGGCTCGGCCAGCACCGCGCGCGCGCGCCTTGTTTCCAGTACTTGGTCGGGATGCACGGTCACGCAGTGCAGCCATTCGGGCGCGGACAACGAAATCATCCGCGTTTCCGTCGCCATCACCACGCCACCCAGCAGCATCGGCGCCACGTTGTCGCCGTGGCGGCTGCCGCTGGATACCGATTCGCCGTCCAGCGCGAACGGATACAGCGCCTCTCGCGGCAAGGGTTCGTCGAGCAACGCGTTCGCCGCGACCACGGCCGCTACGCATGAAGCGGCGGAACCGCCGAGACCGGAACCGAGCGCGATGCCTTTGCGCAATTCCAGTTCGAAACCATGCGCCAGGCCCAACTTCGCGCGCAGCGAAATCAATGCCTGCCCGGCCGTGTTCTTCTCCGCAGCCAATGGCAACGACCCCGCGCCGGTGGCTTCGCCGCCGATCGATGCGATGCGCACCACCGGCTCGTCGATGCGCCGCACGACCGCGATATCGCACGGCCCGTCGATGGTGTGGCCGAGCAGATCGAAGCCGACCCCGATATTGCCGACGCTGGCGGGCGCGAAGGCGCTTGCCGACGCGCGCGGGCCGCTCATGCGCGCGCCTCCGCGATGCCGGTCTGCGCGCCGAGCGATTGCGCGATCGCCAGCATGTCGCCGAATACGCCTGCGGCCGTCACTTGCGGTCCCGCGCCGGGTCCTTGCACGACCAGCGCGTTTTCGGAATAGCGCTCGCTGCGGAACTGCACCAGATTGTCGGTCAGGCGCGTATGCCGGCAGGCATGATCCGCCGGCAGGCCGACCACGCCTACCCGTGCGCTGCCGTCGCGGCCCAACTGGGCGATGTGGCGCAGGCCGAGGCCTTGCGCGGCGGCGGTTTCGAGCCGCGCCTGCATCGGCGCGTCGAGTTCTTCGAGGCGCGCGAGGAATTCATCGCGGCCGACGGTTCGCAATTGCGCAGGCACCAGGCTCTCCACTTCCACATCCTCGACCGACAGCTCGCGCCCGGCCTCCCGTGCCAGTATCACCAGCTTGCGCGCCACGTCGAGTCCCGAAAGGTCGTCGCGCGGGTCCGGTTCGGTATAACCCAGCGCCTTCGCCTCGCGCACCAGCGCCGAAAACGGCTGGCTGCCGTCGAAACGGTTGAACAGCCAGGCCAGCGTGCCCGACAGCATGCCATCGATGCCGTGCAGGTCGTCGCCGGTGTCCAGCAGGCTGCGCAGCGTCAGGATCACCGGCAGGCCGGCGCCGACGGTGGCCTCGTACAGGAAGCGCCCGCCGCCCTGGCGTTGCGCATTGCGGATCGCGGCATATCGCGCCCAGTCGCCGCTGCCGGCGTGTTTGTTGGGCGTGACCACATGGATGCCGGCGGCCAACCACAGCGGATATTTCGCCGCGACCGCATCGCTGGCGCTGCAGTCGACGATCAACGCATGCGGCAGGTGTTCGGCGCGGATGTGCGCGGCGAAGGCATCGAGGTTGGTTGCTTGCGCGGCATCGCTCTGCAATGCATCGAGCGCGATACCAGCGTCCCATCCGGTTTCGGACAAGGCCATCCGCTTGCTGTCGCCGATGCCGCGGATGCGCAGATCCAGCCGCGATTGCGAACGCAGCCGCGGCAGGGTCGCGGCCAGTTGCGACAGCAGCGCGCGGCCGACCTGGCCGGGGCCGATGATGCCCACCGACACGTACTGCGGCGACAGCCAGAACGCCGAGTGCGCCGCACGCAAGGCGCGCGTGGCGTCCGCGCTGGCGATCGCGACCGAGATGTTGCGCTCGCTCGCGCCCTGCGCGATGGCGCGCACGTTGACGCGCGCCTGCGCCAGCCCGCCGAGCAAACGCGCAGCGACGCCCGGCGTGCCGACCATGCCGTCGCCGACCGCGGCCAGCACGCAGATGTCGGTGGTGACGTGCACGGCCTGCGTGCGCTGGTCGGCCATCGCGTCGGCGAAGGCGGCGGCGATCGCGGCGCGGCCGCGTTCGGCCTGGTCGGCGCGGACGATGCAGCAGATCGAATGTTCCGACGAGCCCTGCGAAATCATCGTCACCGACACGCCGGCACCGTGCAGCGCTGCGAACAGGCGTTCGGCGGTGCCGGGCACGCCGACCATGCCGTTGCCGGCCAGTTCCAGCACCGCCAGGTCGCGCACCAGGCTCAGGCCCTTCACCGGCGCGCCTTCGAAGTCCGATTTCGCGACGATCAGCGTGCCCGGCGCCTGCGGGCGGCGCGTGTTGCGGATGCGCAGCGGGATGCCGCGCGACTGCACCGGCGCCAGCGTCTGCGGGTGCAGCACTTTGGCGCCGAAATAAGCCAATTCGCAGGCTTCGGCATACGACAGCGACGGCAGGCAGACGGCATCCGGCACCAGCCGCGGATCGGCCGACAGCACGCCGTCGACATCGGTCCAGATGGTCAACGCGTTCGCATCGCAAAGATTGGCGAAGATGGCCGCGGAGAAATCGCTGCCGTTGCGGCCGAGCGTGGTCGCGTGGCCCTGTGCGTCGCTGGCGACGTAGCCGGTGACGACCGTATCGCGGCCGGGATGCCGCGCGCGCCATTTCGCGAAGCGGCGGCGGCTTTCGTCCCAGTCCACGCCCACGCCCATTTCGCCGGGGTGCACGACCAGCACTTCGCGGGCGTCGAGGCGTTGCCAGCCGCCGGCATCGCCGCCGAGCGCGGCGTGCACCAGGTGCGACGACCAGATTTCGCCGAGGCCGTGCACGCGTGCGCTGATACGTTCGGCATCCGCTTCGTTCTTGGCCAACGCGGCGAGATCGCGGCCTAAGGCATCGAAGGCTTCAGTGAGAGTGGTCTGTAGACCTCCACCGAGTTCAGCAGCGGCTTGCAGGTGCCGTTGCCGCAGGTTTTCCCACTCGGGCGCCCAATCGCGCCCTTGCCGCGCGGTCTCGGTCAGCGCCACCAAAGCATTGGTAGTGCCGTGCATCGCCGAAACCACCACCAGGCGCGTGCCGGCGCCGTCGGCGAGCAGGCCGCCGATCGCGCGCATGTGCGCGGCATCGGCCAGGCTGCTGCCGCCGAATTTGTGGACGTGGCAGTGGGGCGAGGGTTCGTCGGAAGAAGGCGCAGACATGGTGGAGCTCCGGTTGGGCTCCGCATCGCGACTCGGGGAAGGCTGCCAGCCCGCACCCTGATCGGGTGCGGAGCGGCGTGGTCGATCAGATAAACACGCGCGTCCGCACCCGGGTCGGGGTGGTGGTGGTCGTCGTGGTGGTAATCGTCGTCGCCGCCGCGAACGCGCTCCGGCCTTGCGGCGGGGCGGCGATGCGGGCGATGGCGGGTGGAGCTTGCATGCGACAGCAATACCGGAGATTGGTGCGCTGCGTCAAGAGGCAGTTTTTTGTGGGAGCGGCTTTAGCCGCGAGCTCTTCCCGGTCGAGACAAGATCAAGAGCTCGCGGCTAAAGCCGCTCCCACAGAAAAACATCGTGGCGGCCGGGCGGGTCCCGTGATTCAATGCACCTTGAAGCGGGGGTACCGCCAGCTTTTCGGCGGTTGAGACAGACCCTTCGAACCTGATCCGGCTCACACCGGCGTAGGGAAGCTTCGCAGGACGCCCTTTCCGCGTCTGCGCCGCCGCTTCGTCCATCCAGAAACAGGACGAACGCCATGAATGCTGTACCTTCCTCCCTGCTCCAGCAGACCGAACAATTGTCGGAATCCGTGACGCGACCGATTCCGGGTTCGCGCAAGATCCATGTCGAAGGCTCGCGCCCGGACGTGCGCGTGGCGATGCGCGAGATCGCGCTGTCGCAGACGCCGACGCTGTTCGGCGGCGAAGAGAATCCGCCGGTGACCGTGTACGACCCGTCCGGACCGTATACCGATCCGGACGCGCGCATCGACCTCGCCGCCGGGCTCGCGCCGCTGCGCGCGAAGTGGATCGAGGAACGCGGCGACACCGAGCTGCTGGCCCAACTGAGTTCGGAATTCGGCCGTGGCCGCGAAACCAACGCCAAGCTCGCCGGCGTGCGCTTTCCCAACCGTGCGCTGCCGCGTCGCGCCAAGGCCGGCGCCAACGTCAGCCAGATGCACTACGCCAGGCGCGGCATCGTCACGCCGGAGATGGAATACGTCGCCATCCGCGAAAACCAGCGCTTGGATGCGGTGCGCGATGCGGTGCTGCTCAAGCAGCACCCCGGCGAGGCGTTCGGCGCCAGCATCCAGAAGTTCATCACGCCCGAATTCGTGCGCGACGAAATCGCGCGCGGCCGCGCCATCCTGCCCAACAACATCAACCATCCGGAAAGCGAGCCGATGATCATCGGCCGCAATTTCCTGACCAAGATCAACGCCAACATCGGCAACAGCGCGGTGTCTTCCGGGATCGCCGAGGAAGTGGAAAAACTGGTCTGGGCGATCCGCTGGGGCGGCGATACGGTGATGGACCTCAGCACCGGCAAGCACATCCACGAAACCCGCGAATGGATCATCCGCAACTCGCCGGTGCCGATCGGCACGGTGCCGATCTACCAGGCGCTGGAAAAAGTCGACGGGCGCGCCGAAGAGCTCACCTGGGAAATGTACCGCGACACCCTGATCGAACAGGCGGAGCAGGGCGTCGACTACTTCACCATCCACGCCGGCGTGCTGTTGCGCTATGTGCCGCTGACCGCCAAGCGCCTCACCGGCATCGTTTCGCGCGGCGGTTCGATCCTGGCCAAATGGTGCCTGGCGCACCACAAGGAAAATTTCCTCTACACGCATTTCGAAGAGATCTGCGAAATCATGAAGGCCTACGACGTGGCTTTCTCGCTCGGCGACGGTTTGCGCCCGGGCTGCATCGCAGACGCCAACGACGCGGCCCAGTTCGGCGAACTGGAAACGCTCGGCGAATTGACGAAAATCGCCTGGAAACACGATGTCCAGACCATGATCGAAGGCCCCGGCCACGTGCCGATGCAGCTGATCAAGGAAAACATGGACAAGCAGCTGGCCGAATGCGGCGAAGCGCCGTTCTATACGCTCGGGCCGCTGACCACCGACATCGCGCCGGGCTACGACCACATCACCTCCGCAATAGGGGCGGCGATGATCGGCTGGTACGGTACGGCCATGCTCTGCTACGTGACGCCGAAGGAACACCTGGGCCTGCCCAACCGCGAGGACGTGCGCGACGGCATCATGGCCTACAAGATCGCCGCGCACGCGGCCGACCTGGCCAAGGGCCATCCCGGCGCGCAGGTCCGCGACAACGCGCTGAGCAAGGCGCGTTTCGAATTCCGCTGGGAGGACCAGTTCCACCTCGGCCTGGATCCGGAGAAGGCCAAGGAATTCCACGACGAGACCCTGCCCAAGGACGCCCACAAGCTGGCCCATTTCTGCTCGATGTGCGGACCGCATTTCTGCTCGATGAAGATCACCCAGGACGTGCGCGACTACGCCGCCGAGCACGGCGTCGACGAGGCCGCCGCGCTGGACGCCGGCATGGCCGAGAAGTCGGCGCAGTTCCGCGAGCAGGGCGCGCAGGTCTACCGCATCGAATGAGGGCGGCACGCGGAGCGGGCAGGCGCTGAACAAGCGTGAACCGTTCGGAAATCGCTCACGCCGGATCCACCGGTCCGGCGTAGACTCGCCACCAGAACGAGCCTGGAGATTGGCCATGAAACCCCGTACTACTTGGCTTTGGAAGAGCGGCGCGCTGTTGATGCTGGCCGCAGTGCTGTCGGCCTGCGCCACCGGCCCGCGCATCCGCACCGAAACCGATCCGGAAGCCGATTTCTCCCGCTACCGCACCTGGGCTTTCTACGAGCCGATCGCGATGGAGGAGAACACCGGCTATTCCACTTGGATCACCGACCGCATCAAGACCGACATCCGCCAGGAAATGGGTCGCCGCGGCTATACCTACGATGCCAAATCGCCGGACATGAAGGTGAATTTCCAGGGCATCGTGCAGCAGCGCACCGACGTCTACAGCACGCCCATGGTCGATTACCAGTACTTCTACAGCTACCGCTCGCGCCGCTACGTGGCCGTGCCGTACTGGTACGACCAGACCCAGGTCAGCAACTACACCGAGGGCACGCTGACCGTCGACCTGGTCGACGCGCCGCGCAACCGCCTGGTCTGGACCGGCGACGCGATCGGCCGGGTCGGCCGCAAGCCGCCGCAGGAGCAGTTGCAGGACGTGGACCGCGCGATCTTCGAAATCTTCCAGCGCTTCCCGTTCCAGGCCGGTTCCAACGTGCCGGTGCCGCCGACGCCGCCGGTGAAGTGAAGTGGGGCAGGAGAAGCCCGATAAAACGGCCGCCCCGCCCCAGCATTGGTTGATGTCCAGCCTCCGGCGCCATCCTTCGGGGTGGCTGCTGGGCGTGCAGCTGTTGACCATCGTGGTCAATCCGCTGATGGAGAACACCGCGGCCGGACGCGCGGTGTTCGGCGTGTTCGGCATCGCGGTGCTGGCGCTGGCCTTGTGGGTGATCAACCGCAGCCAGGCGGTGAATTGGGCCGCGTGGCTGCTCGCCATTCCTTCGGTCGCGATATCGCTGGCCGCCAACGTATTCGGCTACACGCAGCTGGTGCCGCTCGCGCACCTGCTCGAATCGATCCTGTATTTCTATGCCGCCGGCGCGCTGACGGCGTACATGCTGGCCGACACGCGGGTGACGCTGGACGAACTGCTCGCGGCCGGCGCGACGTTCACCTTGCTGGCGTGGGCATTCGCTTTTGCGTTCTCGGTATGCCAGAGCTGGTATCCGGGCAGTTTCACCGCCGCGCTCAACACCGAATCGCCGCGCACCTGGATGGAGCTGTTGTTCCTGAGCTTCAGCCTGCTGTCCAGCGTCGGTCTCAGCGATATCGTGCCGGTCACCGCACCGGCACGGGCCTTGTCGATGCTGGAGATGTTCGCGGGCGTGATGTACATCGCAGTGGTGGTGTCGCGCCTGATCGCGCTGGCGACGCTGCGCGTGCGCAAGCCGTAGAGCCCTCTTCGCTTGAAAGCCCTCTCCCGCTTGCGGGAGAGGGTTGGGTGAGGGCGCGCGTTACGGCAGAATTGCGCCGGAATTGCCGGTGTGTCGCCGTTGAGGAGGCTGCGTCAGGGTTTGACGCCATCGGAAAGTTCGCGCGCCCTCACCCCAGCCCTCTCCCGCAAGCGGGAGAGGGGGCCGATCATGGCGACTCCAATTACGCGGGCCTTGCGCGTTCGGCGATCTCGCTCGCGGTCGCCGGCGTCACGTGCCAGCGCTCCGGATGCTCGTACTCGAAGTCGACAGTGGCCTTGCCGGTCTGGCGGTTCAACCGAAAAACGCAGACGAGCCACGGCGCCTTGCCCTCGACGCGCGTCGCTTCGCGCAACTCGTCGAGCCGGTCTTCCAGGTCGAACGTCTCCGGCGTCGCCGGCCTGCCGCGGCCATCGCCCATGTAGCCGAAGCCGTTGAGCTTGGACACGCTGCCGTCGTAGTAGGCGATCAGCGCATAGCGGTCCCAGGGCTGCGCGGTGGCCTTGCCGTCGGCGACGATCAGCCGGCCGATTTCGACGATCAGCTCATCCTGGGTCATGGCGGACGCGGTCCTGCAGTGGTCAATAATTGTCCATGTCCGCGCGCGGGATCCGGTCGTAACGCTGGCCGGCCTCGTTGCGGAAGGTCACGCGCTGATCGTACACCACGTCGCCGGAAACCGGATCGGTCACTTCATAGGACACGCGCACGTGATTCGGCCGGTCCTGGTCCTTGGGCGTCAGCTGGACGACGATGTGCACGTCCTTGCCGCTGTCGATCCAGTCGGCCCACTCGTTCTCCAACGTTTTGTAGGCGCTTACGTTGAAGTTGCCGTTCTGCGGGAACAGGTTCTTGAGGCCTTGGTCCTTGACGAAGCGGTGGCCGATCAGGTGGCCGCCCTGATCGCCTTCGATGCCGCGGTCGGCCGCTTCGCGTTGCGCATCGGTTTCTGCGCTGCTGCGGTCGATGCCTTCGAACACTTCGGTCAGATCCGCCTCGGCGCGGATCGGACGGCCCTGGCTGTCGTTGGTCCAGGTGACGGTGTTGTCGCCGATGCGCGCGGTGGTCTGCGTGGTGGCGGACGCCGCCGGGAAGATCTGCGCGAGCGCGCCGAACGGCACGATCGCCGGAAACGCGGACGTGGATGGCGAACCGACGGGATTCGCATCGACCGGATGCGGGCTACGGTCCAGCGCGTCGCCCAGGCGCAGGCGCTGTTCGCGCACGCCATCGAGCGTCGGCGGCGCGTCGGCGAGCGCGTTGTCGAGGGCGGCCAAGGCCTGCGTGCCTTGCTCGCTGCCGGCGAGCGCGAGCAGTTCGCCGTCGTCCATGCGCTGCGTCGCGGCCAGTGCGGTGTGCGGGCGCTCGGTCAGCGGCGCGTCGCGCAGGGCGAGCTGCAGGTTTTCGGCGTCGGACGGCGTTCCCTGCGATGCCTGTGCGGCAGCGCTTTGCGGTTCGCTTGTGCGTACGGGATCGAGCATGCCGTCAACTCCGCCGTCGATACGCGTATTGTGCGGATGCGGCAGCGCTGCGTTAACCCGGGGAAACCCTAGGCCCGCTCTTGTAGAGTCGAGCTTGCTCGACTGCTGTTTCCCACATGTGGAGCAGGTAGTCGAGCAAGCTCGACTCTACAAAAGCGCTAGGCGATCAGCCGTTCTTCGATACCGCGCAGCCAGTCCTGGTAGTTGCCGCCATCCAGGCTCGGATCGTATTCGCTGCCCAGCTCGTGCACTTGAGCGGCGAGCTCGTCCTCATCCATGTCCTGCGCCAGCAGGCGCGCGATCTCGTCGCGCAGCTGAGCCACTTGATGCGCGGATTCGCCTTCCACGAAATAATCGACGACCGCGCCGGGCGTGTCGTGCTCCACCGCCCAATCCTGGTGGAAGTACGCGGACAGGAAGTTGCGCAACGCGGGGAAATCGCTCATCTGCAGGACGCTCATGGCGCGGTCGGGTAACCGGTCACGATTCTATAGCCGATGCCGAGCTTGTCGGAGCGTTCCAGCACCAGTTTCACGGAAAAAACATCTTCCGCCTGGGTGTCGCCGCGTTTCACCGAAATGCCGGTGCTGGCGTCGAAGCGTTCTTCCAGCACGAGCCGGTTGCCGCCCTGTCCGTCGAGCCAGGCGTCCACCTGCGCCTGGTTTTCGGCGATGGTCGCGGCGACGAAATGCTCGGCCGCCGGCAGGTCGCGGAAGCTGGACGATGCACTGATGTTTTCCCTGTTCAGCCGGTCGATGAGGTCCTGTTCGCTCTTGCCCACATGGCGTTCGATCAGGTGGCTGCCGGCCTCTTCATGCGCTTCCAGGCCGCCGCCGGGGACTTCGCCCGGTTCCGTCGGCGGTTCGACGCCGCCCAGATAGGCATCGAGCTTGCCCTGCGTGGCTTCCACCGCGTCGCGCTCGGCGCGCGACAGGGTGCCGGTGGGCAGTGCCGTCAGCGCGCCCTGGATGCGTTCCAGCAGCGGATCGAGCGTTTCGGCGAAGGTGGG
The DNA here is from genome assembly GCF_023374055.1 of Luteimonas galliterrae. Classification (NCBI taxonomy): domain Bacteria; kingdom Pseudomonadati; phylum Pseudomonadota; class Gammaproteobacteria; order Lysobacterales; family Lysobacteraceae; genus Luteimonas; species Luteimonas galliterrae. Next base: position 28,421 of record NZ_JAMBEP010000003.1, on the reverse strand, counting down.
ATCGCTTTGCGCCAGCGCGATCGCGTCGTCGGTCTGGCCGAGGAAATCCACCAGCTTGTCGTCGGCGGCCAGGTCTTCGAGATGGGCGACCAAGTCGCCGTCGGCAGCGGCGGCGGCCATCGCATTCGCATTGCGCGTCTGCAACGGCGCTGCCGGCCACTCGTTCGCGGACAAAACCGGGCGTACGCCATCCATAAGTTCGCCTTCCGTTCGGGGGACGGCGGAAGGCTAGGGATCGGGGTGCGTGCGAACTAGCTAGTGCGAGCCCTAGGCTCGGCTGTTTGTAGAGTGGGGCTTGCCCGCTGTTCCTGCTTTTCGTAGGAGCGGCTTCAGCCGCGAGCTCTGCGCTCAGATCACCGCGATCCGTGGAAAAGAGCTCGCGGCTGAAGCCGCTCCTACGAAAGGCAACGGCAGCAAGCGAAAAGCAGCGGAGCAAGCTCCGCTCTACAAAGCGCCGAGGCTCAGAAATTCGGCTTGTCGGGCAACGCGTTGAAGCGCTGGATCGCTTCGTTGAGGATCGTCTTGGCCTCGGCCGCATCGCCCCAGCCGTCCAGTTTCACCCACTTGCCCTTCTCCAGATCCTTGTAGTGCTCGAAGAAGTGGCCGATGCGCTCGCACCAGTGCGGGCTCACCTGGTCGATGTCGGCGATGTGGCTGTAGCCGGCGAACACCTTGTCGATCGGCACCGCGAGCAGCTTCTCGTCGCTGCCGGCTTCGTCCTTCATCCGCAGCACGCCGACCGGGCGGCAGCGGATCACCGAGCCGGGGATCAGCGGCAGCGGCAGGATCACCAACACGTCGGCCGGGTCGCCGTCGCCGCACAGGGTGTGCGGCACGTAACCGTAGTTGCAGGGGTAGCGCATCGGCGTGGACAGGATGCGGTCGACGAAGATCGCGCCGCTGGACTTGTCCACCTCGTACTTGACCGGTTCGGCGTCCTTGGGGATTTCGATGATGACGTTGATTTCTTCCGGCGGGTTTTTGCCGGTGGGGACGAGGTCCAGGCCCATTGCGTGCTCCGAATCGGGGTTCCGCGCCGTTGCGGGCGCGCGCCGTTACCGGCGATTAGGGGAAGAAGGCCGACATTCTACGCGTCCCTGCTGCGTCGCAGCATCGCCCATTTTACCCGGACACTAGGGAACGCCCTAGCTTGGTCGGCCCCATACGGGTGCGTATATATGCAATCCCGACTTATCCGGGAGCATGAGGGAGCGCCATGACCGTCCAGTTCGACCCCGCCGTCCAGTCCTCGCAGCCGCCGAGCTACTGGGAAAACCCCGCCGAGCAGGAAGCGCTGACCGGTCAGGGACCTACCCAGACCGTGGCCGGAACCGACCCGGTCGAATCGACCCCGCGCCAGGCCGCCGACGACGCCATCACGGTCGACGGCAGCGACACCGGCACCCGTCAGCCCTCCGGCCAGACCCCGGACGGCAAGACCATCCGCAATTTGCAGCTGGCCGACGGCGAGCAGTCCACGGTCACCCGCGAGCAGACCATCGCCGAAGCCGGCTTCGGCCAGACCTATGTCAGCAGCGACCAGGTCGTGTTCACCACCAAAGGCACCGGCAACGACGACGTGCAGGTGACCCAGCGCGACGACGGTACCCTGGATGTGGCCGTCAACGGCGAAAGCTACGAAGTGCGCCTGGGCGAGAACCAGGAACTGACCCTGCGCACCGGCGCCGGCAACGACACCATCAACGTTGCGCCGAACGTCAAAGTCAACATCGTGGTCGACGGCGGCGCCGGCGACGACACCATCACCACCGGCGCGGGCGACGACCGCATCGACGGCGGCATCGGCAACGACACGATCAGCACCGGCGCGGGCCGCGACGATATCTTCGGCAACAGCGGCGACGACAAGATCGAAGCCGGCGCCGGCGACGACGTGGTCTACGGCGGCGACGGCGACGACACGCTGGCCGGCGACGACGGCGTCGATTTCGTCGAAGGCGGCAAGGGCGCCGACCGGCTCGACGGCGGCGCCGGCAAGAACATGCTGTCCGGCGGCCAGGGCGACGACACCATCCGCAGCGGCACCGACGGCAACCGCATCTACACCGGCGACGGCAAGGACACGGTCGAAGGCGTGACCACGTCCGACAAGGTCTACGGCCAGACCGCCGTGGATGCGATCAGCTTCGCCCAAGGCCAGCGCGACAACGGCCAGGTGGTGGTGAACGTCGAGTTGAACAGCAAGCTCGGCACGCAGGGCGTCAAGGTCGAAGGTTCCGATGCGTTCCGCCAACGCGTGGAAGCCGAGATCGACTTCCTGCGCAGCTCGCCGAACGGCCAGCAGATGCTCGCCGAGTTCGACGCCGCCGCCGCCAACGGCAACACCGTGACGATCAAGGAACTGGCCAACGAGCAGAACGGCTACGCGCAGACGCTGGGCCGCGGCGACGCGGAAATCAGCAACGGCAAGGCGGGCGAGGGCTCGGACGTGCAGATCAGCTACAACCCGTCCTTCCACATGGACGCGTTCCCGGCGCCGGTGGTCGTGCTGTACCACGAGATGTCGCACGCCTATAACGGCGTCAACGGCACCTTCCAGCCGGGCACCTACAACGGCACCGGCCCGGACAGCGGCCAGGTGCCGAATGCAGAGCGCCAGGCGGTGGGCCTGGAGACCAGCGCGCAGCCGTTCGATTTCGACGGCGATCCCAGCACGCCGGCCACCACCCACAATCCGATCGGCCTGACCGAGAACGGCCTGCGCCGCGAGTTGGGCCTGCCGGATCGGCCGAGCTATTCGCTGTAAAACCGAGCAAGGAACCGCCGCAGATCGCCTGTGACGGAGTACGGGGAGCCCCCGGTGAAGGATTACTGGGATCGGGCGGTGCATGCGTGCACCGCCCGTTTTAATTCAGGAAGGGAACGATGCGATATTTGCTCCGGCCGGTGAACGTGCTTATGTTGGCGATGCTTGCCGCAGGTTACGGGTTGACCGCCGCATCGGCGCCCGAGCCCGCGCTTGCGGCCACGGAGAAGAGCGCCATGCCTGCCGACGATCGCAGCACAACCCGGGTGACCGGTGCCGATGCCGTCCTCGAAGCGCGTTTCGAATATGCGCAAGGCGCCCCGCTGAAGGTGTCGTACCGGTTGCGTAACGAAGGCGAAGCGCCGCTGATGGCGTTCGACCGCGGCAACCGGCATGCGGTCATGACCAAGAAGCTGGTGCAGGGCGAAGTGGCGCAACCGACGTTTTCGCAGGAAGACGGCGACCTCACGCTGAGCCACCGCGCGCTGCCGCTGTCCAAGCCGCATCCGATCATTCCGCCGACGCCGTTGGCATCGCGGGTCGAGCCCGGCGCCACGCTGGAAGGCGCATTCGAATTTTCGCTGCTGACCGATGCGCCGGTCGAGCGGATGCGGTGGTGCCTGGGCGTCGTTCCGTTCGCGGACGACTTCAAGGCGCTCAAACCGGAGCCGGACAAGCCAGAAGTTTGGTTGGGCTCGTTGTCGCACGCCGAGAGCCAGCAACTGCTGTGCACGGCGTGGTTCGATTTGCCGACGGGCGTCTTCGAATCCTGACCGGCTTGTAGCGGAGTTTGTCCGCTGCACTCTTCTCGCTTTTGCTTTGCTGTCGCCCCCTTTGAAAAAGGGGGAAGACAAGCAAAAAAAGCCCCGCTTGAGCGGGGCTTTTTCCTGGCGTCATTCGCGGGCACTTACAGCAAAGGCACCAATAACAGCGCCACGATGTTGATGATCTTAATCAACGGATTTACCGCCGGCCCCGCGGTGTCCTTATAGGGATCGCCAACGGTGTCGCCAGTGACCGCGGCCTTGTGCGCCTCGGAACCCTTGCCGCCGTGGTGGCCGTCTTCGATGTACTTCTTGGCGTTGTCCCAGGCGCCGCCGCCGGTGGTCATCGAAATGGCCACGAAGATGCCGGTGACGATGGTGCCGATCAGCACGCCGCCGAGCGCGCGGATGCCTGCGCCCGGGCCCATCAGGAAGTTCATCAGGAACGCGATCACCACCGGCACCAGCACCGGCAGCAGCGACGGGATCATCATTTCCTTGATCGCCGACTTGGTCAGCATGTCCACGGCGCGCGAGTAATCGGGCTTGCCGGTGCCTTCCATGATGCCGGGGATCTCGCGGAACTGGCGGCGGACCTCTTCCACCACGCTGCCGGCCGCGCGGCCGACGGCTTCCATCGCCATCGCGCCGAACAGATACGGGATCAGTCCGCCGATGAACAGGCCGATGATCACCGCCGGATCGCTGAGCGAGAACACCGCCGCCTTGCCCGCCGCTTCCAGGTTGTGCGTGTAGTCGGCGAACAGCACCAGCGCGGCCAGCGCCGCCGAACCGATCGCATAACCCTTGGTGACCGCCTTGGTGGTGTTGCCCACCGCGTCCAGCGGATCGGTGACGGCGCGCACTTCCGGCGGCAGTTCCGCCATTTCGGCGATGCCGCCGGCGTTGTCGGTGATGGGGCCGTAGGCGTCCAGCGCGACGATCATGCCGGTCATCGACAACATCGCCGTGGCGGCGATGGCGATGCCGTACAGGCCGCCGAGCGAGTACGAGATCCAGATCGCCAGGCACACCGAGATCACCGGCAGCGCGGTCGACTTCATCGACACGCCCAGGCCGGCGATGATGTTGGTGGCGTGGCCGGTGGTGCTGGCCGCTGCCACATGCTGCACCGGCTTGTACTGCGTGCCGGTGTAGTACTCGGTGATCCACACGATCACGCCGGTCAGCAGCAGGCCGGTCAGCGAGCACAAGAACAGGTTGCCGGCGCCCAGCGGCGAATCGCCCATCAGCGAGGTCGTGATCGGATAGAAGAACACCGCCGCGATCACGCCCGACACGATCACGCCCTTGTACAGCGCGGCCATGATGCCGCTGCCGTCCTTCGCCTTGACGAAGAAGGTGCCGATGATCGAAGCGATGATCGACGCGCCGCCCAGCACCAGCGGATACAGCACCGCGTTGGAACCGACGCTGGCCGCCATCAGGCCGCCCAGCAGCATCGTCGCGATCACGGTGACCGCGTAGGTTTCGAACAGGTCGGCGGCCATGCCGGCGCAGTCGCCGACGTTGTCGCCCACGTTGTCCGCGATGACGGCCGGGTTGCGCGGGTCGTCCTCGGGAATGCCGGCTTCGACCTTGCCCACCAGGTCCGCGCCGACGTCGGCGCCCTTGGTGAAGATGCCGCCGCCCAACCGCGCGAAGATCGAGATCAGCGAGCTGCCGAACGCCAGGCCCACCAGCGCGTGCAGCGCTTGATCGGTGGAACGGCCGGCGTACATCAGCAGGCCGTAGTAGCCGGCCACGCCGAGCAGGCCCAGGCCGACCACCAGCATGCCGGTGATGGCGCCGCCGCGGAACGCCACGTCCATCGCGGGGCCGATGCCGCTGCGCGCGGCCTCGGCGGTGCGCACGTTGGCCCGCACCGACACGTTCATGCCGATGTAGCCGGCTGCGCCGGACAGCGCCGCGCCGATCAGGAAGCCCAATGCCGTCGGCCAGCCGAGGAAGAAGCCGATCACCAGCATCAGCACCGCCCCGGCGATGCCGATGGTGGTGTACTGGCGGTTGAGATAGGCGCGGGCGCCTTCCTGGATCGCCGCCGCGATCTCCTGCATGCGTTCGTTGCCGGCGGGCTGGGCGTTGATCCAGCGCGCCGAGAAAATTCCGTAAAGAATCGCGATGACGGCGCACAGCAGCGCCAACCACAAACCGTACTCAACCAGCATGAACCCCTCCCGTGGCAATGCCCGATGGCAACCGGCCGACTATGGCATAGGCGCCCGGCCCCAGCCAAACCGGCACTTTGCCCGGTTTTTGTTGCGCTGCCGCGAGCGTCCGGGTTCGGTTCAGCGGGGCCATGCCAGCCTGCGGCCCTGTTTTCGAGGAGACGCGCCATGCGCCACGCCCCGTTATTCATCCTCTGCGCCGCGTTGGCGCTGCCCGCCCTGGCGGCCGATCCCAAGCCCGAGATCGAGCGCCCGGTCGGCAAGCCGCAGGCCGTAGGCGTGGTCCATACCCTGCGCCAGATCCCCGAAGCCTGCGCGCGCGTCGAAGGCGCCTTCACCGGACAGGCGGCCGAGCCCTACAAGTTCGCCGTGGTGCGCACCAGCCCCAATTGCCAGGCGCGTGCGCGCTTCGTCGATGCGGCCAAGGCCAAGGCCAGCGAGAAGAGCGGCTGGATCTTCAACGACGTGATCCGCGTGCCCAGCGCCGCCTGTCCCTCGCAGATGGCGGTCGTGCGCATCTGGCGCAAACCCGCCGGCGGCGCGCCGCCGAAGCTGGACGCGCAGGGTCGTTCGCGCATCTATCTGAAGGAATCGGTGGACGCCGCCAAGAAGGGCGATCTGGCCGCGCTGCCGATCTATGCCGCGTCGATGGGCGTCGAAGGCAAGGCCTGCAACTAAGGCGCGCGCGAGCGGCTGCGTTCGTAGGAGCGGCTTTAGCCGCGAGCTCTTCCCGGGCCATCGCCGCGATCATGTGAAAAGAGCTCGCGGCTAAAGCCGCTCCTACAAAAGCCCGTCCTACCAACGCAGTCTCCATAACGCGCACCGTTCGCGTGGGCATATGCTGTTCCCGGATCGACACCCCCGCCGATCCCACCCCCACGAGGACGCCACATGCAATCGATCACTACCAAAGACGGCACCGAGATCTTCTACAAGGACTGGGGCTCGGGTCAGCCGATCGTCTTCCACCATGGCTGGCCGCTGTCCAGCGACGACTGGGATACGCAAATGCTCTTCTTTCTCGAGCAAGGCTATCGCGTCATCGCCCACGATCGCCGCGGCCACGGCCGCTCGACCCAGACGCCCACCGGTCACGACATGGATACCTACGCGGCCGACGTGGCGGCGCTGGCGGCGCATCTGGACCTGCGCGACGCCATCCACGTCGGCCATTCGACGGGCGGCGGCGAAGCGGCGCGCTATGTCGCCAAGCACGGCGCCGGTCGCGTCGCCAAACTGGTGCTCATCGGCGCGGTGCCGCCGTTGATGCTGAAGACCGCCGCGAATCCGGGCGGCTTGCCGCGCGAGGTGTTCGACGGCCTGCGCAAGGAACTCGCCGCCGACAGGGCCAGCTTCTACTGGACGTTTCCCGTGCCCTTCTACGGATTCAACCGCCCCGGCACCCCGCTCTCCGAACCGCTGCGGGCGAACTGGTGGCGCCAGGGCATGATGGGCGCCGCCAAGGCGCATTACGACTGCATCGCTGCGTTCTCGGAAACCGACTTTACCGACGACCTCAAGCGCATCGACGTGCCGACGCTGGTGATGCACGGCGACGACGACCAGATCGTGCCGATCGCCGATTCGGCGATGATCTCGTCCAAGCTGCTCCGCAACGCGACGCTGAAGATCTACGAAGGCTTCCCGCACGGCATGTGCACGACCCAGGCCGAAGTCGTCAACCGCGATCTGCTCGCATTCTTGCGCGGTTGAAGCGGCGCCGAGTGCCGGCGATCCCGTCGCCGGCACTCGCCGCTTTCTTGGATGCTGCGCGCTGCGCTGGCCGCTTTTCGCGGAACTGGCGTTTATGATGGAAACATGGGGGCTGTCTCCATACTCGACGAGGTACGCGCATGGACCAGATCGAAAGCGTCACGCCTGGCGTCGCCGAACGCGAAGCCTGGACCGGCACGCCGTCCCAATGGCAGAACTTCTGGTATTGGGTCGCCTGCGTGCTGGTGATCCCGATCCCGTGGGCGCTGTGGCGCTGGCTGGTCACGCGCAACACCCGCTACGCGCTCACCGACCAACGTTTGAAGACTACCCGCGGCGTATTCAACCGGGTCACCGACGACCTGGAGCTGTACCGGGTCAAGGACACCCATTTCCAGCAGACGTTCTGGCAGCGGGTGGTCGGCATCGGCGACATCGTATTGAGCACTTCCGACGCCACCACGCCGTCCATGGTGCTGGCCGACATCAAGGGCGCCGACGGCGTGCGCGAACGGATCCGCGCGTTGGTTGAGCAGCGCCGCGACGCCAAGCGCGTGCGCGAACTCGACCTGGGCCACGAGGCGCTCTAGCCTTTCTTCGTAGAGCGGGGCTCGCTCCGCGGCTACCGCCCGGTCGCGCAGCGGAGCGAGCTCTGCCCTGCAGAGCCCGTACACCCTCGGACCCGTCGCCCTTTTTTTGCGGCTGCAACCTTTTTCGCGAAGCGCGCATCACAGGTATTGCCGGCACCGCGCCGGCATCGCGGTCGCGAATAGCCGCGATCGAGCACGCCTATCCGCAGGAGAATCCCCATGCATCCGCGCAAGCCGATGTGGGCGCTGACGTGCGCCCTGCCGATCGTCGCCGCTTTTCCTGTAGCGGCCCAGACGCGTTACGTGCAATTGATCAACGATACGCACGACCGCATCGAATCGTTTTCCCTCGCCCAGGAAGGCGGCGCGTGGGTGGCGATGCCGCTGGGCGACCGCGGCCTGAGCGCGGGCACCGGCGAAACGCTGGCGATCGGATACCGCGAAGGCGACGGGTGCCTCTACGACGCTAGGATCGTGCTGCGCGGCGAAACCTTCATCCACCGTGGGCTCGATTTCTGCAGGTACGTCAGCTATCACCCTGGCCGGTACCTGCGCGTCTCGGCTTCGCCGGCCGAACGACGCGTCGCGCAGGACGCCGATCGCCGGTAGCGGGCGCTGCTTCGATGCCCAGTAGCGCGTTGCGGCGTTTCCTGCTGAGCTTGCCGAGCGCATCCCCATGCGACCATTCCACCAGTTCGCGCAGGTAGGCGGCAGGAACCGTACGCACGTCGACCACGGTCACCCAGCGGTAACGGCCCATCCAGCGCGCGGGCTTGATGCCTGGCACGTCGGTCAGTTCGATGAAGCGCTCGGGCGAAGCGCGGAAACTGAAGCGCCAGCGTTCCGGCTCGCTGGTCTTGAAATAGGCGAAAGTCTTGTCGCCGACCGAGTAGACCAGCACGTTCATCGGTTCGTCGAGCTGGCGCGCCGCGGCGCCCGGCAGCGCGGCGCAGAATTTCTTCAGCTGTGCCGTATCCATGTAAGCCTATTGTAAGCGCGCTTTTCGTAGGGGCGGCTTCAGCCGCGAGCTTTTTCGAGCGGTCTCCGCGCATCCCGAAGAGCTCGCGGCTGAAGCCGCTCCCGCGAGCGGTTCACGCCGGCGTCTGTTGGTTGAACGCCAGCTTCCACTCGCCGTCCTCCTTGACGTAAACGCTGCCGACCAGCGCCTGATACGTCTCGCCGTCGCCACGCGAGGCCTTCGCGCGATACGTCACCATGACCATGCCCGGCGCGGCCTCGATCACGGCCATGTCCTCCAGCTCCACTTCCTGCCAGCGCGCGCCATCGTCGATCGACGCCAGGATCTCGTCGCGCGAAAGCGCGCCGACCGGATCCGGATACACGGCCATCGATTCCGTGGCCAGATGCTCGTCGTAGTAGTTGCGTGTGCCTTTCCAGAATCCGAATTCGAGTTCGCCGAGTTGCTGCGCAATGCTCATGCGTCCGCTCCTTTCCTCGTTCCCGTTTCGCCCGGATAGCGTACCGCCTCTTGCGCGAGCCGTGTCCGGAACGCCATTCCGCAGAGTCGACGCCTTCGCCGGGCCACGGCCGTCATTTCACCGGTCCGCCGATCGACCAGACATGGCCGAAAGGATCCTTGACCTGGCCATAGCGCATGCCCCAGAACTGATTGTCCAAGGGCATGAGCACGGCGGCGCCGGCCCCGACCGCGCGTTCCCATGCGGCGTCGGCGTCGGGTACGTCCAAATGGAACGTACAGCTCGTCCCGCCCAGCCGTGCAGGCGCTTTGGCGCCGTGTTCGCCGAACTCGGGAAAATCGTCGTGCAGGAACAGCGCGCCGGCGCCGAGCGTCAGATGCGCATGCATAAGCCGCTTGCCGTCCTCGGCAGGATGCTTGGCTTCGAGTTTCGCGCCGAACGCTTTCTCATAGAACGCGATCGCCGCTTCGCCGTCGTCGACGACCAAGTGTGGGATGAGTGCCGGGCTGTTCATAAACACCTCGCTTCGAAGGGTGATTGAGGATAACCGCGACGATCGTCGGATTTCGTTACTGTCCCGGCAGCGGCAGGCATTCCATGATCTCCACCGAGTCGCCCGGAAAGATCGCGAAATGCGGGTGGTTCTCGAACATCCTGGCCGCCGCTTCGTGGGACTCCGCCTGGACGATCGCATAACCCGTCATGCCGTTCTTGATGTCGGCGATTCCTTGCGATGAGGCGCGCTTCGTCTTGCCGAGCGGGCGGCCCTGATCGACGATCGCGTCCGCGTGCGCCTTTCCCCATGCCATCCAGGCCTTCATGCCGGATGCTTCCAGCGCCTTTCGTTTTTCCGGATCCATCTTGTTCCACTGTGCCTTCTCCGTCGCGCCTGCCGTGCCGATATACATGGCCAAGAATCGTTTCATGACGTCTCCTTGTGGATGACTTCCGGCGCGCCCCGCCGGTCGCGCCGGAGCATGGCTTTCATGCGTTGGTGCTCGCCCGCCGACGGCCGGCATTATCGGCCTGTCGGCGCGGCCGAAGATGCCGCCCGTCGGGCGCCGTCGTCTATGGCGTTGCCTGGCAAGGCGTGCAGACGTTGTTCGCGTGCCGGAACGCCAGGCGCCATTGGCCATCGCGCTTCATCCAGGCGTTGGTGTAGCGGCGACGCAGGCTTTTGCCTTCGTTCGGCGCGCCCTTGGCGGGCACGACGGTCTCGTCGCCCATCACTACCACCATGTCGTCGAAGAACAGGAATTTCTCAGGCCTGCGCTCGAATGCGTCGTAGCGGATCACGCCCTGGCCGATCAGGTCGAGCAGCTCCTTCTTCTCCTTGACGATGCGGTTGGTGGGGTGGTTCACCGTGATGTCGTCGTCCATCAGCTTGTCGAGCGCGGCGGCGTCGCCCTTGAAGATCGCTTCGGCATGGGCCAGGTCCAACTGACGGATCTGCCCCTCGAGCGCAGCGTCGGCGGTTTGGGCGAACGCGGGCAGGCTAGCGACGGACAACAGGGCGAGCGCGGCGGTGATCGTCTTCATGCGTTGGTTCCCGGATTTTTTTCGTCCGCCGTCCTGTGCGGAATTCCTGTGCAGCAGGCGATAAGGACGGTCTTTCAGGCCAACGGCGATCGAACTCAAAACCGGGCAAGCTCGGGATCCGCAGGCTTCAGGACGCTAGTCGGAAGTCCCATCGCGCCGCCAGCGGTCGCGACTCGTGACCGATGGCGAGATAGCCTCGTTACCGCCGCGGCGGCTGCCCCCGGCCATGGTCAACCGTGCGCCGGGGCCCGGTACGAGCCGGCTTCCGAACGGAAGGCGATGGCGATGCGGTTCCAGGCGTTGATGGCGGCGACGGCCCATCCGAGGTCGGCCAGTTCCTTGTCCGAGAAATGGCGGCGGGTGGCTTCGTAGACGGCGTCGGGCACGTGTCCATCGGTGATGTTCGTCAAAGCTTCGGTCCACGCGAGCGCGGCACGTTCGCGATCGGTGTAGTAGGGCGCTTCGCGCCAGGCGTCGAGCCCATAGAGGCGCTGTTCGCTTTCGCCGGCGGCGCGGGCGTCCTTCCAGTGCATGTCGATGCAATAGGCGCAGCCGTTCATCTGCGATGCGCGCAGTTTGATCATGTGCAACAAGGGTTTTTCGAGGCCCGAGCGGCGAAGGTAAGCATCCAAGGCCATCATCGCCTTGTAGCTGTCGGGGGAGGCCTTCCAGTATTCCATCCGCGGTTTCATTGCGTTCCTCTCGTTGGCTACGTTCGTAGCGGACTGCGGCGATCAGGTGTTCCTGATCGATTTCCAATCCGCCAGACGCTCTGCGATCAGCGCCGCGCGCTTGTGGTTGTCGGAACCATCCAGGGTTTCCACGTCCGCCGGATCGGCTCTGACATAGACGCCGGCCGTCCGCGCGTTCACGCCTTCGCCCCGCGTAGTGAAGTAGCCCGATGCGCGGTCTGCGGACTCCAAGCGGAGCTCGCCGGTGCCTTCCAGTTGCGGGGCGTCCGGGTGCAGCGGCCGTTCGCCCTTCCAATAGTAAAAGACGCCGGACGCATCGTCCTTCTCTCTCGCCGCTTCGCTCCAGTATCTGGCCGATAGCATGCCGTCTTCCTGCCACGCGCGGCCGTTCGTTTCCAAGGCGCCGTTGCGGTTCCTCGATATCTTCAGAACGCCCAATGCCGACGGCTCTTTCTCGGTACGCTGGGTCAGCGAGTACTGCCACCATAGGCCTTCGATGCGCGAGGCGCGGCCTTCGTTCTCGATCGCGTTGCGCAGCTTCTGGCAGATGGCTTTCGTTTCCGCGGCGGAGGCCGACCCGTCGTAGCGCACGCAGGTGAGGCCGAGCAGATCGGTGGGCAGCTTCGCGCCGCTGGCGTGCAGGATGAACGTCCGCCGCATGCCGAGGACGCCGCCGAAAAGGCCCGCCTCGAACACGACGTTGTCGCGCGGAGAGGCCTGGCCGGATGCAGGCTCGATCGCCGCGGGCGAACTGCCCGCCGTCCAGTCGTCCTGCGCGAACACGAAGGCCGCGAAGTCGACTTCCCGCGTCAGCTCGAGCAGGCGTTCCAGCGTAGTGGTCCCGGGATTGAACGATGTCGTCCAAGGTTCCACATGGGCGATGTCGTCCAGGCCACGCGTCAGGGCCTGCAGCAGCTTCGCCTGCTTTCCTGACGATCCCAAGAAGATGCGGGGTTTTCCCATCGGATTCTCCTGCTGCAACCATAAGGCGGTCATCGGGTCGCGCCAAGCGCGGCCTCATTTGCCCTTGCCATGTTAGACCGCGATGTCGGGCCGATGAAACCAATCCGGTCTACGGCCCTAGCTATGCCTCGATCGAATTGCAGCCGCCTATGGACCATAGGTCAGCCTGACAACTGAGCGCGAAAAATGAGGGCTCAGGTAAGTGTTTCCATACGCGTTGTCGATACCGATTTCCGGATCGTCTTCATAAGGAAAGTCCTTCGAGTAGTATCCGCGAGGAACGACTCTGACAGCCAATCTAAGCTCGTATCCCTTGCGGATATAGCGTTGCAGCTCGAAATCCGACGGGAGCGTGATCAATCCCTCCGCAACTTCTTGCGGCTGCACTTGGAATCCATTGCCTAGCCTATTTCTGGGAAGCTCTAGTTGCGCCAGCGCCCCGGCGATGGGGTCATCCCCGGCATCTGCTCCGGGAATCCACACGGTCGCCGACGCTTCATCGTTGATCCAAATGTAGGCATCCTCCCGTTCGTTGGCGATGGTCACCTTGAACGTATGCGCCGAAAGATCGTTTCTCAGCGCGTGCCTGTGAGCCGCCGGAACAGCGAGGAGCAACAGGGCAAAGGAGGCGGCCGCCAATGGTACGGCTCGCTTTCTAATGCCGGGTGGGGGCTGAACTTTCATGGGCGCCTAACGTCCCAATCAAGCCGACCCGCGTAGCGGATCGGCTCGAATAGATCGCCGGATGGCCGAACCGCGCTCATTCTTCGATGGCCTCGATACCGCGCTGCTTCAGGCTCTCGAGGTGATCGTGCATCTCTTTGAGCTGGCCGGGGGAGTGGCCTTTCCAATCCGCAACCTCGCCGATGATGCGGAACGCGTCCCGGGAGCGGTACGACTTCGTAGGATTTCCGGGAAATCGCTTGTCCGTCAGGTTCGGATCGTCTTCGATGGGCCCGGTCGGTTCCACGATGTAGACCCTGCCACGCCCTGCGCCGACGGCCAGCTCGGCGCCCCAGATGGCCGCGTCCAGCGTGGCGGACAGGTAAACGAAATTCGCCTGGTTCCGCTTGCCGTAGTTGGAGGCGTAACCCGGCGCGATCAGGTCGCCCGTCTTCAGGTCGGCCTTCGTGCCGTGGTAGTACGTTTGCGTATCGGTCATCGCGTCGCTCCGGTGTCCTGCCGTTTCGGCAGGCCGGCGATACTGCATTGCGCAGCGGGCCTTGCCGCAAGTCCCCCTGTATTGTATAAATTCATTGTGGGGAGGCGCGCGGCGCTTCCCTTTTTAGTTTCTGCGACGACCATTACCGCAATATCCGGCGTCGCTCGGCGCCGCAGGCCCAAGCGCTCTAGTCCCAGCGGTTCGCGTTCTTGGGAAAACCAGGCCGTTGCAGCCGCACGACGCAGAACCGCTGCCCGGTGGGCGCCTGCATCACCACCCACCGCTCCAGCTCTTTCACCACGGTCGCGCCCAGCGCCTCGAGGCGCGCGACTTCGGCCGCAATGTCGTCCGTCTCGATGTCGAGGTGGACGCGGCTCTCGTGTTCGACGCGCTGGATCTGCACCATCGGCTCGTCCGGCGGCGTTTGCAGCATCACGTAGTTGCCGCGCGTGCCGTAATGGCCGCGATCGACCGGGCGTCCGAGCGCCGCGGCCCAGAATTCGGCGGCGGCATCGATGTCCTCGACGCGGCAGTCGATCTGCATCGAGCAAAGTCGGGAGTGGTGCATGTCGTCTCCTGATCGTAACGGCCCGTTACGCTACGAACGGGCGCGATGGTTTGATGAACCATGCGGCGGACACGGCGAGTATCGCACCGGCAACGACCTCGAACCAGATCGTGAAGTTCATCGCGAACGTGTGCTCGGAACACAAGGCGAGCGCATAGTGGCCCAGCCCGCCGAAGCCGAGGCCGCCATAGGCGACAAGGCACAGCGCGGCAGCCGTGCGCCAGCCGGCGAACGAAAGAGCGGCAGCGATGAAGCCGACGCCGGTGACCGCCAGCCATGCGACGTAGACGTTCTCCCGGGTAAGCCATGCAGGCATGTTGGGATAGACGGCGATGTATTCGGCGTTGTGCGCGAAGTGAACCAGGCTCGCGACGCAATACAGCGCGGCCAATGCCCAGATGCGCACGGGAAAGCGGGATGGAGAGGCGGAAGGCCGCATTTCCGATGCCTGATCAAAGCTGGGATTGTAGGGCAGGCTTCACATCAAACCCGAACATTCTTGTGAATTTTATAGTCGGCCAGGTTGCTGGGATACGACTTTATGTCCGGTTTATCGAGCTTGCTGCGCAACAGCTCAAACGCCTCGGCTTTATTCGATCCTGACCAATACGCGGGCGGGGCCACGACTAGCCGTTTCTCTCCGCCATGGAGGACTATGGAGCCTTGAGTGCCGAACTCCACCTTGCGCACATCCTGCCATCGCATCCGAAAGTGTCCGAACATGTTCTGATGCGCGATATGGGTATCGGAGAGCACGTACTTCCCGGCGCTGAGCAACACGTAGAGGCTCATGACCGCAAAGAAGGCAAAGACTGAAATGGGCCAGTACTGCTTGGCGACAAACGCCCCTATGCTGCAGCCAGTGAAAAAGACGCAGCCCGCCGCACCTATGGCCAGATAGCTCCTAAGCCCGACAACGTAAGTACGATGCACGTGCGGACGCTCCCGGTCTGATGGCGTTTGGAGCCCGCGATCCTACGCCAAATCTTGGTCCGATATAGCCAGTTCTGGCGTGGACAAAGAGGGTGCTCGAAGTTGTCCGCACGTTTACCGGCAGGCGGCGGGTTGCCCTACGGGCCCTGCAATGCCCGCCAATCTAGCGCCAGAGGCGCAGGCGGGCTTGTTTCATTCCGTATAGCCGTCGGCAGCGGCTCGATCGGGGTTTTCGAAGATCGCCATCGCCGTACGCATCCGCCTGAAACCGAACTTGCCGTAGAACGGTTCCTTGCCCGGCACCGCGTACAGGATGATCTTGCGGTGCCCGCGGCAGCGGTCCACCAGCCGCTGGATCAGTTCCTTGCCCAAACCCGTGCCCTGGTGGTCGGGGTGCACGGCGATGTCGCAGAGGTAGGCGCAATCCACGCCGTCGGCCACCGCGCGGCCCGCAGCGACGACCGCGCCGCCGCTGCGCACGAAAAACTTGAACATGCTGTTGGTGAAGGCCGTCTCCAGCCATTGCGCGCTCTTGTTGCCCAGCGGCGCGAGGCGGTACATCTCGGAGAGGGCCGTCCAATCGACGCCTTCGGCGGTGTCGGACCATTCGATCGTCATCTTCGGATCCCGTCTATGTTGTTTTCGCATTATGAGCCGGACGGGCGATGCTTTGTATTGGGTCAGCCGACGGCTTATTGCCGCAGAATCTTTTCCATCGCCTTTCCCTTCGCGAGCTCATCGATCAGCTTGTCCAGATAGCGTATTTTTCGCATCAGCGGGTCTTCTATGTCCTCCACGCGGATGCCGCAGACCACGCCCCTGATGAGCGAACTGTTCGGATGCATGGCCGGTGCTTGGGCGAAAAAAGTTTCGATGTCGTTTTCCTGGCCGATCTGTCGCTGCAATCCCGCTTGGTCGTAGCCGGTCAGCCAGCAGATGATCTGGTCGACTTCCTTTTTCGTGCGGTTTTTGCGTTCGGCCTTTTGGACGTATAGCGGATAAACGCTTGCGAATTTGATGGCGAAAATGCGGTGCTTGTGCATCGTCATTCCTCCGAAGGGGCGAGGCGCTGCATGCGGCGGTATCGTTACGGACGCAGGAACAACGATTGGCTGCCGTAGTCGATCACGGCGGCGTGCCGCTCGAATACGTCCTGGCCGAGGATCGCCTCGATGGGCGCCATGCCCTGGGCGGTCAGCGCCTCGTTGGCGTGGCTGAGGTCCATGGCCACCAGGCTGTGCGGCCGGATGGGCAGTTCCGCCAGATCCAGGTTGGCATCCACCACCACGTACACGTCCATGGCCGCATTCCCGGCGCCGCCTCCCTTGTCGGGGAGCAAGGACAGCGAAAGGTTCAGTTCGCGCGCCAACGCCAGGCTCACCAAGGTGCAGTCGGCTCCCGTATCCACGAGGACGGACACCGCCCGTCCGCGCAACGACGCCGGGGCATGAAAGTGCCCCACCTCGCTGCGCTGCAGCGGGATCCGCCGGTAGCCGGCTGCTGCGAGAAATTCAGAGAGAAGCACGATGCTCACTCCTCGAACCGCCCGCCACCGTTGGCGGGCGTAGCTGGTGCAAGCGTAGCGCACCCGGGGTGCCGAACGGCACGGACATGCGGGCGGCAACACCATGGCCGCGAGCCCGCGGCGCTGGCGTTCGCCGGACTACGCCTGCTTCTTCGCCTTCGGGGCGGACCGCACCGTCAAGGCTCCAGGTTCCGCAACGCGGCGCCGGTCTCCACATCCATGGGCACCGAGACCTGGTCGTGCACGATGAGCCAATCGCCGCCGATCTTCCGGTAGCCCGTCGTCCAGCGAACCCAGTAATCGCTCCGCTTCCCGTTCTTCAAGGTGCCGCTGATCCGGTTGAGGCTGCGCCCGAACGCCACGTCGCCGTCCACGGCCAGCGTGAGGTCGCGCAGTTCGTAGCCGAGCGGAGCTTGGTAGGCCGCAAAGACGTCCCGCCAGTTCTTGAGCTTCGCCTCCGCTCCGAGGTGCTGCAGCGGCGGGACGATGTCGAACGACACCAGATCCGGCGCATAGATCGGCCTCACGCCTTCGATATCCATGGCGCGGACCGCATCGAGAAATCGATCGAGTCGTCGCCGGATGTCGGCTTCGTCTATCGCTTGTTGCGTGGCCATGGCCGCCTCCCGCTTTCGCACGAAGCTTCGATTAACCACACCGCATATTCTGCGGCCGTCAACGGCGGGTTAAGGCTCTGTCTTGTTCGCCTGACACTAAGCGCAGCCTGGGTAAGTTCGTAGGCTGGGTTGGCTTCATCAACCCAGCCTTTCCCTGTACAACCGTGATGCTGGGTTGATGAGGCCAACCCAGCCTACAGCGCTTGCTATTTGTTCGCATTGAGCGGCGGCCAAGCCGCGGCACTCCATGTCGGCGCAGCCTCCGCGATGAGTTGGAGAATTTCAGGCGGCAGGTCTCCCGAGCCTGTCAATTGGCGAATGTCCAGAATGTCGTCGGCCCCGAAGCCGGACGGAGCGCGGAGGGCCCATTGAATCGCCTCGTCGAGCGAGCCCACTTCGATGAGGTAGAAGCCTCCCACCAGTTCCTTCGACTCGGCGAAGGGGCCGTCGACGATGTAGCGCTTGCCTTCTGCCACCGCGATGCGAGCCCCTTTCGCCGCAGGGTTGAGGCCTTCGGATGCGATAAGCACGCCGGCCCGATGCATCTCCTCGTTGAAGCGCATGTACGCCTTGAAGAGTTCCGCATCGAATTCTGGCTGTTGGTCGACCGTCGTCTTCTCCGCATTCGACTGCGCCGTGATGATGAACCGCATAGCCTGTTCTCCGTATGTGGGTCTGTCTGGTATGGCTACGACGAACAAGGGCTGGTCAAATCGACAAGACCACTATCCTCAAAAGAAGGCCGCGCCGGGCGTGGCGCCTTCCAGGGGCCCAACGCCTGAATTATGCCGACCCGCGAAGCGGGCCCGGCTCAAATGACTTGTTGGACGCCAATCCGGTTCTCAACGCTTACGTTCTTAAGGGATCCACTCGGGAAATATGCTGCCCGAGTTCCTGAGCGAGCCCGATGAGAATTCCTTCGGGGCCCCGGATGTAGCAGAGCCGATACATGTCTTCGTACTGGACCACTTCGCCGACGAGCTTCGCGCCGTGTTTGCTAAGCCGGGCGAGCGTATCGTCGATGTCCTCCACGGTGAACATGACACGCAGGTAACCGAGAGCGTTCACCGGTGCGTTGCGGTGATCGGCGACCACGGGCGGCGCGAGGAAACGGGACATCTCGAGCCGGCTGTAGCCGTCCGGCGTACGCATCATGGCCACCTCGACGCGCATGCCGCGCAATCCGGTGACGCCGCCTGCCCAGTCTCCTTCGATCGGGGCGCGCCCCTCGAGCTGGAGGCCAAGTTCGGTGAAGAACTCAATGGCGGCCTCGATGTCTTCTACCACGATGCCGACGTTGTCCATACGCTTGACAGTCATGATGTCTCCTTGGCGCCTGACGCCTGAATTAAGCCGAGCCGAGAAGCGGCTTCAGCTTGAATGAATGGCTAGCGGACGCGATACGTGCCAGCTGTAACATCAATGCGGGCCGCATCGGGGAAGTAGTCAGTGCATCCTGCAACGACGATGCGGCCGCTCTGAATTGAAAGAGAGCACTCAACCACATGGTCGAATCTGGCCAGATCGAGCCGAGGCTCTCCGTCTAAGATGTCTATGGTTACCAGCACATCCATATTGCGGACGGTGCCCACGCCAACGATACCAGGAGTAACAGCAAGAAGGCGGTTTGAAGCTTCCTCGGTCCAGGCATCGCCGAGATTGCCATCCGCAGGCTCGTCCTGCAGGTAAAACTGATGGTAGCCAGCAAAGAGTTCGAAGTCGTAGCGGGGCATGGGTGCGGTCTAACGCCAGGGTTAAGCCGCGCCGCGAAGCGATGTCGGCTTGGGCGGATTGTTGGACCGCGCCCAGAGAATAGTGCCTGTCACTGCAAGCACAACGGATCCGATTGCAACCCAGCAGCCCCAGGTAAAATGGCGCCAAAGTAGTCTCGCGAGTGGTACATATGCCGCGCAGAATGCCAAGGCAAGAATCGTGCCGGCAATGGGATGTCGTCGTAAAAGTATGATGGCAATGATGCCGATAGGGCCCAGCGTGATCCAACCCGCTTGAACGATTGGGTCAGCAGTGCGCATGTATTGCATGGCGGGGTAGTTCGGTAAAAAACGTAGCCAGAGGTCCAGGGCTACGGCAAAAGGGCTCAGCGAGAGTACGCCGATGGCAATGCGGGCAAGACCCGTTGACGCCGTTGTGTTCTCAGTTGCCATATGCCCCTCTGTGCGGTCTAACGTCTGGAATTAAGCCGACCCGCGGAGTGGCGTCGGCTTGAATGAATTGCTAGCCGCACTCGCGCCGGTAATGCATGGCGACCGCGCCGCAGCGGAGCGGCTTCGCGGAGACCAGATCGAGCCGTCGCGTACTGGGCAGCCCGCTCTGGTACAGGGTCGGGCCGTGGCCGGCGATCCTAGGGTGAACGAGGAACATGTACTCGTCGATCAGGTCCAGCCGATCCAGCTCGGTCGCGAGCTTGCCGCTACCAAGGAGCACACCGGCCGGAGTCGCGTCCTTCAGTTTCTGCACCTCCGTGCGAAGGTCGCCGGCGATGTGGTGGGTATTGGTCCACCGAAAGTCCTTTCGCGTCGACGACACCACGTACTTCGGCTTGGTCTCCAGCTTTACCGCCCACTCGCGGATCGCCGGCGGTACCTCCACGTCGCCTCGGGCGACTGCCGGCCAGTAGCTCTCCATCATCTCGTAGGTAACGCGGCCCCACAGCATCGCCCCGCCTTCGTCCATCAAGCGGGTGAAGAAGGCATGTGTCTCGTCATCGGCGATCCCCTCCCGGTGGTCGACGCAACCGTCGAGGGTGACGTTGATGCTGAAGGTCAAAAGCCCCATGACTGAGAACTCCTCGTAGCGGCTAACGCCTGAATTAAGCCGAGCCGCGAAGCGGGCTCGGCGTGAATGCATTGTTAGGGCGCATCCAGCGCACCCAAACGAAATAAAACACGGTGGCCCCGATCAGTCCGTGCAGAGCCAAGATAGTTACGGACTGCAGATAACTCAGCCAGCCATAAAACGTGGGCTCGCCATCAACGACGAAGTCTCTGTAACTGCCGTACCAGTTGCCGCCAGAGGAAGCGCCCTTGTCCGAACCCGGACCGCGCCAGCCGACGAATAGGCCGCCAGCGATAGTGCCTGCGAGCGCTAGCGGCCACCATTTGAGGCGGCCGAGACGATACAGCACGAGCGTGAGGGGAATGCCAAGGAGAAGGACGAATGGAACCGCAAAAAACATGGCCATGAAGGTCGTCAGGGCGAGTACGTCCTGCGACAGGTCGGCGCCTTGTAGCAAAGCTGGGAGAAAGAACCAACTGAGCAGTACTACAGGCTGCACAGCTACGGCGGCAAAAGATGAAAACAGAGTCGCAAGGAATATTCGCATTGGCATAACGCCCGAATTTAAGCATTTGCAGGGCGGGTCCTGACCCGCCGTATGCACGATCCGATAACAGCCCACATACCGGTATTTCTGCTGTATCTCGGCGCGTTCCTCGGCTTCGATCGGTAAACGGCGGGTTGGAACCCGCCCTACGGCCCTGCGCTTACCCGGGCTACGCTGGTTTGGCTCAATATATGGGGAAACGGGTCAGACGCCATTATCAAAACGGCCTCTGACTCGGTTTTTCTCTCGCTTAAGTGCCGTTCTCCGCGCCTGACAGCGCCCTACGGGGCCTTTACCTCGCGAAGGCTTTTCGTTTTGAAGTATTTGGGCTCGGGGCGAGTTTCACTGAATTTCTCGATATGCGCTGCTTTAACGGCAAAGGCGTCATCATCGATCCAGACTAGATCTTCAACGGAGTTGAAGCGATCAGAATCTTTGTACTCCCTCGAAGAGAAACTCGCATACTCTCTGAATCGCTTCGGATCGCCGGTAATCCGGATCAGCCCAATAAAGGTGCCTGGTTTGTACGGAGAATTCTGGTAATAGGCCAAATAACCGTTTCCAGGCGAAACAAGAGGTGTTTCGACAGCACCGTCCGCTTCCATAGAGGCGAGAGAGTAAGCCGTGTTCGTATCGCTATCGACTAACATATATGTGCCGAAGTTCAGGCCCTCTGCTTCGGATGCATCTACCAAAGCATGGGTTTTCAGCTCCGGGTAATAACCCTTGTACACCATCCAGCAAGCATGATGCCGATCCAATAGATCTTGATTTTCTCGGTAGAAAGTTAGCTTGGCCAGGTTAGTGTCAATTGTAAAAGTGGTTTCAGTGATCGTGATGCGAGAAGGCTGCGGATCCAGCTTGGGACGATAAACGCTTTTATAGCGGTCAAACTCGGCCTTCGATATTTCCGCGAAGGTTATCTTAGGTAGTTTCTCGTAAGAGGCAAAAAAGCCGAGATCAATCTGTTTAGAGATCGCTTTCCGCCAAGCTCTATTGCATTTTTGCGGATTTTCGTCTTCAGCCGATTCTTGTTCGCTTACTGAAGGCTCGGTTTCTTTGGTTTTCGTTTCGTTTTCACCGCTTGATGGTCGAGCGAACAACAAAAGCGGTGCGAACAGAATAATGAAAAACACGGTTGCGTGATTTTTTCTCATAGTGAAATCCACCCTGCCTGCCTGTATCCTAGGTTTACAAGGCTTCGACTATTCGATCGAATTCGCAAAGCAATGTAATTAAGGCTGCGTAATCTGCTTGACCGTCGAGATTGCGGATGGCAGCGGTCCCGACTTGGCTTGTCTGCGGCCATTGATTCCTGTCCGCCGCCTCGTAAGCACGAGGCAGGAAGACTTTCGTGAGCCAATCTTCGAACGGCATCTCACCCATACCGAAGGCCGAGCGGACGACCTGAGCGGGTTGGATGGGGCCAACGAGCAAGCCAAGACGACGTAGTTCAGCTTCGATCTTTCCAAGCTGTTCGGCGGGGTTGCGATTGGTCACGTCACTATTCCTCATAACGCCGAATGAGCGGAACCGCGAAGTGGGGCGGCTCGAGTGGTCAGGCGGGCACTCTATGGTGCATAGACGGAGCAAACATAAAAATGCGGCCACGGGAATTCGCGCCGCGAAGAGGCGTCGCCTTGGATGAATTGTTAGCCGCCATGCGTGTCACTTGCCCAGCCATACGCCGGAGTCGTACATGAGTCGCATGGTGTAGTTGACCTGAAGGGTTTGATTGCCCGGACAAGCGATTTCCGTTTCTTTTCCGCCGGCGGGTGGCGACACCACGATGGACGAGTTCTCCCTAAGGGGGTCGAGCAGCATGTAGTGGTAACCGCTGCTCGTGAATTCCAGGGAGGCATTGCCGTTGCCGTACGAGACATAGCTGAAAAGTCCGGTCGGCGGGCTTTTTGCGGCGGGGTACTGGAAGGTCATCTTGCCGCGGTTGGCGGCCCGGTATTGCATGTAGCCCGAGGTGCGGGTGACTACGGGGGAAGAGCAAAGCGCATAGGCGCGCCTGCGGGTCTCGCAGCTCCACAGGGTGATTTCCTCCTTCCCGCAAAGCGCGCTTGCCCGGTACTCGTTTCGGTACTCGGCGTACGTGGCGTCGGCGATCGAAGGGACAGGCAGGCTTTCCTGCGCGACCGAGCCGCGCGCAGCGAGCGCGAGGCTGAGAAACAGCAAGGGCGATGTAAGGTGTTTCATGGTGGCTAACGCCTGAATTAAGCCGCGCCGCGAAGCGGGTTCGGCTTGAATGAATTGTTAGGCTGCATGCTAGATCACCAAAACTAGGCAGAGGACAGTTGCAATCACGAACGATGCGATCGAAAGGCCGTCGATAGTCAGGTCAATCCAGCTGCGCTCATTTATGTAGTGCCAGAACTTGTAGCGAGTTGTGTCTTTGAGGTTGGGCCTACAGGTACCGAGATACATGTGGTAGGCACACCATTTGTTGATAAATCCAAGCAAGACTTGGCCGAATACACCAGCAAGGAAGAAGAAGATGATCCAATTTTTTAGGGGTGAGGAATTGAATAGTTTGAGCAAATGATCGTTTGTATTTAGGAGAACCGGACCCCCGATCCCGTAAGCAACGAGCCATGTACGCAAGGTCTTTGAGTACTCGGCGTAGTTCGCATAGTGCTCAAGCTCTTCGTGACGATCCAGCATAAATCCCCCTGCATCCTGAATTAAGCCGAGCCGCGAAGCGGCTTCGGCTTGAATGAATTGTTAGGCGGCACCCTGAGAATGCTCCGCAAGCCAGCAGTGCAGTGCATAGATGCCGCCCGCTGCATGATGCCCCCAATGCTGCCAGAAACTCTGTCGCCATTCCCAGCCAGCGGCAGCGACGTGACCTGACTTGAAGAGTGAGAGGCCCCGCCGCAAGTCTCTCCAAGTGTCAGCGAGATCGTCCGCAAGGTCTCCCAGCTCAAGCGCATCATTCTGAACGTCCATCGGATCGAAGCGCTGCGAGTAGTAGTTGAAGGGCAGTGCCCCAAAACGGCGGTAGATGCTCTTCCACTCCTCGTCAGTTGTCTCCGCGGGCTCTCCCTCCGCGAAGGTGTCTGGAAGGGTAAGCGCTTGCTGATAGAGGCTAGATAGCAGCCGTAGAGCTGTTCCTGCCTCGGCCTCGGGAGATTGCGGAGCATGCTCAGCCCAAGAGCAGAATTGGTTCGCCGCTTCTGCGAAATGTTGGACTTGCGAGGACATGGCTGTGCCGCCTAACGCCTGAATTAAGCCGACCCGCGAAGCGGGTTCGGCTTGAATGAATTGTTAGGTGTCATCGCCGGACTCCCATTGAGCCAGGTCTTCGACCGGGCGTGGAAGACGGCCCTCGAGCCACTCGGCAACAGTGCCGGGCTTGAACGAAGGATCCTTGGACTCGATGACCCACGCAAGGAAGTCTACCGGCCCACCGTTGAGGTAGGGCGCGGGGGAAACGGGCATGAACAAGGTGGGCAAGCGTTCTTCCAGTGAGAGGTAGTTGAGGACACAACCGAACTCTTGCACGACGCTCCAAGCAAGCGGGTGTGTAATGTCGAGCGAGAACTTGACCCACCAGTTGCCATTGTCGAACTTGCCAGAGCCGATCGAGCCGGACACCGACGGAACGCGCCGAAGGTATGCCAAGAGCTTGTCGAAGTCGCGGTGATCTCCCATGACACCTAACTACATTTAGACCCCAAACTGGGGCATAAACCGCAGTGTGCGACGACCAGCGAAGACCGTCAATCAGATAAATCCCAATCAGATCAGGCGCTTGCGCGGCAAGCGATTGCTTCGGCGGGCATCGACGCCGCTGTTTTATGCGGCACATTCACCCGCATACCGTTTATCGGGGTAGATCTGCCGGCATAACAGTTTCAGGCTCTTGGATCACCCCCTCCAAACCGACAACTTCTGCTTGACGGCGACATTCTTCAAAGCAACGTAATTCGGAATTCCATCCCGCCCGTACGGCGGCGGCGATTCGCCGCGAATCAACGGCTCCAAATACTTCCGTGCAGATGCGGTGATTCCGTAACCATCCTTGCGAATGAAATTCGCCGGCATCGTCTTCTCATGATTGGCGACTTTCTCCAACGCCGCCGGCTCGATCTTCCAGCGATACGGCGAATCGGAAGTCCGCTTGATCACCGGCATCGTCGCATTCATGCCCTTCAACGCGTACTGCACCGCAGCCTTGCCGACTGCAAGCGCTTGGTCGAGGTCGGTCTTAGACGCCAGATGACGTGCGGAGCGTTGCAGATAGTCGGGCAACGTCCAATGCACCTTCATGCCCAGTTGATCCTTGACGCGACCGGCTAAGAACGAAGCCACGCCGCCCAATTGCGTATGCCCGAACGAATCCTTGCCGCCGCCGGCGTCGGCGACGAACTTGCCGTCGGCGGTGCGGATGCCTTCGCTGGCCACCACCACGCAGTAGCCGACGCGGGCGACGATCTTCTTCACCTGCGCGATGAAATCCGCCTCGTCGTAAGGCCGCTCCGGGAACAGGATCAGATGCGGCGCGTCGTCCACGGTCTTGCCGGCCAGACCGCCCGCGGCGGCGAGCCAGCCGGCGTGGCGGCCCATCGCCTCGTAGACGAAGACCTTGGTGGAGGTTTCGGCCATCGCGGCCACGTCCAGGGCGCATTCGCGGACCGAGACCGCGGTGTATTTCGCCGCCGAGCCGAAACCCGGGCAGCAATCGGTCACGGCCAAGTCGTTGTCGACCGTCTTGGGCACGCCGATGCAGGTCAGCGGGTAGTCGAACTCCGCCGCCAGCTTGGACACTTTGAGCGCCGTGTCGGCCGAATCGTTGCCGCCGTTGTAGAGGAACCAGCGCACATCGTGGGCCTTGAACACGGCCAGCAGGCGCTCGTACTTGGCGCGGTCGGCTTCCAGCGATTTCAGCTTGACCCGGCACGAGCCGAAGGCCCCGCCGGGCGTGTGGGCCAGGGCGCGGATGGCGGCGGCGGATTCCTTGGAGGTGTCGATCAGTTCCTCGCGCAGCGCGCCCAAGATGCCGTTGCGCGCGGCCAATACCTTGACCTTGCGGGCGCGGGCCTCGGTAATGACGGCGCTGGCGGTAGCGTTGATGACGGCGGTGACGCCGCCGGACTGGGCGTAGAGCAGGGTTCCGGACATGGGCAGGCTCGGGATTTCGGGGGGTTTGCGGTAAGCTGGCACGGTATTTCGCCGCGGCAAGGGGAGTGTAACGCCCTGCGGCGACTCGATTTTCGGCGTTTTGGAGCAAGCGATGCGACTGGTACTCCTCGGCGCGCCCGGTTCCGGCAAGGGCACGCAGGCGGCTAAGCTGAAACAGCACCTGCAGGTGCCGCACATTTCCACCGGCGACCTGCTGCGTGCGGAAGTGGCCGCGGGCACGCCCCTGGGCCTGGAGGCCAAGGTCATCATGGCGCGCGGCGACCTGGTGTCCGACGAGATCCTGCTGGGCATGCTGGAGGACCGTTTCTCGCGTCCGGACACGGCCAACGGCTTCATCCTGGACGGCTATCCGCGCAACCTGGCCCAGGCCGCGGCGCTGGACAAGCTGCTGCAGCGCATCGGCCAGCCGATGGATTTCGCGTTGCAACTGGACGTGGACAACGAGCTGCTGATCGACCGCATCGCCGGCCGCGCCAAGGCCGAAGGCCGCGACGACGACAATCCCGAATCGGTGCGCAAGCGCCTGCAGGTGTACGACCAGCAGACCGCGCCGGTGATCGAGTTCTATCGCCAGCATGGGCAGCTGACCGTGGTCGACGGCGTGGGTTCGATGGACGAGGTGTTCAACCGGATCATCGAGGCGATCGCGCCTGCGACCGAGGTCGGTTGAGGCTTTCCTTCTCCCGCTTGCGGGAGAAGGTGGCGCCAAGCGCCGGATGAGGGCGCGCGATATCTCACGATGGCATCGAATGTATCTACTTGCGCCTGCGTTGTTGCGAAACAAAGCAAGAGGGTCCAGAGGATTTCGCCGCGACCTGATCGGTCGTGCGCCCTCACCCCAGCCCTCTCCCGCAAGCGGGAGAGGGAGCAGGCCGCCAGCGTTCAAGTGTCGGCTTGCTTCAATTGACTAGGAATCGACGAACTTGAAGCTACACATCCTGGGAATCGCCGGCACCTTCATGGGCGGCGTCGCGGCCTTGGCGCGCGAACTGGGCCACGAAGTCGAAGGCAGCGACCAGGCGATCTATCCGCCGATGTCGACGCAGCTCGAAAACCTCGGCATCGCCCTCAAGCAAGGCTATACGCCGGACAACATCTCGCGCGACTGCGACGAGATCGTGATCGGCAACGCCTTGTCGCGCGGCAACGATGCGGTCGAGTACGTGCTGGACGAGGGCCTGCGCTACACCTCCGG
This sequence comes from Luteimonas galliterrae, assembly GCF_023374055.1. Taxonomy (NCBI): domain Bacteria; kingdom Pseudomonadati; phylum Pseudomonadota; class Gammaproteobacteria; order Lysobacterales; family Lysobacteraceae; genus Luteimonas; species Luteimonas galliterrae. The sequence continues at coordinate 1,271 of NZ_JAMBEP010000003.1, read as the reverse complement.
CGCGGAATGGCTGCGCGAGCGCGTGCTGCCGGGTCGCGAGACGATCGCCGTGGCCGGGACGCACGGCAAGACGACCACGACCACCATCCTCGCATACCTGCTGCAGGCCGCTGGGCGCGAGCCCGGCTTCCTGATCGGCGGCGTGGCCGAGGATTTCGGCGTGTCCGCGCGCATCGGAACGGGCCGCGAGTTCGTGGTCGAAGCCGACGAATACGACACCGCCTTCTTCGACAAGCGCAGCAAGTTCGTGCATTACCGGCCGACGGTGGCGATCCTCAACAACCTGGAGTTCGACCACGCCGACATCTTTCCGGACGTGGCGGCGATCCAGCGCCAGTTCCATCATCTCGTCCGCACGGTGCCCGCGCGCGGAAAGCTGATCGTCAATGGCGAAGACGAGAAGATCGCCGAAGTATTGGCGATGGGCTGCTGGACGCCGGTGGACACCTTCGGATTGGGCGACGGTTTCGATTGGAGCGCGCGCCTGGTCAAGGGCGACGGCAGCGAGTTCGGGGTCATCCATCGCGGCGCGCAGATCGGCGTCGTGCGCTGGCCGCTGGTCGGGCGCCACAACGTGATGAACGGGCTCGCGGCGCTGGCGGCTTGCCATGCGGTCGGCGTCGATGTCGCCTCGGTGGTCGCCGCATTGGCCGATTTCCGCAGCGTGAAGCGCCGGCTGGAAGTGTTGGGCGAAATCGGCGGCATCACCGTCTACGACGATTTCGCGCATCACCCGACGGCGATCGCGACTACGCTCGCAGGCCTGCGCGCCCGGGTGGGTGGTGCGCGCATCGTGGTGGCGATGGAGCCGCGCAGCAATTCTATGCGGCTGGGCGCGCATGCCGATGCGCTTGCGCCGTCGCTGGACGGGGCCGATGCGGTGGTGTTCCTGCACCGCCCGGAATTGGCTTGGGACGCCGGCAAAGTGGTCGCGGCGATGCGAGGCGATGCGCGCACTGCGGCCGATGTGGATGCGCTGATCGCAATGCTGCGCGAACTGGCGACGCGCGGCGACCATGTCGTATTCATGTCCAACGGCGGCTTCGACGGCGCGCCGCGCAGGTTTCTCGATGCGCTGAAAGCGCGGGCTGAATTGCCATAGGCAGCGTACGGTCGTTCGTAAGTCGTCATCCTCGCGAAGGCGGGACTGCGGAGGCCGAAAGCCGGAGCGAACCTCTGCGTCAGCAGATGGCCCGGAGGGCGAGCGAAGCGAGTAACCCAGCGCTTTGCCCGATACTCTTGCTTTTCGTAGGTGCGAATTCATTCGCACG